>CAMDHJ010000148.1 GCA_945897865.1 Tepidiphilus sp. J10
CGCTTGATGGCCTCTGCGGCTTCAGCTTCGCTTGGGCGTGGCTTCCGCCTCAAGGTCAGAAAAAAATTGTTCAGACCAGATGTGGCATCTTCAGCCGTGGTCAGCCAATGCCAAGCCAACAACAGGTCTGGGGCGGATTCCGTCAGTGCAAGCAATTCACGTTGTTGATCGCGAAAGACATCCAGCGTCAGCCGGGCATCCAACTCCGGGTCGTTCAGCCTCCCGCGTTGCAGCTGACCATCTTGATAGTGTTTGACCAGGTGGTGATACGGGTTACGGGGGAAAGCCAGCGGGTTAAGCCGCAGGGTATCCACCATGGGTAGCTTGAGCAGGCGCAAATCTGGCTTGGCAGCAGCCAGATGCGCCGCATCGAATGCCACGATGTTATGGCCGAGAAGAAAGGCTGAGCACTCAGCAAAGGTATCCAGCTTTTCCAATGCCTTGGCGAGTTCGCCCTTGTTATGGACAAAGGCTGCACCAGTATCGCCCCGCACTGCCGCGAACTGATGAATGCGGGAATCCTTCTTGCCTACCTCCAGGTCGATGGAGAGGCATTTGGGGGCAAAGGCAACTGACTCAGTTGGAAGTGAGGCGTCAGCCATTGGTTAATACCGCAGTCACCCACAAGTTAAAAAACATTGTCGTAATCAACGGTCATCGGCGTATGGTGAAAAAAACCGCAGATCGTTAAATACCCTGGCTTGGCCTGCATATACTTGGCAGCAAGGCCAAGTGTGGCAACCTGATATTGACAAAATATCTGCATTTAATTCTTGATGTGATGGCCTGGTCAGTCCCCCAAGCTAAAACCTTTCTGGGCGTTCTACACCTGCAAGAGTCAGCACCGTTCCATCCGAATCTTCCATACGTCCATGTTGGAAGTTTGCCATTTCCATAGGCAGCTCAAGCCCAGGTTCTAGTACGGAGACTGTTTTTTGAGCTTTTCTCATAGCGATCCGGTTGATGGGCCGATGTAAAGCGCTAGGGACAAACCAGAATCCGGAAATGGCTACCCCTGTAACCATGGCCGCTCCAGTAAGAGGCTGCGTTGATGAGACCCAAGCTGCGACTCCGCTAACAACACCGAAAACAGCAGCTGAACCCCAGCTAAAGATTTTAAATATGGATGAGCCAGCGGCGAGTCCCTGGAGAAACACGTAGTGCCTCCGTTTTTTTTGCTGCTCAGCAAGGGCGTCAAGCGTTAGCTTGAGCTGCTCGTTTTGAGCCATGAGACTTTGCTGTTCAATTCCATGCTGAATCAATGCATGTTCAGCGGATTGAATCCGCGCTTCAAGTGTTCGCTCTTTTTCGATGGAGTCTTGACGTGTCTGTGCCAACTTCTGCTCATGCTCATGGAGAGCTTCTTGGAGTTTCCGCTCGCCCTCTTCACGTGCAACAGATGCTGCATATTCCCCTGCTGCCAACTTGATTGATTCAAGTATAAAAGGTAGCCGGTCCTTGGTGACATCTGCTGGGTCGCCTCTAGTGGCCAACATCAACGCCCTTGCACCCTCTCGGTCCTCCATAAGTGCGACAAGATCATTAGCCTCCTCCTGTCCGCTGAGCTCCAACACCAAGTTGTAAGCACGAGCTTTCACGTCGGATCGTGGGCGTACAGCAGCAGAGCAATGGGCTAGGAGTCTGGCCTGGGATATTTCGCCATCACTTCCCCCTTTTCGTGCCCATAAATATCCAGCAAATTGCTTGTCGGACATAGCTACCGGCACCCAACGGTCAATATTGGCCTTGCTGTGCTTTGTCGTTCCTTGTAGCCAAGTTGTCCATGCATTATTGGCAATTGACACTAAGGGTGTATTCCGCGTGAGCAGCAACCAATGAGCGTCACATATTCGTGTGCAAACACTGGAAGCATCACGGATACCAATCATTGCCCAAACAGATTTACGGTCATATTCTTTCGCTTCAGAATTCCGCCATGCCTGCATTCGCTTTTGAATTTCTGCTTCAATGTCGCCTACAGTGGTCTGTGACCGCCTTAAAAAATCTATAGTCGGGTCACGATGCACTTTAATAACGAGCCGATCAGTTGTCCGTGCGGCAATATTCCCAGACAGAGCGGCTAGCAAGTCCGGCTTCACGCTGGTGCCCCAACCAGATGAAAGACTGTTCACTCCCGATCTAAGGTAATTGAGTTTGGAAAATACAGCCGTCTCTGCTTCTGCAATGCAATGATCAAAAACTGCTGGAATAGCCCCACTTCCTTTTATCGCGGCAAGAAGCTCGCTCCCATACTTGGCATATTCCGTGTTAACGCCAAGCATGTCGAGAAGCAAGGGTGAATCTAGATAAACGGTCAACCCACTTAAATCCTGTTCAGACGTAGGTGGGTCGCGAAAACACGCTACTGCCTCAGCTGCCATATTTGCGAATGCCACATTCGACACGCGCTCAAAGCCCGTTGAGTTTTTGCTTCGAAGCTCAAGTAGGAATTCTGAAACGAGAAAGTCGAGATGCAAAGCATTTCGCTCTTCAGCACTAATATCGTCGGAAGGTCTCTTGAGAACCAGTGTGTCTCTACCCCTTTTGGCCGCTATTGAAGCATCTCGCCGAGCCAATATCTTCATGGAGTCGACATTCAGTAGGCGGTTAAGAAACTCGGAATGAAGAAATTCCTCGCTGCTTTCATTGAAGCGCTGATCTGACTTGGCAAAATCAACAAATGATTTCAATACATCAGTGACATCTGCCTCGGTTAGTGCTGATGTCTCAAAATCTTGTACGCTACATTGGGCATCTGAGTATTTGTATACAGTGGAACTTGAGCTCCCTGATACAGTGATTAGAAGGCCTTCTTTTGCTAGTTGCTCTGCCAAGCCAAGAACAGCTAATCGCGGAATTCTGATCCCAAATAGCGATGAAGCTACTTTCGAGAACTTTTCCGCATCAAACAATTCACCTGGAAATTGCGTGCATATCTCAGCCCAAAAGGGCGTCAAAGCCTGAGTAAGGCTCATTCCTGGAGTTCTTAACCTTTCAGCAAGAACGGAGTAGGCGATAAGGGCACGTTGTGCTTTCAGATTTGTCACTCAGCATCTCCCTGTTCTTTAAGTTTTGCCTTCGGATGGAATGTTCCGGGTATTAAAGATCAATCGCGTAATCAATAGTCAGTGGTGCATGGTCGCTGAAGCGCTGAGTTTTATAGACAGAAGCCACCTTAGCTTGATCGGCCAACTTTTGTGTCCCAATTTGGTAATCTATTCTCCAACCAACATTCTTGGCATAGGCCTGGCCCCGGTTGCTCCACCACGTATAGGCCTCGCCTTCGTGCTCGGGGTATAGCCGCCGGTAGACATCCACCAGGCCGACCCGGTCGAACAGGTCGCTCATCCAGGCCCGCTCCTCCGGCAGAAAGCCGGAGTTTTTCCGGTTGCCCTTCCAGTTCTTCAGGTCGATTTCCTTGTGCGCAATGTTCCAGTCGCCGCACAGGATGAATTCCCGGCCGCAGCTCGCCAGGGCTTCCAGACGCGGCAGGAAGCGCTCCATAAAAGAAAATTTAGCTGCCTGACGTTCCTCGCCGGAGGAACCCGATGGCAGATAAAGCGAGACCACAGAAAGGTTGCCGAACACGGCTTCGATGTAGCGGCCTTCGGCATCAATGTCAGGTATGCCCAGGCCTTCAATGATCTGGTCAGGCTGGCGGCGTGAGTAGATGCCCACGCCGCTATAACCTTTCTTCTCGGCATAGTGGAAATAGCCAAAATAGCCGGGGGGGTTGAGCATCTCGACACTCATGTCTGCGGTCTGTGCCTTGAGTTCTTGCAGGCAGACCACATCAGCATTCTGCTGTTGAAGCCAGTCCAAAAAGCCTTTGCTGGCGGCGGATCGAATACCGTTCAGGTTTGCGGTGATAACTCTGAGCATGGGGCTCTCGTTCAGATTGATATTGTGGAAAAGTGCCTTATGCCGACAAGCGGGCAAACATCTTCTTGAGATAGCTATCCCCGCCGTCCTCCATGAACAGCACATGGCGGTCTTCAAGCTCGGTTTTTTGGGTCTTGTCACCCACATTCAGCAAATCCGAGAACTTCGTCGGCGACAACACGAAGGCGTTCAAGACCAGCTTCGGCTCGCCTACCTTGGCCTGTTTCTCCAAGGTGGCTTCAAGCGTTTTGACTTCCTTGTAGAGCTCCAGCTTGGGGTGGGTCAGGTCCAGATTTCGGAGGCCCTTCGGGTCTACAAAGGTCAGCCATTGCTGTCCGATTTCGTCATCTACCAGCCACAGCAGGAAGTCGGGGTAGAAGCCGCGTGCTCGGGATAAAGCCGGCGATAGACATCGACCAGGCCTATGCGTTCGAACAAATCGCTCATCCAGGCGCGTTCCTCAGGCAGGAAGCCGGAATTCTTAAGGTTGCCCTTCCAGTTTTTCAGATCGATTTCCCGGTGGGCGATATTCCAGTCGCCGCACAGAATGAATTCGCGGCCACTGCTGGCGAGTGCTTCCAGGCGGGGCAGAAAGCGATGCATGAAGGCAAATTTTGCGGCTTGGCGTTCATCACCTGAAGAGCCAGAGGGTAGATAAAGCGAGACCAGTGACAGGTTGCCGAAAGTAGTTTCGATATAGCGGCCTTCCGCATCGATGTCGGCGATGCCAAGGCCTTCAATGACACGAGCGGGTTGCTTTTTTGCGTAAATCCCAACGCCGCTATAGCCCTTTTTCTCTGCGTAATGAAAGTAGCCATAAAGTCCGGGTGGATTGAGCATTTCCAGGCTGAGGTCGCTGGCTTGCGCCTTGAGTTCCTGTAAGCAGACCAGGTCGGCATCCTGCTTGGCCAGCCAGGCGTAAACACCTTTGCTGCTAGCGGAGCGGATTCCGTTAAGATTCAGGCTGATGACACGCATGAGATAGGGGTTTTCTGTGCAAAGTTTCAAAGGGGAATTCCTCGATTTCGCGATTCGCCAGCAGGTATTGTTGTTTGGCGAATTCAAGACCAAGGCCGGGCGTATGAGTCCGTATTTCTTCAATGCCGGACTGTTCAACGATGGTGATTCGCTGAAAAAACTGGGCGAATTCTACGCTAGCGCGATCGCTGCCTCCGGCCTCGCCTTCGATGCCTTGTTCGGCCCCGCGTACAAAGGCATACCGCTGGCCGCTTCAGTCGCGATTGCATTCGCTGCCGGAGTCGCGGCGCCGGCACGCAACGTGCCATTCAGCTACAACCGCAAAGAGGCGAAGGATCATGGCGAAGGCGGCAGCATCGTCGGCGCGTCATTGGCCGGCCGCGTTTTGATTGTGGATGATGTGATTTCCGCGGGCACCTCGGTGCGCGAATCGGTCGAATTGATTCGCGCTGCTGGCGCCACTCCTTGTGGCGTAGCGATTGCGCTGGACCGCATGGAACGAGGCCTGGGTGAGTTGTCGGCAGTGCAGGAAGTCAGCCGTGATTATGGAATTCCGGTGATCGGCATCGTCAATCTGGATGATTTGGCACGCCATCTGGATGGCAAACCGGCATGGCATGACACGTTGACCTCAATAAATACGTATCGCAGCCGATATGGGGTCAGTGCCTGATGGAATTCCCCTGTGTTGTTTTGGTCGGAATCCATTACATGGTTGGTGCAGCTTGCTGCATCGCCTTGGTACTCGTTAATCAACCCAGCCAAGAGACTTCTGTCCGGTGCCAATACGTTTTTTCCTGGTGGTATCTATCTCGTTTTGCGCAAGCGTGATTGCGCTGGGTACCGCATCGGCAGCCACCTACCGCTGGGTGGATCAGAATGGCAAGGTTCAATACAGCGATGTGATGCCGCCTAGCCAGGCGGGAAGGGGACATGCGGAACTGGATAAATACGGCCGTGTGATCAGGGAAGAGCGCCGCCGTACCATGAGTCCTTTGGAAATGGAACAACAACGCCAGGCAGCGGAATACCAGAAGACGTTGAAACGGCAGCAGCAAGCGCAGCAACGGCGCGATATGGCTCTGCTTTCAACCTATACCAGCGTGAAGGAACTCAAGCTGGCTCGGGATCGTGCAATTGAACTGGAAAATTTGAATATCCGGGGGCTGCAAACCCGGATGGATAGTGCCGCGCAAAAATTAGCTGCTGCCAATGCCAAACTGGCGACTTCCCGAAATGAGGGCAAGGCGGCGCCAGCCAGCATTCTTCAGATGCGCGGCGAGGCGCAGCGCGAATTGGCGCAGATCAGCGAAGCGATGAATCAGCGCACCCAAGCGATTGAAAACATTCACATGCGCTACGAGGAAGACGAAAAACGCTTCCTCGAGCTGAAAGAGTCTATGCGCTGAGTTTTTGCCGCAGCAGGTCGTTGACCTGTTGTGGATTGGCCTTGCCCTTGCTGGCTTTCATGACTTGGCCGACCAGCGCGTTAAACGCCTTTTCCTTGCCGGAACGGAATTCCTCCACGGACTTGGTGTTTGCTGCCATGACTTGATCGATGATTTTTTCGATTTCGCCGCTGTCGGAAACCTGTTTCAGGCCTTTGGCTTCGATGATGGCATCGGCTTCACCTTCACCTGCCCACATTGCCTCGAATACCTGCTTGGCCAACTTGCCGGACAGGGTGCCGTCCTGAATGCGCGCCAGCAAAGCGGCGAGATGCGCAGCAGAAACGCGGCTGGCGGAGATATCCTGATTTTCCTTGTTCAGTGTGGCGGAGAGATCGCCCATCACCCAGTTGGCAGCAAGCTTGGCATCCGGCTTGGTGAGGTCTGCGATGACGGCTTCGAAATAATTGGCCAGTTCCCGCGAGCCAGTCAGTGTCGCAGCATCGTAGGCTGACAAACCCCAGTCCGCCTGATACCGCGCCTGTTTCTGTTGCGGTAGCTCGGGTAGGCTGGCACGCACTTGTTCGATCCATTCCTCGTCCAGCTTCACCGGCAACAGATCGGGATCGGGGAAATAACGGTAGTCGTGCGCGTCTTCTTTGCTGCGCATGCTGCGTGTCTCACCCGTGTCCGGGTCGAACAGCACTGTCGCCTGCTGAATCTTGTGGCCGTCTTCGATCTGTTCGATCTGCCAGCGGATTTCGTAGTTGATCGCCTGTTCCAGAAAGCGGAACGAGTTCAGGTTCTTGATCTCGCGCCGGGTGCCGAACTCCTTTTGCCCGACCGGCCGCACCGATACGTTGGCATCGACGCGGAAACTGCCTTCCTGCATGTTGCCGTCGCAAGTGCCGATCCAAGTCACCAGTGTATGCAGCGCCTTGGCGTACGCTACCGCTTCCTTGGCTGAACGCATGTCCGGCTCGGAGACGATCTCCAGCAGCGGCGTGCCGGCACGGTTGAGGTCAATCCCGGTCATGCCATGGAAGTCTTCATGCAGAGACTTGCCGGCATCCTCTTCCAGGTGGGCGCGGGTAATCCGGATGGTTTTCTCGTAGAGGTCGCTGCCACTACCAACCTGTACCGTCAGTTCGCCACCTTCGACGATCGGCAACGCGAACTGGCTGATCTGATAGCCCTTGGGCAGATCTGGATAGAAATAATTCTTGCGGTCGAAACTGTTGATCCGGTTCAGCTTGGCGCCGATTGCAAGGCCGAAGCGGATGCCGCGTTCCACCGCGCCTTTGTTCAGCACTGGCAACACGCCGGGCAGGGCGATATCAACCTGGCAGGCTTGCGTGTTGGGCTCGGCGCCGAAGGCAATGGACGCACCCGAGAAGATTTTCGATTGTGTGGTGAGCTGGGTATGGACTTCCAGCCCGATGACGGTTTCCCATTGCATATTCAGATTCCTAAACTTGAGGCTAGCGACGGTTAATCACCCGACGCGATCAAATCGTCACGTTTTTTCCGCAGCCCGGCGGGCATGGTCAGCGTGGCGCGGTCCCATTGTTCCATGTTGAGCACATCCTCCAGACACGCTTCCATTTCTTGATGCGCCAACTCTGTCGCCGTGGCAATACGGTCGTGTACTCCAAGCATCAGGGAGCCTGTGCGCATGCAATTGCGCTGATATGCATGGAGCTGCCGCAGATTCGATAACGCATCAGCCACCTGCGCCGGGCAGGCGCACATGTAGATTGCCGCCTCTTCCCGGATTTGGGCAAGTTCGGCGTCGGTGAAAAGTTTGCTCAGGGTGTCCGGCATGGTTATCCCCCTTTCAGGCTGGTGAACGGGTATGCCAGTCGGTCGCCAGTTGATACTGGTGCGCCACGCCCAGCATTCTTGCTTCGTCAAAATAATTGCCGATCAGTTGCAAGCCAATTGGCAAGCCCTGCGCATCGAAACCGCACGGCAGCGACATGCCGGGCAGGCCGGCCAGATTGACGGCGATGGTGTAGATGTCGGATAGATACATTTCGACCGGGTCGGCGGTCTTTTCTCCCAGCTTGAATGCGGTTGACGGCGCAGTGGGGCTCAAGATCACGTCGCACAGCTGGAATGCGGCAGTGAAGTCGTTGGCAATCAGGCGCCGCAGTTTTTGCGCCTGGATGTAATAGGCATCGTAATAGCCATGCGAGAGCACATAGGCGCCGATCATGATGCGGCGTTTGACTTCGCTGCCGAAACCTTCGGCGCGGGTCTTTTCGTACATATCAGTCAAGTCACCATATTCGGGCGTGCGATAACCATAGCGCACGCCGTCGAAACGCGACAGGTTGCTGGAGGCTTCCGCCGGCGCCAACACATAATAAGCGGCCACCGAAAGACCCGAGTTGGGCAGGCCGACTTCCACCGTTTCGGCACCCAGGATGCGCAATTGCGCGATGGCTGCCTCGACTGCTTTTGCGGTATCGCCAACCAGACCGGGGCCAAAGAATTCACGCGGCAAACCAATCTTCAAGCCGGCCAAAGGTTGATTCAGGCTGCGCGTGTAATCCTCTTTCGGGCGTTCAAGGCTGGTCGAGTCCCGCGTGTCAAAGCCGGCCATCACATTGAGCAGCAGGCCGCAATCTTCGGCGGTCTGCGCCATTGGGCCAGCCTGGTCGAGGCTGGAGGCAAAAGCGATCATGCCGTAGCGCGATACGACGCCGTAGGTCGGTTTCAGGCCAGTAATGCCGCACAGTGCGGCAGGCTGGCGGATTGAACCGCCAGTGTCGGTGCCGGTGGCGGCCGGCGCCAGGCGCGCTGCGACGCAGGCCGCGCTGCCACCGGATGATCCTCCGGGTACCCGTGCGGTATCCCAAGGGTTGCGCACCGGCCCATAAAAACTGGTTTCGTTGGACGATCCCATGGCGAATTCGTCCATGTTGGTCTTGCCCAGACAGGGCATGCCGGCCACCTTGAATTGCTCGATGACATGGGCGTCATAGGGTGAGACGAAGTTGGACAGGATCTTCGAGCCGCAGGTGGTCAGCCAGCCTTCAGCGCAGAAGATATCTTTGTGCGCGATCGGTATCCCGGTCAGCGTGCCGGCCTGACCGGCGGCACGCAGGGTGTCGGCGGCGCGCGCCTCGGCCAGCGTCTTGTCGGCGTCAACGCTGATGAAGGCATTCAGCGTCGCGTTCTGCGTCTGAATGCGGGCCAGGTAGTCCTGGCAGAGTTCTACGCTGGAAGCCTTGCCGGTAGCCAGAAGGGCAGAGAGTTGTTGGATTGTTTTGTTCATTTTTTCAGCGATCAACGATCAACGATCAACAAAGTGAGCCTGTGGAAACTGCGGTATCCGTTTATTCGATGACCTTCGGGACCAGATAAAGACCGTTCTCGATTTGCGGTGCAATGGCCTGAAAGGCGTCGCGTCGATTCGGTTCGCTGACCACGTCAGGGCGCAGGCGCTGATACAGATCCTGCGCATGCGACATTGGCGCGATGCCGTTGGTATCAACTGCTTGCATGGCTTCGATCAAGCCGAAGATGTTGTTCAATTGGGATTGATAAGCCCTGACTTCATCGCCATCGACCCGGATTCGGGCCAGTTTGGCGATACGTTCGACGTCTTGCGGGGAAAGCGACATATGAGATTCACGCCTCGTCTTAAAAGCGCCCTTTATGAATTGCAGGGCCTTATTGCATAAGACTGGGTAGGTTATCATACGCCGCTATTTTTCCGACCCCTTGAGACCCTTACATGTTCGGACTCCTCCGCGGCTACTTTTCCACTGATCTGGCCATCGATCTGGGAACTGCCAATACTCTTATCTA
>CAMDHJ010000149.1 GCA_945897865.1 Tepidiphilus sp. J10
TTGGGCTTCCTTTCGTCAGCCCAACCTACGCCTTCTCCTTAAATATGCGGCAAGGTTGCATAGTGAGTTTCGTGGGTTGGTCGCGTACTGTGAGCCAATCGCACCCCCCTTGCCTGCGGCGACCCAACAACTCCATTTTTGTCACACGCGGCTTGCAGAATGACGGCCATCCCAATTCCTGCCTGCTATCGCCATGCTTGCCGCGCCCCGCTTTGCCTTGATCGTGATGATGCTGCTTGGCGGCGTCTTTCTGCTGATCTACGCCAGCTTGGGCGAACCCAAGCCGCTGGCGGACTGGAGCTGGATGGATATCGCCGGGGAGGGCGGTACGGCGCTGATGTCGGCGTTGTGGGTGATGCTGGTACTCACCAGTCGCCCAAGCGGTCGCGTCACTTCGCTGCTGGCTGGCGGGCTGTTGGCAATCGCGCTGGGCGCATGGGTCGATAGTCTGGACGAGTTTTTCGCCATCCCGAAACACCAGTTCTGGGACAACTGGCTGGAATCGCTGCTGATGCCGGGCGGCATGCTGACCTTGACCGCCGGACTGTACTTCTGGCGCCAGGAACAGTTTTCATTGAACGATCACATGCGCAAGCGAGAGCGACTGTTTCGCGAGCACCGAGCCTTCGACCGCATCACGCAACTGGCCAATGCCGATTATCTGCGCCGCCAGATTCGCCTCGAACAGACCCGCTCACCCGATCAACCCTGCGCGCTGATCCTGCTTGACGTGAACCAGTTCCACCAGATCAACCGCCAGTTCGGCCAGGCGGAAGGCGATCGCGTGTTGCAGGCGATCAGCCATCTTTTGCTGCTCAATCTGCGTGCCGATGATCTGCTTTGCCGCTATGCCGGTGACCGTTTCGCAGTGCTGATGCCGGCGACGACGCAGGACGCTGCCAGCCGCATGGCGCAGCATCTGGAACAGTGCGTGGCCATGCTGGCACACCACACGCACGCTGAGAATGAACGGCTGCACATCACGGTGCGTATTGCCAGCGCGGTGGCTGACCTGGATGCCGACACACTGCTCGGACAGTTGAACAGCAAGCTGGAACTTGCCCCGAACTTTGGCGCGGCACTGCCCACCGCAGCCTGAGCCAGACGCATGAAAACCAGTTATCAGACCGGGACGCGCTTTATTCCTGCGCGCTACCAGGCGGCATTGTTGCTCGAATACGCGCGTAGCCAGGATCTGGCAGACGCGGTCTTGTTGCGCGATACGAGCTACGACGCCGCGACACTGGTTGCCGAGCAGACACTGTTGACGCCGGCGGAATATCTGCAATTGCTGCATAACCTGAATCAGGCTTTGCCATCACGCGACACCAGTTTCATGCTTGGCCAACAACTGCTGCCGGGGCATTTGGGCAATCTCAGCCATGCCCTGCTGCAAGCGCGCAATCTGCGCCAGGCGCTGGATATTCTGATCCGCTACCAGGCCTGGTTGAGCCCGTTGCTGGCGCCGCACCTGATGATTTTGGGCGACAAAACCGCGCTCTATTGGACGGATGGTTGCATCACGCCACGTCTGCGCGGCTTCATCGTGGAAATGATGATGACCGCCGTCAGCGGCATGAGCCGCTGGTTGAGCGGCGTGCGCTTGCCCTGGCAATACCGTTTCAATCGCACCCAGCCGGCGTATGTCGAGCAATATGCAGTGCATCTGGGCACGGATACTCGCTTCAACGATTACTTCGACGCGATGCTGATTGAATCCTCCTGGCTGGACCGGCCTTGGCCGCGCGCGAATGAGATGACCGTAACGCTTGCTTTGGCGGAATTCGAACGTCACTTGGCGACCACATCATGTCGCCAAAGCCTGCTTTCGACGCTGTACGACTATCTGGCCGAACGCATCCGGCTGGCGCCGACACTGGAACGCACCTGCGCCGACTTCGGCTGCAGCCCGGCCACCTTCAAGCGCCATCTGGCGTTGCATCACACCCACTTTCAAGCGGAACTGGATCTGGTGCGCGCGCATGTCGCGCTGCGCATCATTGATAACCAGGGCTACAGCAATGAGCAGATTGCCGCTTATTTTGGCTTCCACGACGCCAACAATTTCCGTCGCTCGTTCAAGCGCTGGACCGGTCTGACGCCGTCCATGTTGCGCGCGCATCTGCTGGATTCCAGGTTATTGGAATGAATACGTCGAATGAATGCGCAGGCTGAGTCTTCCGCGTCTTTTCCCATTCCGTATTGAAATGGTCATGTTTCCGTAACTTTCAATTCATGCGTGGTCAGCAAAATCGAACCTCCCTATTGAAGCGATGCCATCATGAATCACAATCCGTCCCGCCGCGATTTCGTCATCCGAGTCGCCTCCATCTCCGCCGTTGCCGGCTCCAGCCTGCTGTTGGCCGGTTGTGATGATGATGACGCTGTATTTGCCTATGGCGTCGCCAGCGGCGACCCGCTCGCAGACCGAGTCATACTCTGGACGCATGCCAAATATGACGGTTCCGAAGATGCAGTAGCGCTGAACTGGGAGGTGGCAACCGATAGCGCTTTCGCCAACGTTGTGCGCAGCGGCCTGATCAGTGCCACCACCGCTTCCGGCTTTACTGCCAAAGTCGATGCCAGCGGCCTGAGCGCCAACACGGAATACTTTTATCGCTTCAGCAATGGTCAGCGTCTCTCGCCGACAGGGCGCACCCGCACCCTCCCGACCGGCAGCGTGGCCGAAGTCAAGCTGGCGGTTTTCTCCTGCGCCAACTATCCCGCCGGCTTTTTCAACGCCTACGCCGAAGCGGCCAAATCAGACGCCCAGTTCGCCATCCATTTGGGCGATTACATCTACGAATACGGCATGTTCGAGCCGGATGGCAGCCCTGCTTACGCCTCGGAAAATGCCGTCGCCCTGGACCGAATTTCTGCGCCGGCAACCGAGTTGCTGAGCTTGGCGGATTACCGCATGCGCCACGCCCAATACAAATCGGACCCGGACAGCCAGGCATTGCACGCACGCATGCCGATGATTGCCGTTTGGGACGATCACGAAATCGCCAATGACACTTACAAAGACGGTGCCGAAAACCATGACGCGGCCACCGAAGGCAGCTTCGCGGCACGCAAGGCCGCCGCGCTGCAGGCCTATCACGAATGGATGCCGATCCGCACCGGCACGGATCAGGCCAGTATTTACCGCAGTTTCGATTTCGGCGATCTGCTCAGCCTGCACATGCTGGATACCCGTTTGATCGGCCGCGACCAGCAGATCACCTTCACCGATCTGCTCAATCCGGCTGCAACCGCAACGGCGACACTGTCATCTTCAACCCGGCAACTGCTGGGAACCGAACAACTGACCTGGTTGCAAGGCCGCCTTGCCACGTCCAGCGCCACCTGGCAGGTACTCGGCCAGCAAGTGCTGATGGCCAGAATGGAATTCCCGCTGTCGGTGTTGACTGCGTTGAATCCGGACAATACTTCGCCTGACGCGCTGGCAGCAGGCGAGGCCGCCGTCACCGCCTACCTGACCGCAAAGCAGAAACAGGCGCTGGGCTTGCCACTGGACGCGACAACCGAAGCACCGTTGCTAGACACCACACTCAACCCCAAGCTCGGCTACAACCTAGACGCCTGGGACGGCTATCCGGCCGCGCGGGAAACATTGTTGATGACGGCCTATCAGCTGAACAAGAAGCTTGTGAGTCTGGCCGGCGATACGCATAACGCCTGGCATGCCGATCTGACCCTGGCCGGCTATGCCAATCCGGCGCTGGCCGGTGTCAAGGTGGGTGAGGAATTTGCCACCACCAGCGTCAGCTCACCGGGATTTGAGGACTATCTTGCCGCGCTGCCAACGGCGCAGGTGAAGGCGATCTTCGAAGGCGTCGTGGATGACTTGAACTGGATGGACGCTTCCCGGCGCGGCTTTTTGAAGATGACGATCACCCCGGCCGAGGCTAAAGGTGAGTGGGTGTTTGTCAGCACCATCGCATCGCGCACCTATACGGTTGATGCGCCAAGCGTGGATGAAAGCCGCAGTTACCCTGTCTGAGCTGAATGTCATTTGGACAGGGTTGCTTCCCCCTTTGAAAAGGGGGATTGAGGGGGATTTAACGGCGCTGGCCTAAGCGGATGTCTCAAAAATCCCTGAAAGGAACTACCAGCCAGCCGACTAAGCCGCCAAAAAACAGCGACCAAGTCTCTGCTTGCCCCAGCCCCCTTTTTCAATGCAGCGTCGGAAACGGCAGCACGGTTTGCGCAACGAAGCGGGGCAGCTCGCTGCGTCGGGTGTAGAAACGCAAACCGTCCACCAGTTATCCTGAAATCCTCAGTTGGGATTGAATATTGTGAAATTTCAATCAGCTGCGTTACTGATGTAGGTGCGAATTCATTCGCACGCAAGCGGTTGATTTTGCGAATAAATTCGCACCTACAGTCCGGTCAACTGCGTTTTTTAGGGTTATGCATGCGCCCCGTTAAACCTCAAAACGGCACGTCATCCTCGTCGATGGCCGCAAACGGATTGGCATTGCCGGCGCTTGATGTGCCGGTATTTGTGCCCGTGCTGGGCTGCGCATCGGTCGGAGGCGCATCGTTACGCACCACAGTTTCACGCAGGTTGCCGACCAGCTTGTCGAGCGCATGGCCGGCGCGGTTGCCGGAGATGATCTCGGCCGGTGTGCTGCGGTCGCTTGGGTCGTAGAACTGGGCGATTTTCATGCTGACGTAGGTCTTGCCTTCCCACAGTCGTTCCTCACGTTGCAACAGCACGCCAATCGGCTTGTGCATCAGGTCTGGAAAAGACTGAACTTCGGTCGGCATCATCATGCTGGAAGCCGTATCCCATTCATCCACCGTCGCGGTTGTGGATTCGATGTTCTTCACATTCAGACAGGCCATCAGCGCCGACAGCAGGCTGTACGGATATTCGATCTTTTCGCCGTTGGCGCGGGTCAGCCAGAGCGACAGATAACGCGCCGTGCGGCCGTCTTCGGCTTCGAAATTGAATTCGATGCCTTTGGTACCGGTCTTGGCAATCTTTTCCTTGGCCAGCGTGAAGTGGCCGACATAGGCGCCTGAGGTTTCAATTTTGCCGCCGACGTTGGTCTCGGGCTGGACAGCGAGCTGGTCGTCGCGGGTGTAGGAGGTCATGGGTTGGATCCGGTTGAGGTGAAAGGAGTGAAGGGTGGATGGATTCAGGTCGGCATCGTAATCGCGCGTGTCATGCCATGCTTGACCGCATTGTCGGACAGCACTTTATCCAGCGTGGCAATGTGCGTTGTCTCCAATCGTAGTGCTACCGCCAGATGCAGCGCATCCCCGGCGCGCAGGCCTGAAGAGGCTTGACGGCAGAGTTCTTGCGCACGTTGATGGTCGCTTTCCTGTGCTGTCACAAAGGGGGCGAAGCGCTTGGCGAAGTGTTCGATATCCGCGCTGGCGGCTATCTGGCTGGCTTCGTCCAGTTCACCACGCCGGCGTTTGATTGCCAGTGCGCTGTCGCATTCGACCAGCGCCCAGGTGGCAATGATCAGATCGCTGCCGCTCTGTTCGGCCAGCCAGGTTTGCGCCAGGGCGGTATGCGGCTCGCGGGTGTGCGCGGCGACCAGGACGCTGGTGTCGACATAGACGCGCATCGCTCAGTAGCGTTCTTCTTCGCGCAGCAATTGGCTGCCGGGCGTGGTCAGGGGTTGATTCGCCAGACGTGCATTGACCTGATCGAAGTGATGCCGCAACCAGTCGGCGCGCGCCTTTTTGCCGGCGGGTATAAGTTCCAGCGTACCGGCTGCGGTGGTGGCGCATTCGACTTGCGACCCTTCCTCCAGCTCAAGGCTGCGGGCCAGTTCGGCGGGAATGCGCACGGCGAGACTGTTGCCCCAACGGGAAAGTGTCAGTTGCATGGTTGTTGGCCTGGATAAACGTGTTGATTGAAATGTATATCCATGCTGTGTGTTGAGCAAGGGCGCACACTTCCGCCATGATTGTTCCGATGGCTACTTCGATGGTTTCTTCCTATAGCGCCCCGTTCTGGCTCCCCGGCGGTCACCTGCAAACGCTTTACGCGGTGCGGCTGGCACGGCCTGCGGTGGCTTATCGGCGCGAGCGCTGGGAACTGCCGGATGGCGATTTCATCGATCTGGACTGGCTCGATGTTTCGGACAATGCAGCGGCCGATGCGCCGCTGGTCGTGCTGTTCCACGGACTGGAAGGCGATTCGCACAGCGTCTATGCCCGTTACCTGATGGCTGCGCTGCAGCAACGCGGCTGGCGCGGCGTGGTGCCGCATTTTCGCGGCTGTTCCGGTGTGCCGAATCGCTTGCCGCGCGCGTATCACTCCGGAGACAGCGCGGAGGTCGGCTACATCCTGCATCGGCTGCGCGCGGGTAGCACGCGGATCTATGCTGCGGGTGTTTCGCTGGGGGGCAATGCGCTATTGAAGTGGTTGGGTGAGCAGGGCAGGGCGGCGGGCGAGGTGGTGCGGGCGGGCGCGGCGGTTTCCGCGCCGCTTGATCTGCCGGCGGCGGGCGCGGCGTTGGATCGCGGCTTGAGTCGAATCTACAGCGCGCATTTCCTGCGCAGCCTGAAACCGAAAGCATTGGCCAAACTGGATCGTTTTCCCGGTTTGTACGACCGGCAAGCGGTTGCCGCCGCATCCCGCATCGAGCAGTTCGATAGCCTGGTGACCGCTCCGCTGCATGGTTATCTTGATGCCGCCGACTATTGGCGACAATCCGCCAGCAAGTCGTGGTTGCAACACATCCAGGTGCCGACCCTGATCATCAACGCCCGCAACGACCCGTTCATGCCGGCCGAGGTGCTGCCGGATGCGACGCAGGTTTCGGCGCAGGTGACGCTCGATTTCCCGCCACAGGGCGGCCATGTCGGCTTCGTCACCGGCCCATTTCCGGGCCGTTTTGACTGGCTGCCGCAGCGAGTTCTGGATTACTTCGCCGGTGTTGACGGGTTAGCGAAGTAATCGGCCAGCTACCTCAAATTGCACCTAAGAAACACAGTAGGGTGCGCCATGCGCACCGCTTGACGTTGGATGGTGCGCACGGCGCACCATCCGGAATCATTGTGCTTCTTGAGGGCGATCAGCCAAACGCCCGCAACGCTTCCAGCTTGGCAAGTGCTGCACCCGACGAGATCGATGCCTGCGCCCGCTCGACGCCATCGGCCAGACTGTCGGCAATGCCGGCCGCGTAGATCGCGGCGCCGGCGTTGAGCGCGACGACATCGCGTTCCGCGCCGGGTTCGTTGCGCAGCACTTTCAGGATGCGGTCACGCGACTCTTCGACCGTCGCTACCTGCAAGGTGCGGATGTCGTGCGTGCTCAAACCGAACTGTTCAGGGCTGACCACATACTCGCGCACTTCGCCGTCGCGCAGTTCGCCGACCAGGGTTTCGCCGGAAATGGAGATTTCGTCCAGGCCTTCTCGGCCGAACACGGTCAGTGCGCGCTCGCTGCCCAGGCGTTGCAGTACGCGCACCTGGATGCCGACCAGATCGGGATGGAAGACGCCCATCACCTGATTCGGCGCGCCAGCAGGGTTGGTCAGTGGCCCCAGGATGTTGAACAGCGTGCGCACGCCCAGCTCTTTGCGCACCGGCGCGGCGTGCTTCATCGCGCTGTGATAGTTGGGCGCGAACATGAAGCCGAGGCCGATTTCGGCGATGGCCTTGGCAACCTGTTCCGGCGACAGATTGATGTTGATGCCAAGCGCTTCCAGCACATCAGCGCTACCTGATTTCGACGACACCGAACGCCCGCCATGCTTGGCCACGCGCGCGCCGGCGCCGGCCGCGACGAAGGTGGCGGCGGTGGAGATGTTGAAGGTATGCGCCGAGTCGCCGCCGGTGCCGCAGGTATCGACCAGATGCGTGCTGTCGGCAACCGGCACTTTGGTGGAGAGTTCGCGCATCACCATCGCGGCGGCGGTGATTTCGCCGATGGTTTCCTTTTTCACGCGCAGGCCGGTAATCAGCGCGGCGATCATCACCGGGGTGACCTCACCGGCCATGATCTGGCGCATCAGAGACAGCATTTCCTCGTGGAAGATTTCGCGGTGTTCAATCAGGCGCAGCAGCGCTTCCTGGGGTTTCATGCGTGGGACTCCGTCAAAAAGTTCTTCAGTAAAGCGTGGCCGTGTTCGGTGAGTACCGATTCCGGGTGGAACTGCACACCTTCCACGGCGAGTGTTTTATGGCGCACGCCCATGATCTCGCCGTCTTCGGTCCAGGCAGTGATTTCCAGGCAATCGGGAATGCTTTCGCGCTCGATCACCAGCGAGTGGTAACGCGTCGCCGTGAACGGATTCGGCAAGCCGCGAAACACGCCGATGTCGGCATGATGGATCGGCGAAGTCTTGCCGTGCATCAACTGCTTGGCATGCACGATCTTGCCGCCGAACGCCTGGCCGATGCTCTGATGGCCGAGACAGACGCCGAGCAGCGGAATGCGCCCGGCGAAGGTGGTGATGGTCGCCACCGAAATGCCAGCTTCGTTCGGTGTGCACGGCCCGGGCGAAATGACGATGCGCTCCGGCTGCATTGCCTCGATGTCGGCGACGCTGATTTCATCATTGCGGTGCACCCGCACGTCTTCACCCAGCTCGCCGAAGTACTGCACGAGGTTGTAGGTGAAGCTGTCGTAGTTGTCGATCATGAGCAGCATGATGCGGCTATCCTTTTGTTCTGTAAGGCTAAAGTACCAGTTTTCCGGGTTTGGTAGCCCGCTTCAGTAGACCGGAACCGAATGCACGAAGGCCGCTATTGTGGCCAAGAACCGCCCAGCTATAAACCCGTCGCATGCAACTTCAGTAACGCCAATCCTCGTGACCCAGCGGCGCCTGACTCAATTTTTCGCGATGCTGTCGCCACTGCGGCAGATGGATGTCGAGCAGCGCCATGAAGCGTTCGTTGTGATGCCGCTCCAGCAGATGCGCCAGTTCATGCACGACGATGTATTCCAGGCACTGGATCGGCGTTTTCGCCAGTTCCAGGTTCAGCCAGATTCGACGCGCGGCGATGTTGCAGCTTCCCCATTTGGTTTTCATCTTCTTGATACCCCAGGCGGCAACCTGAACGCCAAGCGTTGGCTGCCACTTCTCCAGCAGCGGCGGGATCAGCGCCTTGAGTTGTTCGCGATGCCAGCGCAGCAACACGGCTTCCCGCTGTTCGGCGCTGCTGCCGGGGCGCACGAACAAGTCGAGGCTGGCGATGCCGCGCAATGCGACTCTGGCCGACGCATTGTGCTCATGCACCCGCAACCGATATCGCCGCTCGAGAAAATAGTGGCTCTCGCCGTTCACCATCTCGCGTTGTGACTGGCGCGGCTGCTCGGCGAATTTAGAGCGCTGGCGCTTGATCCAGCCCAGCTTGTCGATCACCGCCAGCCGCACGGCCTCATCGCTAACCACCAGGGGCGCGGCCACCCGTACCCGGCCATTCGGTGGATAAACGCCAAGATGCAGGTTTTTGATGTCCTTGCGCACCACTTCCACCTTGATGCCGGCGACGATGAAAAAACGGACATCAACGGATTGGGGTTCAGTACTCACTCTGGTGTTTCGCAAGGTCGAGAATGACGTCGGTCAGCGCTTCGAGCGGGTAATCATCGCGCGCCATGTCCTGGCGAAGCTGGCTGGTCTCGATTGATGACGCATCTTTTGCGGGCGCGAGAGCCGTGCGAATCGCCAACCGCACCTTCTTGGTCTTCATCGTGTTGTCGCGCCAGCCGTCCATGCGCGCAGACTGAATCGCCGTATCCACCGCCAGCGCCAGCCCCTCGTCCTTGCCCAGGTTGTTGAACAGCGCACGCTGCGCCGCCGACTTGACGCTCCCCGGATAGCCGTCCAAGCCACCAAAGCCACCGCCCGGCAGCGTCGCCTCCTTGGTCAGATTGGCGATCTTCTCCAGATATTCCTTGTAGCTCACCACGCCCTTGCGCCGCAGTTCGATCAGCGCATCCAGCAGCTTCGACATCTTGTCGTAGTAGGCCGGATCGACCGGCGACTCGTTGATGATCAGCTTGCGGACGTTGTTCTCGATGGTCTCGGCCACCGCTTCCTCGGTCTTCAT
>CAMDHJ010000150.1 GCA_945897865.1 Tepidiphilus sp. J10
GGCCTATACACTCCCCTACCGACGCTTCGCCTGCATCCTCACGAATACATACGCACGGCTCGGGGCCAATGTGGGTCGCTAATCCTTCATTGCAATGGACTTTCACCATCTACTCCTTGCCGGTCTTTACCGGCGCACACCTGGAAACCCCAGTTGCTGCAGATTTTCTCCTTGAAGCCGCCTGGATACTGGCGAGAGGGAGATTTCTCCATTCACCTGTCGGGTGAGGTGGTAAACGCTGTAGGAGGCTCCGCTTGCGAGCCGATCCTTCAACCTGGAATCCTCAGTTGGGATTGAATATTGCGAAATTTCAAGCAGTTGCGTTACTGATGTAGGTGCGAATTCATTCGCACACAAGCGGTTGATTTTGCGAATAAATTCGCACCTACAGTCCGGTCAACTGCGTTTTTTAGGTTCAACGCTCGCGCCGCAAGCGGGCGCTCCTACAACGCGGACAACAGCCGGATTTTGGTTGAAGCCGCAGTTGACCGCTCTTCAAGCAAGTTATCGACGGATCAGCAGGCTGCTGCTGAATGCGCTCGCCAATACCGCGACCAATACCGCAACCAATACCGGCCCGAACGGCTGGTCCAGCCAGAGTGCGATGGCGAACGCCGCCAGATAGCTCCCAACACCGATGCCGGCGCTGAGCCAATTGCCGCGCCGCCAGTCGGGTGCGCGGCGAAACGCGATCCAGGCCGGCAGGAAGACCAGCGCGAAGGTCGCCATCAAACCCAGCGTCGCGGTGCCGACGGCGATCGTCAGCGCGACCAGCAGATCAAAACCGAGATGCCAGCGCCAGGCCGGCAATCGATTGGCGATTTCATGTTGCGGGAACAGATGTGCGCGGATCAAACGTGGCGTCAGCCAGGGCAGCGCGGCCAGCCCGAAGGCGCCAACCATAGCGGCGGCGATCAGCTCGCGACTGCCGGCGAAGTAGAGCTGGCCGTCCACCACAGCATGCGCCAGCGCATCACCCAGCGCGGTATTGGCGGCGATCAGCAAAGTCAGCGTCCAGCCGAGCAGGATCATTACCGCGTAAGCGCTATTGCCGCGCCCGCCGCGTGATTTGATCGCCGCGCCGAGCAACGCGCCCAACGGCGCACCCTGCACCACCGGCAAGCCGACCGCCATGCCGGCGAGGCCGCTCGCCCCGGCCAGATGCGCCAGCCCGAGCGTAGCCAGCCATTCCTCACGCAAACGCAGCAGGGTGCCAAGCAGCGGCAGCAATAGCACCAGCGGCAGGCCGGTGAGGAAGGGGATCAGGAATAGGGTGTCCATGGTTCAAGGTTCATGGTTCAGGGTTCAACGCTTCTTGGCGCGACATGGATGATGCGGGTGCAGACTTGTTGCAGGAATTCGGCGTCGTGGCTGACCACGACGGTGGCGCGGCGGTTGCGTTCGGCGGCGATTTCCTCGGCGGCCAGATCGGTGTGTTCGCGGTCCAGATTGTTGGTTGGCTCATCCAGCAAGACCACGTCGGCGTCGCCGCCAAGACAGGTCCACAGACAGAGCAACTGATATTCCCCGCCGGAGAGGCGATCGATGCGAGTGTTCAGTTTGGCTGCCAGACGCGGTGGCGGTTGCACGCTTTCCGCCGCCATGCAGCGCAGCAGATCGAAACCGGACAACGGTGCTTCCGTCGGCCGTAACGGACGTTGTGGCAAATGACGCAAACGCAAACCCGGCGCTCGTTCCAGGCTGCCGGCATGAATTTGCGAACCGCCAGCCAAGGCATTCAGCAGCGTCGACTTACCGACGCCGTTCGGCCCGTGCAGGCCGACCACCTCGCCGCGATGCAGCGTAAAGCTGCACGGCGCGGTGATCGGCCGGGTGTAGCCGGCGACCAGTTGGTCGAGCGTCAGCAGTGCGGTCATCCCTTGGCGCCGGCCAAGGCGGCCACCCAGGAGTCGATCAACTGAAAATATGCCCCCGCGTCGGCATTCTTGGCCGGCTCCAGCGGCACCACGGCAGTTTTCCAGCCCAGCCTGGATGCCAACAGTTGCGGCCCCTGCGCCGGTTGATAGGCATGATGCAGGATGACGCCACGCTGGCCCTTCAACTTGGCGGTCAGGCTGTTGAGATGGCTGGCGGTCGGCGGCACACCCGGCACCGGTTCGACATAACCGAGGATCGGCAGGCCAAGCAGCGCGAACAAATAGTTGCCGTCCTTGTGGAACAGCACGCCGCCCGGACTGCCGGCAGCCCGCGCCCGCCAACCCGGAACATGTTGTTCGACGGCAGTGGCAAAACGCTGGGCGCCGGCGCGGAACACGGCCGCCTGCGCCGGCTCCAGCTTGCTCAAGCGTTCCGCCAATGCACGCGCAATCTGCGCCATCCGCGTTGGATCGAGATTGACATGCGGATTGCCGGCCGGATGCACGTCGCCGTGCGCCCGATCGGCGGCCTGGCCGGCATCCAGCAGCGCCACCTGCGCGGCAGCCTCGAAGTAGCCGTCACGCCCAGGCAGCAAACGCGGGTTGGCGGCACCGTTGATCGCCGCCGGCAGCCAGCCCATTTCCAGCTCTGCGCCGACCACGACGACCAGATCGGCATCGCGCAGCGCCCGCATCATCGACGGCTTGGCCTGCAACATATGCGGATCGCGGTCGGGTGCGGCCAGCACATCGACCTTGACCGCCGCGCCGCCGACTTCGCGCGCCAGCATACCCATGCTGGCGGTAGTCGCCACCACGTTCAACGCCGAACCAGCACAGGCAGCCTGGGCCACCAGGCTGAAAATCACTGCAAACAAAATACGCATGATGGCCCCGCTCAGAAGGCGTGGGCGCCGTGCGCGCCCAGGCTGTGTTGATACTGCAGGAAGAACTGGTTGACCCGATCCTTGTCGCCATCTTTATACAAATTGGCGCTGGAAGCCTGCAAACGCAGCAACGAAAACTCGGTCAGCCTGCGCGTCACCGCCAGCGTCCAACGATCCGACGCTTCATAGCCGACATCGGCCGCACCCTCGCGCTCGACCTTGCTGGTCATGCCGGTAATGTCGTAGCGCAAACCGGCCTGCCAGTTCGGCGCAAAGCCGTAAACCGCATGCAGATAGGCGCCGTCCTGGGTGAACTTGCGACCAAGACCGATTGCGGCCGGATCATCTTCATGAAAAGCGACTTCCAGATCCTTGCGCTGCCACAAGTACTCCGCCGCCAAGGTCAGATCGCCTTCGCCGTAAGCGCCCGGTGCATCGAACTTGTACACCGCTTCAAGACCCCACAGGGTGGAATCGCCTTGCAGGCCATTGACCTTGGCCAACGGGTTTTCATCACGGTGATCATGCACCTCCTGATGCTGGCGGCCGTGTGCCACCCAGCCACCCAGGCGCAGCGCATGATCATCGCCGAGATCCGGGGCGAACTTGGCGAACGCGGTGATCAGACGCGGACCGGCATACTTGGGCTTGAGCCCACCCACGCCCGGCAACACGTCGTCGGGAATTTCCTCACCGGCGGAGGCAAACACCTGCTCATTGCCCTGCAGCAACTCGACCCCCAACAAGGTGTAGACGCTGCCGGTTTTCGGCGTCCAGCCAAGTTGTACACCGGTGTCTTTCAAGCCATGGTCGCCCAGCAGGGTGCGGTAAGCCAGATTCTGATCGACAAAGTCCCAGCTGTGCGGATGCTGGCTGTTCAGGTATCCGACGCCGGACAGGAAGCGGCCGCCGCGCAGTTTCAGGCCGGCGGGTAAGGCGCGAGTGTCGAAATACGCCTCTTCGATTTCAACACCACCACCAGAATCGACCGCCAGATTCAACGTCGCATCGAAATACGGGCTGACCGTGGCGGACATCACGATCTCGGTTTCACGCAGATTGAAGCCGCGTTCAAGTTCGGCGTGGTCGTGCCCCTCGTGGTCATGGCTGTGATTGATGCCGTCGATATGCTCCATCGCCTCGACGCCGCCGCCCTTCTTGTTGTCGTTGTAATAAACGCCGTCGAAGATGACCGAAATCTGCGGGTTGAAACTGGAACCGGAGCCAACCTGGCCCAGTTTGTCCTGGCGCGCAGCAGGTGCTGCTGGCGCGGCAGCGACAGCTTGCTGACGACTTTCCACTTCCTTCAAACGCGCTTCATAAGCGGTCTGGATGTCTTTCAGCTTTTGATCGAATTCGGCACGGATTTTGGCTACTTCAGCGGCCAGATCGGCATCGCTGACGGCCAGCGCGGGCGAAGGAAAACCAAGAGGAAATGCGCACGCCAAAGCGGCGGCGAGGAGAGTACGTTTGAACATGATGAATCCTTGCTGATCAAGTAGGGTGCGCCATGCGCACCGGGGTACCAGGCGGAGTGCGACCCGGCGAGGCTTGAGGGAATCAGCAAGTCACCGGCGGCGCGCGACTCTGGTAGGTCGCCCGGAAACCGAAAGTAGGGGCCACCACAGGCGGCGTGGTGATCAAGAATGTGGCGACGGGCGCTTGCCATAACAGCGTGTTGGAGATTGCGCCAGCGCCCAATGGCGCATAAACCAGGCACTGTTCGCAGACCGGATCGCCGCCCGGCGTGTCGTGATCATGCGGGCCAAGATGGCTGACGCCATGCGCCAGCGCGCCGGCCTGGGCCAATAACATGAACAGCGCCAGTAGGTTGGGCAAAGCAAAGCGTGCCCAACATCGCGACAGTTGATTGTTGGGCACACTTTGCTTTGCCCAACCTACGGAAAACATCCACATGCGCTAAACCCTCGGCGTCAGGCCATCAGCCAGCGACAAACGGTAAGCGCGATAGCCCGGCAGCAGACTGGCCAGGGTGCCGACCAGCACAACCCAGCCAAGCAGGCGCATCTCTTCAAACCCCGGGGCGGCCATTTTCAGCAACAGGCCATAGTGCGCTTCCAGCCAGGGGCCAAGCGCGAATGTCAGCACCGTCAGCAGCAACACGCCAACCAGCGCGCCGGCCAGCGTCACCGCGCCGCCCTCCAGCGCCAGCAGGGTGAACAGGTCACGCGGGCGAGCGCCGTTCGCACGCAGGATGGCCAGTTCGCGCCGACGCTCGCCCAAACCGGCCAGCACCACCGCCACCAGACCGGCGAAGCTGACCACCACCACCAGCGCCGAGATCGCCAGCAACGTGCGTTCGGCGACTGCCATCATCTCCCATAGCTGCGCTAGCGCGACGCCGGGCAACACCGCCATCAGCGGCTCGTCGCGATAGCTGGCGACCCAGCGTTGCATGGCGAACACGCCGGCGCGGGTCTTCAGGCCGACCAGCACGGCGGTGACCGATTTGGGCGTCAGGTTGAATTTCTTCACCAGTTCCGGCGGGATCGCAAAACCGGGAATCGGCGCGCCGCCCTGCCAATCCAGGTGAATCGCTTCCAGCGCCTCCAGGCCGATATGCAGCGTGCGGTCCACCGGCGTGCCGGTGCGCGCCAGGATGCCGACCACGCTGAATGGCTTGTCCGCATGCTCGGTGCCGGCGGTGGCCTCCATGCCGTGCGTCAGCGCGACGCGGTCGCCCAGCTTGTAACCCAGCCGTTGCGCCACCTCGGCGCCCAGCACGACATCGAACAATCCGACGAAGGGTTTGCCTTGTGCCAACGCCAGCGACTGTTTGTCGCCGTAACGGAATTGCTCGAAGAAGGCCGGCGTGGTCGCCAGCACTGGAAATCCACGATGCGAATCGCCCAGCGACAACGGGATCGTCCACGCCACGGCGGGATGCGCCGCCAGTACCTGCGCGCTGTCCCAGTCCAGGTTGTTGCTGGCTTCGCCCAGGTGAAACACCGCGTAGAGCAACAACTGCATTGGACTGCCGCGTGCACCAACCACCAGATCGGTGCCGGAAACTGCCTGCGCGAAGCTGTCGCGCGCATCCTGCCGAACCCGTTCGATGCCGAGCAGCAGCGTCACCGACAAGGCGATGGCGATCAGCGTCAGGCCGAGCGTGTAGCGCCGGTTCCAGGCGCTTTTCAGGGCGAGCGGAAGCAGGTGGGTCATGTTGCCGCCACGCGATTGATCTGGCCCATTTCAACCTGCCGCCCGAATCCTTCCGCCAGCCGCAAATCATGGCTGACGAACAGCAAAGCCGCATTCGCCGCCGCACATTCACGCTGCAACAAATCCAGAAAAGCGGTTTGCCGCGCCGCATCGAGGGCCGAAGTTGGCTCATCGGCAATGACGATTTCCGGCCGGCCAATCAGCGCGCGTGCCGCCGCAACGCGTTGTTGCTGGCCGACCGAAAGCTGCGACGCGGGTCGCTGCCAGAGCGCGGCATCCAGATCGAGATGCTGCAGCAAGGTGGCGGCGGCCTGCTTCGGATCGCCTGCCCGTTGACTGCGGCGCGCTGAAAAGCGGCACGGCAGCAACACGTTGTCGAGCACCGACAGATAAGGAATCAGATTGAATTGCTGAAAGATCAGGCCGATGTGATCGACCCGGAAGCGATCGCGCGCAGCGGCGGACAACGCCGACAGCGGCTGCCCAAGTGCGGCGATGTTGCCTTGCTGCGGCGTCAGCACACCGGCGATCAGATTCAACAAGGTGCTTTTGCCGGAACCGCTTTCGCCATGAATGAATACCTGTTCACCCGCTGCCACCCGGAATTCCGCAATCTCCAGGCAAGCCGTCGCCTGATCCGGCCAGCGGAACAACAGGTTTTCCAGCAACAGCACGGGAAGCGACAAACCGTTCAGCCTTCTTTCAGATTCACCAACTCAGAAAACGCATTTTCGAACTCAACCGCACAGCTTTCTGGCCCTTGCCGGTGACCACCTGGGCTTCGACTCGGCGCAGGTTGGGAAACGCTTGAAACAAGCGCACATCCAGCCCGGTCAACTTGGCCGGCTGGGTGCAGATGAACAGAAAATCGGCGTCGAGATCAGCATGTTCTGCAGCCGCTTTCTGTCCGGCAACCGGCTTGGCATCCAGCGACGGCGCCTCGACCTGAACCGACTTCAACCTGCACTGCGCCGCCGTGGTGGGCGCGAACAGCTTGCCGGCATCAGCAAACTTCTTGCGCATCTCGGCCACCGTCGCGCGTTCCTTGTCACTGCGCGGCGCATGTTCGAAACCGAGCACCCCTTCCAGCGGCGATTCCAGATGCAGACTCAGATTGCCGCCATCCACCGCGACGTCAAGTTTTGCGACTCCATGCACATGGGCGTGCTGGTGATGTGCATGATCGTGGTCATGTTGAGCGAAGGTAGGTGTGGTCGTCGCTGCGACCAACAGCGCAGCAAGTAGCACTAAATTGAGTTGCATGTGTTTATCCTGAAAATGTGCGGCAGGGTTCAATGACTATGATGCGCAAACAGGCCAATCAACTGCACCGTGCCAATACCCACCAGCAGCAACACCAGTTGTGCAGCCGCATCGCCAACCCGACGCTGGCTGTGCAGTTCCGGCACCAGATCAGCAACCGCGACATAGATGAAGCTGGCGGCGGCAACCACCAGCACATAAGGCACGGCGGTCTGCACACCGTCGAGCGCGAAGTAACCGGCGACACCACCCACAATCATCGCCGCGCCGGACAGCGCATTCAGTACCAGGGCGCGGGTTTTGCTCAGGCCCGCGTTGAGCAGCACCATGAAATCACCAATTTCCTGCGGCAGTTCGTGCGCCAGCACCGCGATCGCAGTGGCCCAGCCGAGCGCCGGATCAGCCAGAAACGCGGCGGCAATCAGCACGCCATCGACAAAGTTATGCAGGCCGTCACCCAGCACGATCATCGAAACCTGCGGCGGATGCGTATGTTTACCGTGCGCGTGGTTATGGTCATGTCGCCACAACGCCGCCTTCTCCAGCAGAAAGAACACGACGATGGCGGCAAGCAGAATCTGCCCAACCAACGCCGCGTCCAGACCCAACGCCACCGCTTCCGGCAGCAGGCTGGTAAAGGCGAACGCGAGCAGCACGCCCACCGCGTACGCCACCATCCGGTCAGCGAAGCGCGGCAGCCAGGTCAGCGCCAACGTGGCGGCAAGCAAGACGGAGAGAACACCGCCGGCCAGCGTGGCAAGAAAGATATGAAGTAGAACCATGAAGGATGACCGCCGGGCTTGCGCACCCGATATTGCAATTGGGTTGCATCTTAGCCGGCAGCCTCGATAAATTGCAACAGAGTTGCATCTATCGCGTGAATTTCAGGGATTCGGAATCATCGCTGTGCCGATGAGCGAGAAAGGCGTTTCAAGTGACTGATCGCCATACATGGCGCCAATCATGTCGAAGTACGACCAAAGGAATCTCCTGGAAGCCCTGCACAACTGCATTGCGCCCAAGACTTCACATGCAACGGGCGGGTGTATCAGCGATTCATCGATGTCTTTCGATTCACGCTCGAAAAAGACGTCCCACATACTGCCGGACGTGCCGAGCAGAATGAGGCGATCCGGCTTGAGGTATTCGGCCAGCGCCATGCCGAAGAAGGGGACTTCGCGCACAAAGCCGGCATCAAAACGGTAGGTCGCGGTGCGATAGCCCTTTTGCTGTTTGCCAAGAAAGCTGATGAGCGTGGTCATGATGAGTGTTTCTCCGGCCGGATGCATTCGACCGTGATTTCCAGTTTGGGATCGAGCAACATCCAGGGACGGTCCGCCGTGACTGCGGGTAACGCCTTGAGCTTGGCCAGGGCCAAACAGGCACGATCACCCAGCGATAGGCCTAGGCTGCGTGTTGATTCCCGCAATTCGGCGGCGTATTTGGCGTGTTCGATTTCAAAGGGAATCATGACGATCTCCAGTCCCCAAAGACGATTTTGTATTTCGGCCAGGGGCACTTTCCAGTCTGCCAACCGGGTCAGCACTTCGGTCAGGTTGACTGTAAGCAGGTAACAGCGGTGGTCTAGAAGCAATGTTTCGACGCGCTCCCACCCGGTTTCCTTTTGCAGGTAGGCCAATACAGCTGAGGCGTCCAGTACGTACTCACTCACGCTCGGCCTCTGCCCGGCGCTCGGCAAGCAGTTCATCAACCAAGGAGACCCCTTCTGGAACGTATTGGCGCACCAGCGCTTGCGCGCGCCGCATTCGCTCGCGCTTGGTGGTCAGCCGGGCTTCGCCATCGACCAACTCCCAAAGCACTGTATCGCCATCGTTGATGCCTAGCGACTTGCGAATTTCTGCCGGTATGACAACCCGCCCACCTTCTGACATTTTCATTGAATACATGTCATAAACTCCAAATATTAATTTATATGTCAGGTTAGGTTGATTGGGACAGGATGGCAACGGTATGGATGGAAAACTCCTCCAACCGCGCGCCATAGCGCTCCAGGTCACCGGCGCTGAGTTCTCGTCCACGCGCTTCTTGCGGCAAATCAAGCGTGAGGTTGTAGTACCGCCCACCCCGCGCACAAACCTCGGCCGCCAGATTGACCGGCAAGGTGCCGATGACGACGTCTCCCGGCTGGATGTTGGCCGGGTCGAGATGGGCGATTTGATGATCCACGACCAGCCCTTGCTTTGCGGCCCATTCGATTGCGCCGGGATGGCGGGTGATGAGGGGGGTGGTCACGCATTTCCGCGCAGCGCGGCCAGTTTCAGTTTTTTGAGCGCGTCTTTGTCGATGCGCTCAATAACTTTCGGTAGCCATTCGGCGATGGCTTCGGCTGCCGCGCGCTTTTCTTCTGCAGTCCAGTCGGCGGATTCGAGCGCTTCCCTGGCCAGTTTTTGCGCACGTTGGTGATAGTCCGTGTTCTGCTTGTCTTTGCTGCCACGCAGTTGGCTGCTTCGTAGGGCGAATTCGTCTTTGAACCTAAATCCGGCAGTTGCCCGCGTTGTAGGAGCGTCCGCTTGCGGCGCGAGCGTTGAAGGATCGGCCCGCAAGCGGAGCCTCCTACAGCGTTTTCCACCTCACCCGACAGGTGAATAGAGAAATCGCCCTCTCGCCAGTATCCAGGCGGCTTCACGGAGAATAATCTGCGCTCAAC
>CAMDHJ010000151.1 GCA_945897865.1 Tepidiphilus sp. J10
TCCTTCATCGACCGCTTCAAGGCCAAGGCCAGCAAGGCAAAGCAGGCGCAAAGCCGGATGAAGATGCTGGCCAAGATGGAAGAACTCGCCCCGATCCACGCCGCTGCCGCGTTCCAGTTCGAATTCCGCGAACCCGACCGCGCGCCGAATCCGCTGCTGGTGCTGGAAGACGTGGTCGCCGGCTACCACACCCACGAAGGTGACAAACCGATCCTGCGCGACATCAACCTGAACCTGCAGGCCGGCCAGCGCATCGGCCTGCTTGGCGTCAACGGCGCCGGCAAATCGACGCTGATCAAGACCATCGCCGCCGAACTGGCCCCGCTGACCGGCGACGCGCACTGGGGCAAAGGTCTGACCATCGGCTATTTCGCTCAACATCAGGTGGAAATGCTGCGTCACGACCAATCGCCGCTGTGGCACCTGGCCAAGATTGCGCCGACCGTGCGCGAACAGGAACTGCGCAACTTCCTCGGCGGCTTCAACTTCCCCGGCACCATGGTCAGCAGCCCGATCGCGCCGTTCTCCGGCGGCGAAAAGGCGCGTCTGGCGCTGGCGCTGATCGTCTGGCAGAAGCCCAACTTGCTGCTGCTGGATGAGCCGACCAACCACCTCGACCTGGAAACCCGCGAAGCGTTGACCGTCGCCCTCGCTCAGTTCGAAGGCACGCTGGTACTGGTCTCGCACGACCGCCATTTGCTGCGCGCCACCACCGAAGAATTCCTGATCGTCGCCGACGGCAGCCTGAAACCGTTCGACGGCGACCTCGACGACTACCGCGACTGGTTGTTCAAGACCAAATTGGCGGTGGCGAAACCCGCCAAACCCGGAAAGGCCGAAAAACCAGGCAAGGTCGAACCAGCACCGGTTGTACAGATTCAGGCCGCCCCCGAACCCGTGCTAAGCACCGCCGAACGCAAGGAACAAAAGCGTCTGGAAGCGGAAGCCCGCCAACGCGCCTCGGCGCAGAAGAAGCCGATCGAAAACCGCATCAAGCGGCTGGAAGAAAAGATGGCCAAAGCCACCGCCCGCAAGGCCGCAATCGACGCGCAACTGGCTGACCCAGCGATCTACGCGGAAGACAAAAAGGAAGCGGTCAAGACGCATTTGTTCGAGCAAGCCACCTTGGCGAAGGAACTTGAACAGCTGGAAGGCGAATGGCTGGAACAACAAGCGGAACTGGAAGCGCTTGGGGTCTAACTCCGTAGGTGCGAATTTATTCGCATTGCGACCCGACCACGTGGCCGTGCGAATAAATTCGCACCTACAGAACCGAGAATGTGACCGCCATCCTGCCCACAGCCCTCTTCCTCGGCGCCTTGCTGGTCGCGCTGACCGGTCTCAACTTCATGTTGCGGCGTGGCCTGCGCGCGCCGCGAGTTGTTGAATCCGCCAGCCTGGCGCAACTGGGCCTGAGCGGCCGCGAAGTCCGACTGCCGACACAGCGCGGCAAACAGCTGTTCGGCTGGCTGCTGCCGGGGTATGAACATCAACCGGCACCTGCTGTGATCGTGCTGCACGGCTGGGGCGCCAATGCCGAAATGATGCTGCCGCTGGCGCGCCCGTTACAGGTAGCCGGCATCACGGTTTTGTTGATCGACGCGCGCAATCACGGCAACAGCGATGCGGACACGTTTTCGTCGATGCCGCGCTTCGCCGAAGACCTTGATGCCGCCATCGATTGGCTGAAAACGCAGCCGGAAGCCGTGCCCGGACAGATCGCCGTAGTCGGCCACTCGGTCGGCGCCGCAGCCGCATTGCTGTCGGCTTCGCGCCGGCACGACCTGGCCGGCGTCATCAGCCTCGCCGCCTTCGCCCATCCCGCCAACATGATGAGGCGCTGGCTGACCACCAAAGGAATGCCCTACTTTCCGCTCGGCTGGTATGTGCTGCATTACGTCCAGCACGTCATCGGCCATCGTTTCGATGCCATCGCCCCGCTCAACACAATCACCCGCGTGACCTGCCCGGTGCTGCTGGTACATGGTGCCGATGACAGCACGGTGCCGGTCGCCGACGCACATGCCATCCACGCCCGGCGCGTGCACGATCAAGTCGAGTTGCGCGTATATCCCGGCGAACATGATTCCACCGACGAACTCGAACGCCATAGCGAAGAACTCGTCGCTTTCCTACGCGGCGTAAACGCTGATTGTGCGAATAAATTCGCACCTACATGACCACCTCAATTCAGGTTCAAACCGATAGAGCCAGGAGCACCCAACATGAGCCCGATCCGCAGCGACTTGGCCGCCGTGCCGGCCTACATCACCCGCGATGGCTCCAGCATCCGCGAACTGATGCACCCCGCCGTACACGGCAACGTCAAGCAGAGCCTGGCCGAAGCCAGCCTGCCGGTCGGCGGCTCGACACTGTTGCACCGGCATCGCGAAAGCGAAGAGCTGTATCACATCCTCGCCGGCAGCGGCCGCATGACGCTGGGAGACGATGAATTCGCCATCGTCCCCGGCGACACGATCCTGATCCCGCCCGGCACGCCGCATTGTCTGCACAACACCGGCGACGCAGCGCTGCGTCTGCTGTGCTGCTGCGCGCCGGCGTATCGGCATGAGGATACGGAGTTGCTGACCGACGCAGCTCAGGAAAAATGAATCAACACCCTGGATCCCCTCCTTCGCGGGGATGACGACGGCTTTACTTGTCGCGCAAGTCGCGAAGCACCACGCGCGCGCCAATCAGCTTGCCATCGCGAATCTCCGGGATACCGCTGACTTCCATTGGAATGCCCTCCCCGCTTTTGGTTTGCAACATGCAGCGCTCGCCATTCAGCGATTCGCCATTCAACAGCCGTTCCATATTGCGCCGCCCGGTTTCCCGTTCGCTTTCCGGCACCAGGTTCAATGCCTGCAGGCCATACAGTTCTTCCGAGGTGTAGCCTAGTAAATCTCTGGCCGTTTCGTTGTTCTCGCGGATCTTGCCCTCTGCGTCGAGCAGACAGATGACATGCGGCGCCTCGTCGAACAAGCGGCGGAAATGCAGTTGGTTGGACTCCAGCGCTTCCAGGGCGCGGCGACGGTCATTGATATCGCGCACCACGCCGACCATGCGCAAGGCGTTGCCCTTGGCGTCACGTTGTACATCGCCGGTCTCCGCCACCCAATGCAGGCTGCCGTCGGGCCAGACAATGCGATGTTCAATGTTGTAATCCTCACCCCGCTCCACGCAGCCCTGAACAGCATAGGCCAGCGCGTCCCGGTCTTCGGAATGCACCAGATCGAGAAAGGTCTGATGCTTCCCATCGAACTGCCCAGGTGCCAAACCGAACAAGGGTTCGATGGTGTCCGACCACTCCAGCGTGCCGGCGACGATATCCCACTCCCAGACGCCGAAGCGGGCCACACGCTGAGCCAGGACGTTGCGTTCTTGGATGCGAGTCATCTGCGCCTGGGCCTTCTTCTGCGAGGTGATCGATACCAGGTTCATCACCACTGCGCCGGTCGATTCGATACCGATGCGGTACGGGTGGACTTCCAGCAGGTACCAGCGGCCATCGCGCGTGCAGGCTTCACGTTCAACGTTGCAGCGCTCGATCTGCACCTGGCGAGCGATCATTGCCAGATCGGTATCCAGCAATTGATGGCTGAGATTGCCTACCGGATGGCCGATGTCTCCATCGGTAATGCGGCACAGCGCGGTGACCGCCGGGGTATAGCGACGCACCTTCAGATCCTCATCGAGAAACAGGGTTGCGATCCCGTTCGCGGAGAGCAGGTTGTCGAGGTCATTGTTGAGTTGGGTCAGTTCGGTGAATTTGTTCTGGTACTCGGCGTTCACCGTGTACAGCTCTTCGTTGACCGATTGCAATTCCTCGTTGGTGCTTTGCAATTCCTCGTTGCTGGCCAGCAGTTCCTCATTGGTGGCCTGCAACTCCTCGTTTGAAGTCTCCAGTTCCTCCACCGTAGCCTGCAGATTTTCGCGGGTGAATTGCAATTCACCTTCCAGATCGCGGATGCGTTGTTCCGCCACCCGGTCCAGGTCGTACACCACGGAGCCGAGCATCGGCTTGGTCTCGATCGGTTCGATCAGCACCACGGCCAGCGGCAGATCGCCCTTCTTGCCGGGCAGCGAACGGATCTGCATGTGCACCACGCGAACCTGCTCTTTGCCCTTCACATGAACATTGGTGTAGGCCACCTCCTCACCAGATTTGAAGACCTTCTGCAGGCCGGTCGCCAGCGGAATAACCAGATCCTTGGCAATCAGGCCGGTGATGTCGTTGTGCATCTTGCCGGATGGCATATGCAGGAAATCTTCGCTGTTGCCCACCACATGCAACAGCTCCAACCCCTCGCTGACTACCAGCGCCAGCGGGATGATGTCGGCGCTCAAACAGTCAACCAGGCGACCCAACAGGCGGTCTTCCTCGCTCTGCCGCATCACGCCGCTACCGCGCAGGCTACCGCGCCCCATGCGCGTCGGCATGCTGCTGCCCACATAGGTGTTGATTTCCTTGGAATCGACCAGACGCCGCTTACCCCGGCTGCGGAACAGCCGCAATTTCAGATGCAACGGGTCGTACAGATCGGCCGCATCGCCGATGGTTTCGCTACTGCCGAGGAACAGCACCCCCTCCGAATTGAGCGAGAAACTGAACAGATCCATGGCCTTTTTCTGCAGCACCGGCTGCAGATAGATCAACATGTTGCGACAGGTGATCAGGTCGATATTGGTAAACGGCGGATCCTTCAGCAGGTTGTGCGGCGCAAACACCACCATTTCGCGGATATGGCGGGCAAGGTGGAAATTGTCTTCCTTGCGCTGGAAGTATTTGGTCAGCAGTTGCGGCGACAGGTCGGCAACGATGCTCTCGGGAAACACACCATTACCTGCGCGCTGCACTGCATCGCGGTCGACATCGGTGGCGAAGATTTTGATATCGACCGAACGTCCCATACGGTCCATCACCTCGCGGCTGACCATGGCCAGCGTGTAGGCTTCTTCGCCGCTGGAACAGGCAGTCACCCAGAAACGCATTTCACGGTTGCCGTTCTGCTCGATCAACCCCGGCAAAATCTCTTCAGCCAGATATTCCCAGGCTTCACGGTCGCGGAAAAAGCTGGTGACGCCGATCAGCAACTCTCGGTACAGGGTATTCACTTCGACCGGATAGCGCTCCAGAAAGCGGGCGTAATCGCGCAGTTCGCGGATCTGGTTGACCGTCATGCGCCGCTCGATGCGGCGGATGACGGTACTCGGCTTGTAAAAGGTGAAATCCAGTTTGGAACTCTCGCGCAACAACGCAAAAATCCGGGTCAGGGCATCCTCGTCGGTGACCATCACAGCCGCCCCTTCGGTCTTCACCGAATAGGGATGCTTGACGAAGGACAGCAGCAAGCGCGGCATTTCCTCCGGCCGCTGGACAAAATCAGGCAGGCCGGTATTGATCGCGCTTTTCGGCATGCCGTCGAACTTGGCCGACTCCTCCGACTGCGCCATGATCATGCCGCCCTGCTCCTTGATCGCGCGGATGCCGCGCGTACCGTCGGAACCGGTGCCGGACAGGATGATCGCGATCGCTTTCTCGCCGATATCCTCGGCCAGCGAACGCAGAAAGATATCGATCGGCAGATTGACGCCGCGACTGGCATCCTGTTCGGTCAACAGCAGCTTGCCGTGGAATATGGTCAGATTGTTCTTGGGTGGAATCAGATAGACATGATTGGCCTTGACCTCCATGCCATCCTCGGAACGCATCACCGGCATGTTGGTGTGCTTGGACAGCAATTCGACCATCAGACTCTTGTAGTCCGGCGACAGATGCTGCACCACGACAAAAGCCAGACCGCTGTCCGATGGCATGTTCTTGAAGAACAGCTCGATCGCTTCGAGGCCGCCGGCGGAAGCACCAATACCGACGTAATAACTGGGTTTATTCATTTCCATCCTTGAGTGCTTCGTCAGAACTGGGTTGCGGGCTGGTGCCCGAAAGTTGCGCACCACGCCGCGCAGCCTTTGCCGGGCATTGGTTTGGCGAAGAAATATCCCTGAATGAAAATACACCCTTGTGATTTCAGCTGATTCAGCTGGCCTGCAGATTCCACCCCTTCGGCAAGGAATTTCAGGCCGAGATGACGCGCCATGGTGATGATCGTTGTGACGATGGCCAGATCCTTGCTGTCATGCGGCAGGCCGTCGACAAAGCTCTTGTCGATCTTGACGATATCGATCGGGAAGTGCCGTAACCGCCCCAGCGAGGAATGGCCGGCGCCGAAATCGTCGAGCGCGACATGAGCGCCGAGTTGGCGGATTTCTTCCAGGCTGGCGATGATGGCGTCAGTGTGATGGCGGAAGTGATCTTCGGTCACCTCGACCACCAGGCGAGTTGCTGGAAAACCCGCGCCATTGAGCGCTTCTGTCAGCCAGTTGACGCGCATCCGATGCAATTGCTGGGGTGACAGATTGACCGAAAGCCAGATGGCATCCGCGCCGGGAAAAGACCAACTGCGCACCTCGCGACTGGCAGTGGCCACCACCCAGCGTGCCACATCATCGCCCAAGCCGAGATCTTCCAGAATCGGGATGAATTCGAGCGGCGAAACCGCCCCATCCGGCCCATTCCAGCGCAACAACGCCTCGACCCCGATCACGCGCATATTGGCCGCATCCACCACTGGCTGATAGGCCAGGCTCAACTCATTACGCCGCAAGGCATGGCGCAACGCAGTTTCCAGGGAAACCCGACGCACCACTCGGGCATTCATCTCTTTCGAAAAAAAAGCATGGCCGTTACCACCGCTTTGTTTGGCGTGATACATCGCGATATCGGCATGCTTGACCAGATCGCTATAGGTTTCGCCATCCTGGGGATGCACGGCGATGCCGATGCTGCTGCCGGTCACCACTTCACGACCGCCGACATAGAACGGCCGCGCGAGTTGTTCACGGATATTTTCAGCAACCCGTCGCGCTGTATCGATTGCCACCGCATGGTCTTCCATGTCAGCGAGCACCACGGTGAATTCGTCACCACCCAGGCGGGCCACGGTGTCGTGAGCTCGCACGATCAGGCGCAAGCGTGTGGCAACGTGCTGCAACAGTAGATCGCCGGTCTGGTGACCCAGTGTGTCATTGACCGACTTGAAGCGGTCCAGATCGAGATAGAGCAGCACGACCGGTTGATTGTCACGATGCGACCGGATCAACGCATGCTTCAGACGCTCGACAAACAACGTTCGATTCGGCAGATCGGTCAGCGTGTCATAGAAAGCAAAGCGTTCGACATCCTGGCCGGTACGCTTGTGATCACCGATGTCGCTGAAAATGGCGACAAAGTGGCGAACCTCACTTTCACCACCTCGCACCGTGGTGATCTTCAACCATTCGGGATAGATCTCACCGTTCTTGCGCCGATTCCATATCTCGCCCGTCCAGGTGCCGGTGTTGGTCAAGCGTTCCCACATTTCCTTGTAGAACTGCGGATCATGCCGCCCGGAGGCGAGCACCGCCGGCGTTTTTCCCACCACTTCCTGTTCGGTAAATCCGGTCACCACGGTGAAGCCGCGGTTCACCCGCTGGATGCGCCCCCGCTCATCGGTGATCAGCACCCCCTCGTTGCTCTCCTCAAACATCGTGGCGGCCAGACCCTTTTGCTCCTCGGCTTTCTGCCGTTCACTGATGTCTACCGCCGCCAGGCGAAAGTGAAGATGGCCATTCACCCGATCAACCGCCAGCGTGAATTGCACCGGCGTACATTCGTGATTGCGGTTACACAAGGCCAGTTCAAGCGAACCAGCCAGCCGACTCGACGCGGCATTGGCCAGGAACAAGTCGAATGCCGTCCGTGACTCGACGGGCAGATACAAGCGCATCGGCCGATGCATCAATACCGAACGCTTTTCCGCCAACATCTGGCAGGCCGTGAAGTTGGCCTCCTCGATGGAGCCGGTGCTATCGAGCAGAAAGTAGGCGATCGGTGCGAAATCGAACAAATCCTGAAATCGCCGCCCCGCTTCAGCGAGGGCTTGATGCGTTTGGCGCAACTCCTCGTTCTGGGCACGCAATTCTTCCTGATGAAGATGCAAATCCTCGGCAACCTTGATGTGCTCCATCTCGATGCCTTCCAGGTCGGCCATGCGTTTACGCACGGCCGTAATCTCCTGTGGAAAAGTACAGGCATCGCATTCGGGCACGTTTTCTGAATCATTTGCCACGTGTGCATCCCCCATCATTTTGGTTGAGCCATTTCCTGATCAAATGAAGTGCTTGCATTACTGATTGCGGCGTTGTTCTGTTTCCTGCTAACCGGCAGATGAACACAAACTTTATTCAAGTTGCACAAATCAGCGCCTACAACGGCATTGCGCATCGATTCTGAAGTCCATAACGACGGGTTAGAGAAAAACAGCAAGAAACGCGCGATCTGTTCACTCAAGCAGAATTCAATCAAACCATCAAACCCAATTGACCGGCAAATTTGATGCGCACATGATGTGCGCATCCATTATTGGAGCCATGATGAATGCCATCCTGAAGAAGCCAACCAATCTCAGTGTCCGCACCGACCTGCTGGAAGAAGCGCGCGCGCTGGGCATCAATCTGTCGCACACGTTGGAGATTGCACTCACGGCCGAGGTCAAAAAACGCCGCGAAGGCGAATGGCGCGAGCAAAACCAAGAAGCCATCGCCGCCTACAGCCGTCTGATCGAACGCGAAGGTTTATTGTCAGACAGCTATCGCACCGTCATGCGCGGCGATGACTGATGCCTTACCTGGATGTCTACCTCAACCACGACGCGCGCACCGCAAAATCGCGTCCTTATGTTGTGGACCTGCAAAACGATCTGCTGGATGACCTGCCCTCGACCATCATCGCCCCGCTGGCAACGCCGGACAGCATTGAACACAAGCGCATCCTGCGGCTCAACCCGGATATCCGCATCAACGACACCCCTCTGGTTTTGCTCACCCAGGACATGGCCGCCATCCCCCGTTTCGCTTTGAAGCACCCCATCGCCAACCTTTCCGCACAGCGCGAGAACATCCTCGCCGCCATCGATTTTCTTTTTTCTGGATTTTAAAAATGGCCCAATACGTCATGTCCATGCTCCGCGTGAGCAAAATCGTTCCCCCGAAACGCCAGATCATCAAGGACATCTCGCTGTCCTTCTTCCCCGGCGCCAAGATCGGCCTGCTCGGCCTCAACGGCTCCGGCAAATCGACCGTGCTGCGCATCATGGCCGGCGCGGACAAGGACTACGAGGGCGAGGTGCAGCATCTCGCCGGCAATTCCATCGGCTACCTGCCGCAGGAACCGCAACTCGACCCGGCCAAGACCGTGCGCGCGGAAGTGGAAAGCGCCATGGGCGAAGTCATGCAGGCGCAGCAGAAGCTGGAAGAGGTGTACGCCGCCTACGCCGAGCCGGACGCCGATTTCGACAAGCTGGCCGAAGAACAGGCCCGCTTGGAAGCGATCATCGCCGCCTCCGGCTCCGACGCCGAACACCAGATGGAAATCGCCGCCGATGCGCTGCGCCTGCCGCCATGGGATGCCGTCATCGACAAGCTTTCCGGCGGCGAGAAACGCCGCGTCGCGCTGTGCAAACTGCTGCTGCAGAAACCCGACATGCTGTTGCTGGACGAGCCCACCAACCACCTCGACGCCGAATCGGTGGAATGGCTGGAGCAGTTTCTGGTGCGCTTCCCCGGCACCGTCGTCGCCGTCACCCACGACCGCTACTTCCTCGACAACGCCGCCGAGTGGATTCTGGAACTCGACCGTGGTCACGGCATCCCGTGGAAGGGCAACTATTCGAGCTGGCTGGAACAGAAGGAAGCCCGCCTGGAAACC
>CAMDHJ010000152.1 GCA_945897865.1 Tepidiphilus sp. J10
AGGGTGAGACCATCGACACCAATCAGCGCGGCGGAATCCACATCCGCCTGCAGGCTGGTCCACTGGCGCATTGCGCCGCCCCGCTCCTTCACCAGCGCCATCGCGAAGCTGGCGCCTGCCAGTTGCAGGCCAAGCGCGTCTTCGCTGCCGCCATTGAGGCCGGCAAAGGCATTGACATCATTGGCGCCGATGGTCAGCAGATCGACCGTGATTTCTTCCGCCGGTGTTGCCGGATTGTCGTCGGTATCGGCCAGGGTCACTTCGGCGGATTTCTTCTCGAAGGCGAAATCGCCCTCGACCTGGAAGAAGCCGAACACATCGAGGTCGAGATGGCCGCTGGCCTTGAGCACTTTGCCCTCGCCGCCATCCATGTCCATGCTCATGTCGAGACCAGGACCAGTCGGCACGAGCAGCGGCATCGCGGCAAAATCGACCACCGTACCGTCAAGCGCGGCATCGTTGATGACCACGGAAATGCTGTCTGCGGAAAGCGTCAGACCATCGATGCCAACCAGGCCGACTTCGCCCGCCTCGGCCTTCAGGCCCATCCATTTACGCGCCGGCGTCGTGCTGCCGGTGGCCATCTGTTCACTCATCAACGCCAGCGCGAAGCTGGTGTCGCTCAGTTCCAGACCCATGGCATCGTCGGTGCCGCCGTTGATGCCGGCAAAAGCATCGATGCCGGCGCCGCCGATGGTGAGCAGATCAATCTCGACCTCACTGCCGCCAACAACGTTGAGGGCCACAGTGGCACTCGATTTCTGGAAGGCAAAACCGCCGGAAACCTGGAAGAAGCCGCCGATATCCAGCGTCAGATTGCCGCGCGCTTCCAGCAATGCGCCACGTTGTCCATCAATATTCAATTCCAGCGTACTGCTCGGGCCGGTCTGCACATCGAGCGGCATGGCCAGCCAGTCGATCAGGCTGCCGTCGCTGGCGGCCTGGTTGATTTCGATGCTGAGGGTGTCGGCGCTGGCGGTCAGGCCGCTCAGGCCGACCAGTTCGATGTCACCAGCACTGGCGGACAGCGCCGTCCATTGGCGGGAGAAATTCTGCTTGTCGCCAGCGATCGCCAACGCGAAGTTGACTTCTTCCAAGTCGAGGCCGATGGCGCCCGCCGTGTTGCCGCCCACGCCGGCAAACGCGGCGACGTCATTGGCGCCGATGGTGAGCATGTCCACCGTCACCACTTCCGCCGGCGTTGCGTCATTCGGATCAGCGTCGGCCAGCGTCACCGTCTCGGTGCTTTTCTCGATCGCAAATCCGCCATCCAGTTGGAAGAAGCCAAACAGATCTACCGTCAGGTGGCCGCTCGCTTGCAGCAGATCGCCTTTGGCGCCATCCATGTCGAGCGTGACGAATTCGCCCGGCGCAACCAGCACATCCAGTTCATGTGTGCCGGAAAAGTCGACGACCGGGTAAACGATGGTGGACAAGTTGTATTCGATAGCCAGGCTTTCGGCACTCAGTGTCACACCGTCGAGGCCTTCGAATGAGGCTGCGCCCACGTTGCCCTTGAGCGCCTCCCATCGCTGCGTCATATCGTTGGGATTGGAGAACATCGCCAATGCCAGGTCGATATCCTGAATATCGAAACCGATGAACTCGGAGGTGCCGATATTCAGGCCGGCCTGTGCGGTCAAGCCACTGCCGCCGATGGTGAGTTGATCGACCGTCACGGTACTGGCGTTGGCAAGGGTCAGCACCACATCCGCTTCCCGCCGCACCGCCAGACTGCCGCTGGCTGCGAGGAAACCACCCAATTGGAGACTGGCACCACCAATGGCGACTTCCTGCAATGACGCGATCAGACCGGCATCGAAGGTGTAACCCAGATCGGCGGCTTGCAGCTCGACATTGCTGTAATTGGTCGCGGTTTCATTCCAACGTACTGCGACCGTATTGGCGGAGAGGCTGATCAAGTCGCCCAGTTCTGCACTCAGCCCACCTTGGGCTTCAAGCACGCGTCCATCGGCGCCGATGTGCAGACCCAGGGAAGCGTTTTCGACACCAACGGCAAAACTTCCAGCCGCGACTTTGGCATAGGCGTTGTTAGCGATGATGGTCATCGCGCTGCCATCAGCGTTGGCTTCGAAGGCAAAATCGCCACCGATATTCAGACTGTCGCCCAGGCTCGCGGCCAAGCCGACGACACTGGCCGCTTGCAGACCGGTTGATGCCGACAGACTGCCGAAGACGTACTGGAAATCACCAGCGAACTTCAAAACCTGACCGGTGTAATCCTGATTGGTTTCGTTGAAACGGATACTGGCCGCATCAGCGCTGAGGTTGGCGAAACCGCCGCCTGACAATGCCAAGGAACCACTACCTTCGAATGCGATCTTGCCCAGCGTATCGATGACCAGACCAAATTCGCCGTTGGCGATGCCTACCGAAACACCACCGCCGGCAAGATCGGCAGCGACATTGTGACCAGCGACCCAGATCTGGCCGCCGGCAAGGGAAACGCCGAGATCGCCGGAAAGGGAAATGTCCCCTACCCCTAGACTGATGCCCCCTGAAAGCAACAAGTATTCGCCGCGACTGCCGTCGTCATTCAGACTGAAGCCACCCAGCGTGAACGGGGTGGCGGAGAAATTGACAACGCTGTCATTGGCGCTGCTGTCAGCCAGCGTGCCGTAACCCTGGTTGAAGGCAAACGCCAGATCAGTACCGCTGGCGCTCAGCGAGCTCAGCCCGACAGTGGAAATCGAACCAACCAAACCTTCGCCGATGACCCAGCCGTAATCGACACCCGCAGCTTCAGGATCGACGAACACCAAGCCGAAATCTGCATCAGCAAAACTGATCCCCTTGGCGCCGGGGTTGCTGGCCGGACCACCCAGACCAAGGAATCCACTGCCATCGGCAAGCCCAAGTTGCCAGTACGCAACATCGATCGCCAGCCCATCGACGGGATTGGTGAGCGACTCGTGCGCGTCGTATCCGAGCGTGAAATCACCGCTCAGGAAGAAGCCATTGTCCAGATCAAGTGAACCGGAAAAAGTGAGCGGATCAACGTCCTGGAAATAATCGAAGTTGAGGAAACGCCCAATCGCGTTTTCTGATTCACCGACGATGGCATTCAACACAAAGCTGGAAAACTCATCCAGTTCATGCGCGATCAAGGTGAGGCTATCGGCGTCCTGCGCGACCTCGAAATAGACACCGTCACCCGCATAAAGCAAGCCGCTACCGTTATCGAATTGGCCACTAACCGAGCCGAACGTCATGATGTTGAAGGTGGCGCCCTCGGTCGGCTTATAGCCATCAATCAAGGAAACTGCCAGCGTTCCATTCAACGTCGCCAAGCCACTGACGTTGATCTGATCGTATTGGGTTCCGGCGGTCAGACCTCCAATTTCGATCTCAAGCGTACCCGTGTCGGTTTGGGTGAACGAGGCGACGTTCTGCATGCCCGGCGAATAGCCGGGACTGATGGTGCCGCTATTGAGAATGCTTACATTGAGGCTACCGCTGCCGCCCAGTGTTTCATTGGCGGCGACCACGAAAACGCTGTCCATGTAACCCTGACCTTGGGACAGTCGTGCCATGTCATAGGCAATTTTGTCGACCGGGAAATCATGCTGTGTCGGCAGATATTGGCGTTCGAGCAATGCGTGCTCGGTACGGAATGGCTGCACCTCATCGAAGTAATCCTGCTGCGCCAGGATGTCATATGCGCCTAGCTGATCGGGATCATGGTCGTTGGGCAGGATGGCCTGCGCAACCCCCATGACCGGGTCGGCAGATAGCAGAACTCTAGGCTCAAGCGGTTCAACACGGAATGCATCTCGTAAAGAACGGACCAATAGCTTCCTGGCAGGAAGTCGGCTTCTGCTTTTGCGCATGAACATCTGGACACCTCTTGATGATGCTAAAAGATCAAATTATGCTTAATATTCAAAAACTTACTTTTGCATAAGATCAGGCTTTACAAGCTTGAATGACTATTTACACCGCTACAGTTCAAGCCCTGCAAATGTAACAAAATTTCGATCACTAATTGCCCATTAAATCAGGGGGAAAACCACTGCCGTAGTTATCCCAAGTACGGCAACGAACAGGGCAAATTCACCCATTTGAGGATTTTCACCTAAGAGTTAAACCCGGATAAAAATGTGCACAAAAGTACGGAATATGAGCTTATCGGCTATCGTAGCAATCTCTTGACCCCGGTCTGCGCCGAGAAACGAATTGATCAGCGCTTCCTTGAGAAAACACACCAATGAAAACACGCCAACCAGGATGGATTCCCCAATATCCAGGCGACCAGATTTGATCCGATTCAAGCTTGGGCAAGCGCGCCAACTGGCCCTCGCCAATCGAACCGGTGCTGCCATTGATGGCTATCGGCGCGTGCTGGAACAGTATCCTGACCATCTGGCTGCGGCGGTGGGTGCGTGGCTGACGCTGCCACAGATCTATCCTTCGCAGCCAGACGTGCAACTCACGCGTGATCGCTTCGAAGCTGGCTTGCGCTGGTTGCTGGCCAATCTGCAGCGATTTGCCCGGTTACCACCGCAGCAGTGTTTCGAGCAGATCTTCTGGGTCAATTTTCATCTTGCCTACCAGGGGCATGACGACACCCGATTGCAAAGCGATTATGGCGATTTCGTCACCGGCCTGGTCAGCCGCCAGTTGCCCGCCTTGTGCCTGCCATTGCTAGCGGCCTCGCCTCGGGGCCGGCGCATTCGGGTCGGATTTGCGTCCGGCTTCTTTCGCCAATGCACGGTGGGCGGTTATTTTCAGCGCTGGATCACGCATCTGGACAGGACGCGGTTCGAGACCTTTGTCTATCACAGCAGCCCGCGACGTGATGGATTGACGCGTCAAATTGCCAGCCAATGTGATCATTTCGTTGACTTGGCAGCACCCGAATTTGGCAGCCTGGAAGGGTGCGGCAGACGCATTCTGGATGACCATCTGGATGTGCTGATTTACCCGGAACTGGGCATGGACCCGCATTCATTCCTGCTCGCTTCGCTTCGGCTGGCGCCGGTGCAATGTGCCGGCTGGGGACATCCAGTCACTTCAGGTCTGGTCAGCATCGATTACTTTCTCTCCAGTCGAGATGCGGAACCACCGAATGCCGATCAACATTACCGGGAAACATTGATTTTGCTCGATGGACTCGGTGTGTCTTATCCACGCCCCGCCAGTTCCAGCGCCAAACAACGTGCCGATTTCGGGCTGCCGGAGGCGGCAACACTCTATCTTTGCTCGCAATCGCTGTTCAAACTGCACCCTGACTTCGATCCACTTTTGGCGCGGGTTCTTGCCCAGGATGACACCGGCAGGCTGTTGCTGTTTGAAGCGGACACCCCAGCCCTGACCCGCTGCTACCTGGATCGACTCAGTTCGGTATTTTCCAGTTTCAATCTTGATCTTGAGCAGCGAGTCATCGTGCTGCCGTATCTGAGACATCCTGATTATCTGGCGCTCAATCGAGTCTGTGATGTCATGCTTGACCCGCCCTACTGGTCTGGCGGCAATACCGCGCTGGATGCCCTGGCCAGCGGCTTGCCCATCGTGACGTTCGAAGGCCGCTTCATGCGCGGCAGACAAAGCGCGGCCATGCTGAAGCAACTTGGTCTGCCGCAACTGATCGCCAACGATTTTGACGACTACCTGCGCATCGTGCATGCCCTGGTGCACGACACGGCCTGGCGCGGCAATGTCATCCATCAACTGGTTGATCGGGTTGACACATTGTTCGATCAGACTGCCGCCCTGGCCTCGTTCGAACGCTTTCTGCTGCAGGCCGTCGATGCTTGAGGCGAGGTATCCGGGACGCGTTCTGTTTCAGCAACAGGCTCTGGCGCGCGCTCGGCGATTCCAGATCGAGACCGCCATTGTGTTGATGCCTGAGTCTGGCAAGCGCGTATTCAAACGCGCTTTGTATGCGTCCGGCATTGACCATTTGCAGCGCATGGCGACGAATCAAAGCATCATGAAATCCCTACCGGATGCGACCCTGGCAGCCTGCCCCTGTGCGATGCGCGGTGACATGCTTGAAATGGCCTTTATCGAGGGCGTCAGCCTGAAACAAAAACTGATCGAGGCGATCTGTGCGGATAACCCGGCTGGCATCGAATTTTGGCTACGTCGATACTCAGAACTGGTCATCGGTTTTGATCAACACGCCGATGCGGTGGCGGGGCCGGACAATTGCGCGGAAATATTTAGCGGGCTCGAAATCGAATCAGCAGAGGTGCTGCGTAGTGGCAATATCGATCAAGGTTTCGATCATTGGATCGTGCAACCTGAGTGCAGCGTGCTGATCGATTATGAATGGCTGCTGGGCTTTCCGGTGCCGCTCAAATATGTGTTTTACCGCGCTGCCCAATTGTTTTTTCAGGATGTTCCCGTTCACCGTTCGCCCAGATTCCGGCTACGCGACATGTGTGCGTTCTTTTCCATCACACCTCGGGAAAGGTTGATCTTCGATCAAATGGAAACGCGTTTTCAGCACTTTGTCCGTCATCAGGAAGAATGAACATGGTCGTCAATTTGCACGATTGCGGACTGGCTCCCCCCATCCTCGACTGGTTTCGGCAGCATGCCATCGTGCATACGGCGGAACCTTCTTTCAAACTGAGCCAAGCGGGTTTGAGCGCACAGCGAGGCTTGTTTGGTTTCAGCAAAGCACGTCTGGGTGATCTAGCGGACCCCATGTTGTTCGAATTCTGCCTGCAACTCGGCATGCCTTCCGAGTTGCTTCAGCATTATCAACAGGCTTTGGTTCAAACCGGTTATGTCGGCTTTGGCTACGAGTGCGATGGCGACGTCAAACGCTACAAAGCGTATCTCGACTTTTCCGCTCATGCCTCGGCTGGGATTCGGATTCTGGGATCGAATGACAGCAAACTTCAGTTTCTCGGCTACAAATGGGTAAACGCGGGGGCAAACGAGGGAAAAACGCGCGCCGTGATCACTGAATACCGCGCCTTTCCCCTGCTGTCACGACGTGGCATGCGGCGGCGCAGTCTGGAATGTCTGGGCCAGTTGAATGCCGGCAAGAACGTGATCGAAACCGCATTCTCAATTTGCGCGCGTGACTGGCCGGACCGACCGCTGGAATATATGGAAGCGCGTGAAGCAGGTAATGCCCGCGTCTCATTTGACATCAAGTTTTATTCGACCAGTTTCTGCTTGGCCAGCCTGTTGCCTGAATTGCAATTCCTGGGCGATCAACTCGGGCTTGGCCCAGACCTGAATACCCTTCTGCAAGCGAATGCAAACTCCCGGCTTGGCCATTTGGCCGGCGGTCTGGATCGATCTGGAATCCCATTTTTGATGGTGTACCATGGCGTCAAAAGACGGATCACCCCAGAGCCTGTTTAACCTGGAAAAATGTAGGTGCGAATTCATTCGCACGGACTCGGTTGATGATGCGAATGAATTCGCACCTACAGTCCGTTCAACTGCGTTTTTTAGGTTTAACGCCGATCGCAAATCTTGTGCGCTTCTCTTGCGTTTTTCTTATCGCGGCTTCTTGCCAATCGCATGTCCAACACTCCCCTCCCCCCCCAGAAAACAGTCATCCGCTTCAATGCTTCACAGACAGGCTGGTCCGCCTTAAGCGGCACAGACCTGATCGCACGGATGCCGCAAGACTTTGACGGCAGCTTGAATACCGACATTGCCACCTTGCAATCGGCCGCCGATGACTTCGGCCATATTGTGCATGCCCAACCGATCGCTGTTCTGCGCCCTGCCTCGGTCGCGGATGTCATCAAGATGATGACTTTTGCCTACCAGCACAACATCCGGGTGAGTTGCAGGGGCAATGCCTTCAATACCTTCGGCCAAAGCCAGGTTGAAGCCGGCATCGTCATCGACATGAGTTCGCTTTGCTCCGTGCACACCATCGCTGGTGAAATTGCCATCGTCGATGCCGGAATCACTTGGCGCCAACTTCTGCTGGCAAGCCTGGAACACGATCTGACCCCGGTTGTATTGACCGATTTCCTGGGCACCACGGTTGGCGGCACGCTCTCGGTCGGCGGCTTTGGCGGCACCACTTACCAGCATGGCGGACAGATCGACCATGCCATCGAGCTCCAGGTCGTTACCGGCACAGGCGAATTGATCACCTGTTCGGCAACTGAAAACAGCAGCCTGTTCAATGCGGTGCTGGGTGGTCTCGGCCTCTGCGGCATCATTGTCCGCGCCAGCGTGCGTCTGCATCCGGCGCCCAAACTGGCCCGCACCCACCGGCTGCATTACCCCGATCTGGTCAGCATGCTGAATGACCTTCGATTTCTGATTCGAGCCGAACGCTTCTCGCATCTGCGCGGCCATTGCGAAGCCATACGCGGCAAATTCTCCTATTTCATCGAAGCCACCTCGTTTTACACAGCGGCTGAGACCCTGCCGTCAGACCCGTATCAAGGGCTCAAGCATCGAAGCAGCGCCGAAGTGGTCAATGATCGAACATTCTTAGGTTACGCCGATCTCGTGGTCGAGGTCGTCGCCGCACTGAATGAAGCGGGTCTGGGTGGCTATCCCCATCCCTGGCTGGATTTGATTGTGCCTGACGCCCGAATCGAAACCCTTGCCCAACAAGTGATCGACTCGATCAACCCGGCCAACGTCCTGCCTGGTTCGCCGATACTGTTTTATCCCATGCTGCGATCAAAATTGAATCGAATGTTTCCGCCACTGCCTGACGATGAACTGTTTTACGGCTTTGATGTACTCCGAACCGTGCCACCCCATCCAGGATTGGTGATGAATGCGCTGGAGAGAAACCGTCATTTTCATGAACTGAATCGCAGCCTGGGCGGACGACTGTATCCCATCAGCGCAGTCAAACAGAGCCGCTCGGATTGGAAAAAGCACTTTTCGCCAAACTGGGATACCTTGCTTTCTGAACGTATCAAACATGATCCCGGCAATCTCTTTGGCCATTCGGTGGGTTTATGACCTCCGATCCGCCAAGCAAGACTCCGTCAGCAGAAGTCAAGCCGGTTGCCTATGTGCTGGTTGGCCTACCAGGCAGCGGCAAGAGCACCTGGGCGGCGGCGCATCCCGAAGGCTTGCCGATCGCTTCGACTGATGCATTTATCGAGGCCTATGCGGCAGAACAACGCCTCAACTATGCGGAAGCCTTCAAACAGCATGAGGCACAAGCCAAGATCCTGTTGAAACAACACCTGAACCAACTGATCGCCAGCAAAGCTTCATTCATCTGGGACCAGACCAATATCACCGCCAGAAAAAGGCGCGCTGTCTACAACAAACTGCACGCAACCCACAAAGTGATCTTCGTCTGTTTCTGCGTCCCGATTGAAGTCTGCATCGCCAGGGTTGAAGAGCGCGAGCGCCAGGCGGGAGAGGTCATCAACCGGAATCAGATCAAGCTCTGGGCTTCCATGGTCACCTTCCCGGATCCAGGTGAACCCGCAGATGGCATTATTCCGATCATCCATCCTTCGTTTTTAAGACGCTGACCCGGTTCCATCGATAACTTGGCCCAATCACTTTGCTTTTCGATCGTTAGTTGGGTCTGTACCATTGCCCTTCCCCCTGCTCATGCAGGTTCCAACCTGGACTTAAATGAATCTTTGCCCAAACCCACAGACAATAAAAAAGCCGCAAACCCTTTCGGATTTGCGGCTTTCTGTACTTCCATTCAACTTCTCGGAAGAAAACTTGGTGCCCAGGAGAGGACTCGAACCTCCACGCCCTTGCAAGCGCTAGGACCTGAACCTAGTGCGTCTACCAATTCCGCCAC
>CAMDHJ010000153.1 GCA_945897865.1 Tepidiphilus sp. J10
CGTCCCTACGTTTCGGCCTTCGGCCTCCACTTCGGGACGAACACTCCACGCATCACTTCAGGCAATGGGGGTGTATCAGTTTTAAATCGGCAATATGGTGGGAAAGTGTGTCAATTTTGAATCGGCATTGACACAACTCATCTGCTGGAATCCTATGCATTGAAAAACTCCATTTCGCTGATTAGTGTGCCTACCCAGGCTGAGCAGCCCTCGCCGCCAGTAGGGTGATAACGAATGACGCCTTCCAGGCTGGACAGGCCGGCTGCTACAGGTTCACCGCAACCACCGCGCCCGGTTTCATGGGCACAGGTGGAACAGGAAGCCCAAGCCGGTTCCGGTTCAGCCACGATGGCGGTGGGGTGCCGATCCAAAATCTCTGCATCGCTTCCACTGTTGTCGATTTGTGGGGTTGCAGGGGTTTCAAGGGTACGCACCAGTGATAGCGCGGGATATGCTGAAACCCTGCCAAGGTTGCATGGGGTTTCAGGGGTTTCATGCAGCCGGTTTTCCAGCCGCGATAGCAGCGCCTCAAGCCCCATGATCGCCCCCCAGCTTGTCGGGGTTGATCGGGTACAGCTTCACCGGCCGGCCGCCGATTCGGTAGAACTTGGCCCGCTTGCCGCCTGCCCTTGGTGCCGGCAACGCCCCGGCTTCCTGCAAGGCATCGAGCGCCCGGCCGAAGTCGAACCCCTTTAAGGCTTCGCGCATTCCGTCGGCCGTGAACAGATAGGTGCGCTCGCCATCAGAATCACTCCACCAGCCGGCCCGGTCGCGGGTTTGGGTTTCGTGGTCACTGTCTGCATCGGAAAAACGCCCGTCGCCATGCCGCTCGATGAAGCCTGAAACCCGGTCAAGGATTTGCCGGCGTTCATCGTTGCCGCGCCCGCGCAGTCCACGCCACAGCTTGAAGCCTTCCGCCGCCGCCTGGATGGCCTCGCCCTCGGGCCAGCCGGTCAACCCGTATTCGGTCGCCACCTCGCCAGCCAGGGCGAGCAGGGCGAAGCGGCCCGCCGCGCGCTTGTCCTGTCCCTCGCCCCCATCGGCGGAAAACTCTCGCAAGTCCTTGATGCGTTCCAGCAGGGCGCAGAAATCGCGGGTGTCTCGGGTCAAGCGTTCCAGAAAGGCGCGGCCGGCGTGCCCGTGGTGCGTCGCTGCTGCGCGTTTGATGGCATCGGAAAACGCGGTTCCGCTCGCCATGCCGTGCAGGGTGTCCCATGCGCCGAAAGTGCGAGAGGCGGGAATATCGAGCAGCCGCACAGACTGCCCAGCTTTCGCCCGGTGTCCGACTTCCTGCATCGTGGTGGCGATGGTGCGCTCGCCACTGGATAGAACCACGCAACGCCAGCGCACCACGCCGCGTGCATTTCCGGATCGGTTCGCGCGTTGCTTGCCGCGCCCGTTGCCCAGTGCGTAGACGATGGCCCCGACTTCCTTGGGGTCGCACTCGCTGATTTCATCCAGGGCGAGCAGACAGTCATTGAACAGCGCCGCCGCACCTTCCATGCCGTTTGCCGTGGCTCGCCAGGATCGCCGGAAATTCGGCCCGCCCCAGGTCGCACAAGCCGCTTCGATGGCCGTTGTTTTGCCGGTAGATGAATCGCCGACGTAGTGAATCCCTCCGCCCTCGGCATTGCAGCGCGCCAGCAGCGGCCCCGCGAAGGAAGCCGACAGCGCCAGCAGCAACAGCGGATTGCCGACAGCCCGCGCGGCGATTTCCGCCTGCCAGCCTTCCAGGGTGCCGGCCATCGTGTGTTCATCGTGCCCGCGCTCACCACTCTGGAATATCACGCCAGACGCATCCGGCCCGATTACCTTATCCGGCAACACGAAAGAACTGTCACACCAGCCGACTTGTAGCGCGCAACGCATCCGCCGCTTGGGCGGTTTGGCTTGCAGGTAGTTGGCCAACAGGGTTTTTGCCGCCGGGTCGATTTCCACGCCCATTGCCAGCAGTTCGCCGCGCAGGTCATCGCCGCCACCCCTGAGCAATTCCATCGGCATGGCCCATTCGCGCCAGCGGTTCAGGGTGTTTCTGAATCGCAGCAACCGGCCAAAGTTGTTGTCCTGCCCGTCAAATGTGATGGCCTCGATACGCAGGGGAGAACATACCCAGCTTTCCGACAGCGCCGGGGGTGCCTCACCCTTGCCGGGCTTGATACCGAAGTACCAGACACCGGGCCGATACTTCGCGCCGCCGTGTTCGCGCCAGTCATCGAATACCCGGAAACATGGGCGGTCGTTCATGCCGGGAATGGGCGAGGCGGGGGATTCTGAAACCCCAGCAACCTCTTGAAACCCGGCCGGGGTTTCACCAGAAGCCGCGCCGTTGCTAGGTTGAACCCCTGCAACCCCTGAAACCCCGTTTTTCTTTGATGCCGCGCTGGTTATCACCCGCACCACAGCTTCCAAGTCTTGCATGTCGTTGAAGTCTGATTGATCGCTCATGACGCAGCCCTCCCGAATTCAGGGACCGCCACCACGCCACCGACAGCGCGCGCCGCTTCGGTTGCTTTGGTAAGTCCTGGATTGCCGGGGGTGCCGTGGTCATCATCGGCGCACAGGATCAAGGTCAGGTCGGGAAACTTGGCGCGCATGGCCTGAGCCACCGCCATCAGGTTGCCGGCACTGAACGCAACAGCCACCGGATAGCCGGTTGCTTCGTGAATCGTCGCACCTGTGGCGAAACCCTCGCAGATGGCCAGCGCCGCCGCGCCTCTCATGGTACCGATGGCGTAATACCCGCCCGCCATCTTGCCGCCGGTCAACGGTCGCTTGACGCTATCCGCCGTGATGAACTGCAACGATGTCAGCACACTATCGGCGCGAACCGGAATCACCAGCAGCAAGCCAGCCAGTTCAGGCGAGAGGTTCGAGGCGATGGCGCGCGCCTTTTCCGCCTCGATCACTTTCGCGCCATAGGGCTGTATGTGTTTCTTGAGCACATAGGGATGCTCGCCGGGGTAGGCTTCGGCCAGGATCAGACCGGCACGCTTGCGCGCTTCAGCGTGTCGTCTGGCCTGTTCGATTTCGCGCTGTTTGCGCTGCGCTTCCACCTTTGCCCGGTGTTCGGCTTCTTCGGCTGGCGTCATCACGCGGCCGATGTCGGCTCGCCAGTTCTCCCAGCCCAGGCCATCACGATGATTCTCGAAACCGCCAGCAGGAATGCCGTCCAGGTGCAGCAGATAGGCCGCATCCTTCTTGCCGCCCTTGCCTTCGGCGTCGCAACGGTGCAGTACGCCATCGGCGCGGATTTCAATCGGGGCGAGGATGCCGCGAGCAGATAGGGCTGCGCGGAATTGGTTGATAGCGTCAGTCATGGCGCAGTCCTCCGCTCTGGATCAGCCAGGTTGCGAGGCTGAAGGGCAGCCATCCCCACAAGGCCAAACGCACGATCCAGGCTTTTGCGAATATGCGGATACGGCTACTATGTGCCCGCTTCATCCCACGGCCGCGCCCATCCCCATGGTCTTTCGCGGCCGTTCTCATTTCAGCACCTCGCCTCTGACCAGTCGTTCGACTGCATCGGCCGGCCAGAGGAGCAGTCTGTTCGGTAACTTCACGGGGCGCATGCCCAAGTAGTGGCCGTCCCGGCAAAGTCCCGCTCGCATCGTCTGCGACTTCACCTTGAGTACAGTAGCGGCTTCGTCAGTGGAAAAACCTGTTGCAGATACAGTGATTGTGATGTCGCGCATTTCAGCCCTCCAGAAATGAAAAACCCCGCTCGGTGGCGGGGTCGTGGGTGTCTTGTTGTTGACAATGTCGTCGTGGGGGTGGGTTGTGCTCCTGAATTTCGCTCGCATCAGGTTTGTACCGGCGTCCACGTCTGGGTGATGGCGTCGGTAATGCTCCCGAATCTCCGGTGGCAACCAGTTTTTCAACGGTTAAGCGGATTGAGGATGTCTTCCACGCGGGTCTGCGTCCGATGCGACAGTCAGGTGCTGGAATGAGACCGTTGGCCTGATGACGATGAAATGTGGACAGCGGCATGTTGCCGAGCGCGGCCTGGAACGCTGGGCGGAAATTCAGGGTGTCAATGAGGTTTTCTGACATTGCTGGCTCCAAATGAAAAAGGCCCCGTTAGGGGCCTTGAGGCGAAAAAAAGCCGTTGTGAGCGGCTTGGGCGGTGGTATGACGTTAAGTCGAAAAGAGGTAAGCGGTAGAAAAAGTGCGAGCAGATACCAAACCAGGGGACGCTCGCTGTTGTACGTAGCCGGAACTCCCGGCCTCTATGCAATGTGTCGGTTCGTTTTTTAGCAGCGCAGCCAAATCATGTCAAATTAAACCAAAGCGTCTAGGTCGCGCATTTTTTTGGCTGCCCTAAGCCGGCGAAGCCGGAACCAAACAGGCTAAAGTGGATGTATCGAATGAGAGAACTCGGAGGCGATCATGAGTGAAATGCTGACAGATCGATATGACGAGCAGCTTGCTGGAGTGCTTTTGGCAACAAACCATCGTACCCGCCCTTGCCGGCGCCCCAGCATGACAATGTTTGCTCAGAAAATGTAAAGACTTGAGATGTAAGAGACTAGACCGGAAAATGTTTCCGGGTTATCTCTCTGTCGAAATAGAGGCGGGATTTCTCGGTCATACCGGCACTTCTTCCCGATGTTCGGCTCGGGTCACAGCCAGGCGCAAGCCAGCCCCGGCCAGGATGGCGAGCAAGGTTTTCAATGTCGGGTTGCCCTTGGGCGAAAGTGCGCGGTAAAGGCTCTCCCGCTGGATGCCTGCCCTTGCCGCTACTGCATCCATACCTTGCGCTTGTGCCACTTGGCGCAGCGCCATCAACAGGGCTTCGCGGCCGCCCGGTTCATCTATCGCTTCCAAGCTGGCGGCAAGGTATTCATCGGCGAAGCCGGCATCTTCGCGCAGTAGTTCGACCATCGTTTCATCATGTGGGCGTGATGCGTTGTTCATGGGTTTCTCCGTTTCCAGTCTGCCCAGTAGCTCAGGGCGATTTCAATGTCGGCTTGCTGGCGGCGCTTGTCGCCACCCACCAGCAACAGAATCAGACGCTCCCCGGCGCGGGCGTAATAAACCCGATACCCAGGCCCGTGGTCTATCCGCAACTCCCACACGCCACCGGACAGCGGCTTGCAGTCGCCAAGGTTGCCAGCGGCCAGACGTTGCACCCTGGCGGCTATCCTGGCCTTCGCCACCCTATCGGCCAGCGATGAAAGCCAATCCTTGAAAGGGATTCGCCCCTCAGCGGTCAGGTAGTCGCGTATCTCATTCATTGGGTTTGTAGCGTATAGGTTACGAAGGTTCCCGGCAAGGTCAGGCGGTTTTCACCAGCCGCAAGCCGGCCTGTTCTTCCTTCGGTTGCACGATTCCTAGAAATGCCACGGCGGTTCTTTCTCTCCACGCCTTCAATTGGGAGCCCGCCCAGGCCGGCGAAGGTGTCCGGCTTTTCTCTCCGTCGAGATAGGGGCGGGCTTAATCGGTCACACAGTTGCCAGTCGTTCTACGGTATCGGGGTAGCGTTCCACTAGGCGAATCAGCAAGGCGGCTTGAGCATTGGGGCGGGCGCGGCCTTGTTCCCAATTTTCCAAAGTGCGCGGGTTGGTGCGTAGATAACGCGCCAATACCGGGCGGGATAGGTTAAGCCGCTCGCGTAGGGCGATGAGTTCGGCGGCGGTCACTTCTGGCGCGGGTTTCACTTCAACATCATGGGTGCGCAGGGTGCGCTTGCCGGCCAATGCCTCAAAGCCTTCGGCAATCTCATCGAACAGGTTTCGTTTTTTCATCGTCTTGCTTCCAATTCACGTTTCAGCATGTCCTTGAGCAAGCCTTTTTCCTTGGCGCTCAGGTCGTCCATTTCGTCCTTGTCGTACAGGGTGAACAGCCAGAATTGCCGCCCAGCTTCCCACCAGAAATAAATCAGCCGCAATCCGCCCCGTTTACCTTTGCCACGCTTGGGGTCTGGCCGGCGCAACTTGCGCAAGCCACCTGTTCCCTCGATAACGTCGCCTTTCTCGGGCTGCTCCATCAACTCGTGTTGCAGGGCGCGGAAACCTTCGTCATTCAAGTAATCATTGCGGTGCCGGGTGAAGGCGGGCAGTTCTACGAACAAGGCTTTCATGGATTAAATATACGCAATCTACGTTGATATTGATAGTTTAGGCTTTGACCAAGCGCAAGCCTTCTTGCACTTCCTTCGGTTGCTCAATGCCAGCCTGCTCCAGAATCCAGGCTTCGATTTTGACGTGCCAGGCGCGCAACAGATCGAGCGGGCGGCGACGGTAATGCTTCTCGGCAATGGCGCTTGGCTTGTGTCCCATGATTTGAGCCACCACGCCCACGGGCGCCTCAGTCCATTCCGCCAGCGTGCCGAATGAACGGCGTAGGCCATGAATCGACAGGTGCGGCAGGCCAGCGGCGAGAATGGCGCGGTTATGCGCGGCCCTTGGTTCCTCGATTCGACCAGATGCGGCGGTCGGGCTTGAGAATACCCATTCACTCCGGCGCGGCAATTTGGCAATCAGCGAACTTAAATAGGGTGTTAGCGGAATGATGCGCTCCCCTTCCTCCTTGTCCCTAATTACCAGACTGTTCCATTGAAAATCGACATCATGCCAGCGCAGGCCGGCCAATTCCTCGCGGCGGGCGCCGGTCAACAGCAGCCCTTGCAAATAGGCCGATTGAACTGGGTTCAATTGGCGAACGGCTTGGAACCATGTCGCAAGCTGCTCACGTTGCAGACTGTCCGCCTCTTTGGTTTTGGCGCGGTGAACATGGTCTTTAGCGACTTGGGCGCCCACGGCTTCCACTTGCGCGGCGGCTTTGAAGTCGGGCTTTGATGCGGCCCAACGAATGAAGGCGCGCAACAGGCGATAAGCCAGGGCGGCGCGGGTCGGACGGATAAGGTTCTCAGCTTCCAGCCATGATTCCACTCGCTCGGGTGTCAGGTCGCACAGTTTGAGCGGCATTAGTTCAGCCAGTGGGCCGGGCTTTGCAATGCCTTCGCGGCGCTTGAATGCCACGCCACCCAGGCTTGCAAGTGAAACATGGTCGTCATAGTTGCGGGCGCCCCACTTCGGCTTGCGAGCCTTGAGATAAACATCCCAGGCTTCGGAAACGGTCACATCATGCCGGCGCGCTTCTTGCTGCTTTGCCTCAATGGCGGCGATGCGCTCCCGTTTCTGCTCGCGGGGGTCAATGCCCAGGTCAACCAATGAACCCAGGCGGCGGGCTTCTTCCCGGGCTTGGTCAATGCCCCATGTGCCACAGTCGCCAATGGTGCAACGAATATCCTTGCCGTTCAGCTTGCCCTGATAGATGAATGCGCTTTTGCCGGATGGTGTCGCCCTCACGGCCAGGCCGGGCGCTTCCGAATCCCAAAGGAAGGCTTGGGCCTTGTCGGTGGTGAAGTCCCGAATTCGACCGGCTGTAAGTTTGATTCGTGCCATTTTGATTCTCCGCTTGGCGCTTACATGAAAAACACTCTGTAAGCTCAAGCCCGCTGCGGTGTTTCGGCCCATTGTCGCTTTCACGTTTCAAGGGCGGTTGCATGGGGTGCTTCAAGAGTCCGAAAACGCTTACATCGGAATCATGTAAGCGATATGTAAGCGGATTGTCGAATATGGATCAACATAAAGCAACTTCGGATTTTTTGCTTACATTTGTATGTCTTTGTTTTTATTGATTTCGTGATGCGGCTCAATGTCGATAAATCATCACTTTTGCGGATTCTAAATCCGGCGTACGGTTCTTCCGTACCAAGGGTTCGAATCCCTTTCTCTCCGCCAGGAATCAAAGACTTAGGCCACTTACCCCAAGTGGCCTTTTTCATTCCGGCGTTTCGTTTTTTCGACCATGCAAGCGATATGTAATCCGCCTTGAACAACTGCTCCCTGAGCCGCTTTTGGCGGCACCGTCGTTTTGTGGTCATACGCCCCCACCCTGCCCCGGCTACGACGAGCAACTGCAGTGCGATGTACCGCCCAGTTCAAACAATCTCTCCTCTTTCTTCTTGTAAAAAAGGGCTGCTACTGACTCGGACTGTTCGCCGTAGGGGTCTTCCAGCACTTTGTGCAAGCGATGCACTTGGTTGTAATCCCCATCGTCCGTGGCGCTTCGATACGCCTCGACCATCATCCACTCTCTCGGAATGTACTTTGGGTTGACTCGCTTCATCTGCGCCGAAACTTCAGCCGAATTGCGTCCCTCCTGGGCCAACGTTGCGTGCCATTTCTCCAGCCACGCCGCCCAACGTGCCTCCATCGCGGCGCTGTCTCGCCTATAGGCTCCACGGTTCTCGTAGAAGCTCACTCTCAAAGCCTCCACATGCCTGGGGAGGCTCGATAGCTCGCGCCAGAAGATCGTGTAGTCCACGGGTGTTTCCGCCATGAGCGCGTGTAGTTCCGCAAACAGCGCCTCGTTATATTCGGTCAGGCCCATTTTCTCCGCCCACATGCGATTCATCTCACGGCTCATGGTTGCTGGCAGCGCTTCCAGAATTGACTCGAGTTCATGAACCGCGTCCGCATTCTGACCCAGCAACGGCAGCAGGGCGACGCAGAACATCTTGAAGTTGACTATCGCCGCCAGCGGCTGATTCATGAACGAAAAGTGTTCGCCACCGCCGATCCACATTTGAAATTCAGGATCGTAGGCCTCGATGAAGCCGAATGGCCCGTAGTCCAATGTTCGTCCACCGACGGAGCAGTTGTCGCTATTGAAGTTGCCCTGACAATACCCCACCCGAATCCAGTCGGCGACGAGTCGGCACAGGCGTTCACCAAACGCCCTCGCGACAGCGAAGACTTTTTCGTCAAGCGTGGACTCAGGGTATGACATCCGCGCTGCGATCTCTGGGTACTCTCGCGCGAGCGTGTGCATGAAGATCGCCTCAAGCTCTTCCAGAGCGCGTGGGTGCTCCCTTTTTCGTGCCCGCCGCCCGAAAAGTTCAAGCTGACCCACGCGAAGAAATGATGGCGCGGCGCGCGTTGTAATGGCCGCCGGCTCATTAACCATGCGGTCCGGCTCTGCGGACCTGGAACCCGGGGAGTACCAAGGACGCGTGATCGTTTCACTACCGGAAACAAACAAGCAAAGCGCCCGAGACGTAGGCACGCCTAGCGCTGCCATGGCTTCCGATGCCAAGAACTCGCGGATGCTGGATCGCAGCACTGCGCGGCCATCAGCGCCACGGCAATAGGGTGTCGTGCCGCCGCCCTTGAGCTGAAACTCCCATCGTTCGCCGCCAGGAAGTCGCGCCTCAAGCACGGAAATGGCGCGTCCGTCGCCGTACCCGTTGCCATTTCGGAAGGGGCAGTTATGGTAGAGCTCTTGTCCGTAGATACTCAGCGCATAACCGGTCGCCCAGCCCCTGGGCAGTCGTTGAGGGCGATCGAGGCCCATATTCGAGGCGGCCACGGCGCGGGTCGGGTCGCCGGTGAAGAACTGCATGAACAAGGGCTCACTGGCAGCAGTATTGGAGAGGTTGAGCTCACGAAAGAAACGTTCGCTATGGATGACGTAGCGCGGCGCAGGCAAAAGCGTCGGAAGAACCTCAACATAGTGGCCAGACTTGACTTGTCTCATCGCCTTATTGGGCGTGTTGCGCGCCTGATCAGGATCGGGGGTGAGCTCCCGAAGCAACGAGTAATCCGCACATCTGAGAAATGCTGGAAAGCTTAGCGAAAC
>CAMDHJ010000154.1 GCA_945897865.1 Tepidiphilus sp. J10
GCCTACTTTCGGGGCTTGCCTTCCCCGCGCGTCTTGCGGCCATTGCCGGCCGGCGGGAATTCGGGACGGCTTCCCGGTTTCGCGCCGCGCCCAGCGCCGCGCCGGGGTGGCGGGGCATCCGCGTCTACAGCGCGCGGGCCGCGCGTGGCATCCTTGCTGAAGCGTTCGTTGCGCGGTGTGCTCTTGGGTTTGCCGGCGGGTTGCGCGCGAGTTGCCGGACGCACACTCGGCGGCGAATGGATGTAGGCGCGTTCCTCGCGTTCCGGCGTTTCAGTCTTGGCACCGGGGCTGGGTTCGAACCAGCGGCCGGTGCCGGCCGGCTGGAAGCTGGGAATCAAATGGTGTTTGCCGTTGCCGATCAGTTCTTCGCGGCCCATTTCCTTCAGGGCTTCGCGCAGCATCGGCCAGTTTTCCGGGTCGTGGTAGCGCAGGAAAGCCTTGTGCAGTTTGCGCACCCTGCCCTGCTTGGTCACCGCCACCGGCTGGCCACCGCGCAGCACCTTTTTCAGCGGATTGCGTTCGGTGTGATACATCGTCGTCGCCAGCGCCATCGGCGTCGGCAAGAAGGTCTGCACCTGGTCCAGGCGGAACTTGTTGCGCTTCAGCCAGAGCGCCAGGTTGAGCATGTCCTCGTTGGTGGTGCCGGGGTGGGCGGCGATGAAATACGGGATCAGGTACTGCTCCTTGCCCGCTTCCGCCGAGTACTTCTCGAACAGTTGCTTGAAGCGGTCGTAAGCGCCCATGCCGGGCTTCATCATGTGGTTGAGCGGGCCGTCTTCGGTGTGTTCCGGCGCGATCTTGAGATAGCCGCCGACGTGATGCGTGACCAGTTCCTTGACGTATTCCGGCGACTTCACGGCCAGGTCATAACGCACGCCGGAGCCGATCAGAATCTTCTTGATGCCGGGCAGCGCGCGCGCCTTGCGGTAGACCTGGATCAGCGGGCCGTGGTCGGTGTTGAGGTTGTCGCAGATGTCCGGATAGACGCAGCTCAAACGGCGGCAGGCGGATTCGATCTTCGGGTCTTTGCAGGCCAGCCGGTACATGTTGGCGGTGGGGCCGCCGAGGTCGGAAATGATGCCGGTGAAGCCGGGCGTCTTGTCGCGGATGGCTTCGATCTCATGCAGGATCGACTCCTCCGAACGGCTCTGGATGATGCGGCCTTCGTGCTCGGTGATCGAGCAGAAGGTACAGCCACCGAAGCAGCCACGCATGATGTTGACGCTGAAACGGATCATCTCCCAGGCCGGAATCTTGTTGTCGCCCGAGGTTGCGTTATATGTGGGGTGCGGCGCCCGCGCATAGGGCGCATCGAACACCGCATCCATTTCCGGCGTGGTCAGCGGAATCGGCGGCGGATTCAGCCAGACATCGCGCAGCCCGGCGCCTATGCCATGCGCCTGCACCATCGCGCGGGCGTTGCCGGGGTTGGACTCCAGATGGAACACGCGCGAGGTGTGGGCGTACAGGATGGGATTCTTCTCAACCTGCTCGTAGGCCGGCAGACGCACCACGGTATGGGCGCGGGCGGCATGGATGGCAGCGAGACGTTGTTCCTTGGAAACGAATCGCACCAGGTGTTCACTCCCCCCTTTGGAAAAGGGGGGCTGGGGGGGATTTGCCGACGTATCCACTGACGCAACGGTTGCAGAACCCCCCCCTGCTCCCCCTATTTCTGAGGGGGGAATGGTGGCGGTGGCATACGGATCCGGATGCTTGTCCACCCGCCCCGGCGTATCCATCGCCAGCGAGTCCAGTTCCGTCCAGTCATCGGCCGGTTTCCAGCCGTGGCTGACCATGAACGCGCTGCCGCGCAGGTCTCGGATGTCTTTGATCGATTCGCCGCCGGCCAGTCGGTGAGTGAGTTCCACCAGCGCGCGTTCGGCGTTGCCGAACAGCAGCATGTCGGCCTTGGAGTCGAGCAGCACCGAGCGCCGCACGGTGTCGGACCAGTAGTCGTAATGCGCGATGCGGCGCAATGAACCCTCGATGCCGCCGATCACCACGGCTACGTCCTTGTACGCCTCGCGGCAACGCTGGGCATAGACGGTCACGGCGCGATCCGGCCGTTTGTCGGGCGCGCCACCCGGCGTGTAGGCGTCGTCGGAGCGGATTTTGCGTTCGGAGGTATAGCGATTCACCATCGAATCCATATTGCCGGCGGTGACGCCGAAATACAGGTTCGGGCGGCCCAGCGTGCGGAACGGGTCGGCGGATTTCCAGTCCGGTTGCGCGATGATGCCGACGCGAAAACCCTGCGCTTCCAGTAGCCGCCCGATCAGCGCCATGCCGAAGCTGGGATGGTCAATGTAGGCATCGCCGGTGACCAGGATGACATCGCAACTGTCCCAGCCGAGCGCGTCCATTTCCTTCTTCGACATGGGGAGAAAGGTGGAAACGCCAAAGCGCTTGGCCCAGTAGGGACGGTAGGAAAAGAGGGGCTTGGCGGATTCCCTGGGGAACTCCCGTCGGGTTTGTAGGTTGGGCAAAGCGCAGCGTGCCCACCATTTCACGCGAGTTGATGGGCACGCTGCGCTTTGCCCATCCTACGAACACTTCGTCGTTCCCGCGCATGCGGGTATGACGGATTTTCGAAGGCGGGAGTTAACTTCCCGACTTCGGCTTGCTGCTGAACAACGCCGCCTGCGGGCGTGCAGTGTTACGCGACGTGTTGTGCGAAGCATTATGCGACTCGCGTCGATTCGGCGTCGGCGCACCGGTGGCTGCGGCAGGACGCGGATTGCGCGCCGGATTTCCACCGCCCGCCGCCGGTTTCGGAGCGCCGCCGGCAGGACGGGCAGCACCACTCGCGGGCTTGTTTCCCGTGCGCGGCTGGCCGCGATTCTGATCACTGCGGCCCGCGCCGGCCTGACTGCGACTCTGACCACCACGATTCTGACCGCCCCGACCCGGTTGGCGTGGCGGGCGCTCGTCTTCGCGTGCGCTGAGTGCCACAGCACTCGGCGGCGGCGGCACGAAGCCCTCCACCACGACCACTGCGATCTGGCGTTTGATCAGACGCTCGATGTCCTTCAGGTAATTCATCTCTTCGCGATCCACCAGCGACACGGCGGAACCCGAAGTGCCGGCGCGACCGGTACGGCCGATGCGGTGCACATAGTCTTCCGGCACATTGGGCAGTTCGAAGTTGACCACTTGCGGCAACTGGTCGATGTCGATGCCGCGAGCGGCGATGTCGGTCGCCACCAGAACCTGCAGCTTGCTGCTCTTGAAATCGGCCAGTGCACGGGTACGCGCGGCCTGGCTCTTGTTGCCGTGGATCGCGGCGGCGGGGATGTTGTCCTTCAACAGCTTTTCGGCCAGCTTGTTGGCGCCGTGCTTGGTGCGGGTGAACACCAGCACCTGCTGCCAGTTGTGGTGCTTGATCAGGTGCGACAGCAAATCTTTCTTGTGCGCCTGCGCCACCATGTGCACCGACTGCTCGACCAGCTCGGACGCGGTATTGCGGCGCGCCACTTCGACCGTGCCGGGATTGTTCAACAGACCGTTGGCGAGCAGCTTGATCTCGTCGGAGAAAGTCGCGGAGAACAACAGGGTCTGGCGTTGCTTCGGGATCAGCGCGATGACTTTCTTGATGTCGCGGATGAAGCCCATGTCGAGCATGCGGTCGGCTTCGTCCAGCACCAGAATTTCGACGCCGGACAGGTCCACCGTCTTCTGGCCGACGTGGTCAAGCAGGCGGCCGGGCGTGGCTACCAGGATGTCGACCTTGCCGCGCAACGCGGTGTACTGCGGGTTGATGTTGACGCCGCCGAACATCACCATCGACTTGATGGTGACGTGCTTGCCGTAAGTGCGCACCGATTCTTCAACCTGCGCCGCGAGTTCGCGCGTCGGCACCAGAATCAGGCAGCGCGGCCGGCCGGGTTTGGCAACAGCGGCTTGGGTTGTAGTCAGCCGATGCAGGATCGGCAACGTAAAACCGGCGGTCTTGCCGGTACCGGTTTGCGCGGCGGCGAGCAAATCGCCGCCTTTCAGGACTTGCGGAATGGCCTGCGCCTGGATCGGCGTCGGCGTCGTGTAGCCGGTTTCGGCAACGGCGCGCAGCAAAGGCTCGGACAGGCCGAGATCGGTGAATTTCACGCCGACAGCAAGGGCGACAGCGGGATCGGCAGACACGGTAGTGCCAGCATTTTGAATGGGGGACGACATGGGGGTTACAGCTCCTGCGACGGCCTGCCACGCATAAGGCGGCACCAATCGAGGCAGACGAATAAGTGATCGGAATGATCAGAGAAAAAGGACGCCGCACGTCGATTGGTGAAGCGCGCGGAGCGCGGATTGTACAGAGACGGCGCAGTCCATGTTGATTCAACTCAAATCAATCCACACCGGTTGATGGTCGGAAGCCTCGGTTTCCGCATCTATAGCCAAGCTTTTCAAGCGCGGCGCCAGATCTTCGGTGAGGAAGATGAAATCGAAGCAGGCCGGCTGATCGACGAAATCGACCGGATGAATGCCGACGCTGGGCGCATGCGGCATGCTGGGATGCAGCACGTCCCAGCTATCCAGGAAGGCCGGCGAGGTATCAGCGAATGGCGCCAGCAAACGCGCGCGTTCCGGCGCTTCGGCGGGGAAATTCATGTCGCCGCACACCAGCGCGGATGCAGGTCGAGGGAAGACTTCAAAACTGCCGCCCTGCTCGCCCTCGCCCCGACGTGGTTGGTCGGCATGCGCGCAGGCTTCGGCATGCAAATGACGAATCACATCAATCTGCGCCTGCCGCTGCGCCGGCGAGTAGTACTCCAGATGCGTGGTCATCACCCGTAGCGGCCCGAACTCCGCCTGCACCACCGCTTCCAGCATCACCCGCTGCATGCTCGGCACCGCTGGATCATTCGGCCAGGGCAACAAATGACGCCAGACCTGGCCGACCGGCAGGCGAGCAAAAATCGCGTTGCCGAACTGTTTGCGACTGCCCTGCCCGTCCGGCAAATCGGTGGCTGGTGCGTAAATGGGGGCATAACCGGGCAGCAGCCGGCTCAATTCAGCGACCTGATCACGCGCATCGTTGCCGGGCAACGCGGGGAAATTGACCGCCACTTCCTGCAAGCAAATGACATCGAAATCGCCACATCGGCGGAGGTCTCGCACCATACGCACCAAATCGACGCGGCCATCCATGCCGCGTCCCCATTGGATATTCCAGCTCAGCAGTTTCATCATGGCCTCCCGACAGCCCATTGCTTTCAGGATAGCTGCACGACGGCATGGAGGGTACAACGTTGTGTCAGGCATCTGTCATGCCTTGCCATCAAAACGACATTGAAAACCCGGCGGCCAGCCCCCAATTGGGGTTTGATGTGAAACCAACCATTTGTTGGGAGTAATTGGATACAAACTGGTTGATTGTGGTCAATGTAGCCCAAGTAGTATGGGCAGACGCAGGACTCCATATCAAATAATTTTGGCCCACCCCAATTTCAAGAATTTATTCAGGAGTTCTGTCATGAAAACCGTATTGATTTTGAAACAACTTCGTCTTGGTGCGTTGGCTGCATTTGTTTGCAGCTCAGGACTTGCGCAAGCCGACAATAGTGGTGCTTGCGTGCTCGGTTCGAATTCTCCGGCGAATGCGCAAGCCCTGGCATCGATTGAGGCGGCTGATAAGGCGTTCTTGAGCGCGATGGAAGCTCGGATGAATCAGCAGTTGGATCGAATTGAACAAAGCCTGCGCAATGGAGAAATCAGCGGGACGCAGGCGGGCAAGCTGATGCGTGAGCAGTGGGAAATCATGCAGTATCAGCGCAGCAACCTGGAAGCGAGCCGTTCCAGCAGGATGGCAGGTAGCGGCCAAAGTTGCTCGATTGGCCAAAATATTGACACCAAGCAAATTGCCGCCAAGTTGGCTCCGGTCGTCAGCAGCATGGCGGTAGAAGGTATGCAAACCGCTTCCATGTTGATGCAGGCGGTTGCGAAAGAGGCTCAAAAAGTGCTGCGCGAGCAGGCCGCGCAGGCATATTGAACGAATCGGTAATGACCACTTTTTTTGTTTCGGATACGACGTCGCTGAATGTTAAGGAAGCGCTGATTTAATCCAATTCCGTCATTCCGGCGAAGGCCGGAATCGCTTCGACGACCTGGTCACCATGCCACTGCATTGCTACAAGGACGCGGCGGACTACTGGGCGCGAGCAGCCAGCCAACCCTGGTGCTCAACGCCAACAACGTTACCTTCGTAACCAGCGACAGACTGCCCACTCCCGAGTGGATGCCAACGCGCTTAATCCTTGATTCCTCTGTTTACCGCTCATCAGCCCTTGAAATGTCCCATGTATACAAGCGTTAGCGCCTTCGATCACGTTCACCAATTGGGTGAGCCCGCTACGCGTCCGATTGTGGGCCTGCCTGGCCGCCTGGCCGCGTTGCTCGTCGTTGCAGGGAGTGACCATGCGCCTCCTCGCGCCTTGCCAGACAACCCGGCAGACCCACACTCGGACGCGTTCAACAGAGGATTCAAGGTTAATGGAATTCCTGCAGAGCGACACCCTGCCCTGATCCGTTGCCAGCTCCGGCACCAACCGCTTCGCCCGCAATGAATTCATCCGGGCACCTGATTTATCCTGAATTCGGCAGTTCCGAGTTGTAGGAGGCTCCGCTTGCGGGCCGATCCAGCAACGCTCGCGCCGCAAGCGGACGCTCCTGCAGCGTTTTCCACTTCACCCGACAGGCGAATGCGGAAATCGGCCTCTCGCCAATATTCACGCTTCACAGAGAAAACCCCCTGCTAGAAAACTCCCTGCTCAACTGGTTTTCCAGATTTATTGAGATGCGGTTGTTTTAATTTTTTTGAACACAAAACCCATCAGCCAATAAACAAGGCCAGAAACAGCCAAGGTCAACCACCACGACGCATATCCACTGGAAATTGCCACCCACAACAATATCAACGGTACGAATGAAGCGGAGACATAAAACAGGGTGACTCCTTTATTTCCATTATCTTTGGCACCCGAAAACTGTGTCGCAATAAACAGGGAAATCATTGCCCATAACGCGGTCAAAAATGTGCCAAGAAACACATCGAATCCGAGTATCTCGCCGGCCGCCCTTTTATCATTATTCAAATCCCGTACATCGGTTTTCATTTTCAGTTTTTCATGCAGGAAGGCTTCTGCAATTATTTCTCGATGTCTTGCCCCTTCCTGTTCACCCGGATCAGACGCCCCAGTTTCTACCTGAATCATTTCAGGGTTGGCTTGTGCCGCATTGGCAGAAGTATTGATCAAAACAGAAATAAAAAGGCATGCAATTAAAGCCCTGTCCATAAGGCGCAACAATTGCCCACCCGAATTGATATTCATACTGAACAACGTCGTCATCTTCATTCTCCAAATAAGCTCAAGTCAGAGCATCACATGACTTGAATGGAAGCAATCTCGTTCAATCGTTTCACGCAGATAAAAAAACCCGCCGGTGAACCGGCGGGTTAATCGCTTTGCAGCGAGAGGAGATCCCTTCTAACCAGCCGGATCAAGCAGCGGCTTTTGCGGTTTCCGGCTCGATAACGTAGGTCGAGCGGGTTTCGCGCTTGCCGATGGTCATCAAGTCCCAGGCCAGCAGAACAAAACCAGAAGCAAAGATCCAGCCACCGACTTGACGCCAGAACATGCCTTGCATGAACCAACGATGCGATTGCGCAGCGAAGTACGCCATCCAATCGGAGCCACCGATGGCACGCTCGATCTGTGATTGCTCATAACCAGCGACCAACAGGCCCATCACCATCGCCAGCATGCCGGCGTGGAGCAGGAAGATTGCCCATTTCCACTTCCAGGCGCCAACCAGGTTGCCGCTCATCCAGACGTTACCGCGCCATTTCTGTACCGCTATGTAGAAGAAAGCGATGACCATGGTGACATAGGCGCCGAAGAAGGCCAGGTGGCCGTGTGAAGCCGTCCACTGGGTTCCGTGGGTGTACAGGTTGATTTGCGGCAGGGTATGCATGAAGCCCCAGACGCCGGCACCGAAGAAGTTGCCGAAAGCTTGCGCGATGATCCAGGCCAGGGCCGGGTTGTTGTTGCTCTTCAGCTTGTGATGACCCGAGTCAAACAACGCATGCACCACCATGGCGACCAGCGGAACCGGTTCCAGCGCGGAGAAGAAACCACCGATGGTGAACCAGTATTCCGGCGTACCAATCCAGAAGTAGTGGTGACCCAGACCCAGGATGCCGGAACCGAACATCAGCGCGACTTCAATATAAAGCCAGGTTTCCACGATCCTGCGATTGACACCCATGGTCTTGATCAAACCGTAGGCCATCAGACAGCCAACCAGCACTTCCCAGGTTGCTTCAACCCACAGGTGAATCACCCACCACCACCAGTGTTGATCGATGGAGATGTTCGGGGTGTAGAACATGCCGGCCAGATAAAGGCCCGCCAGCGCAACCAGGTCAAGCACCAGAACGCCGGCGATACCGGTAAAGCGACCCTTCATGAAAGTGGCTGCAACGTTGTAGAAGAAACCCAGCACACAGACCACGATGCCAATGTCAGCCCAGCGCGGCGCTTCGATGTACTCGCGGCCTTCATTGATCAGCCAGATCGAGCTTTGCTCGCCCGGACCAACCTGAATCAGCAAATACACCAGAACGACGACAACGACGGCGAGGGTGAATATCCAGAAAATCAGATTTCCGAACCCCAAGCCCACCACAGGCGTGCCTGACTCATCCTCCAGCAACCAGTAAACCGAGCCGATGAAGCCAAACAACAACCAGACCACCATCGCATTGATGTGCAACATGCGATTGACCGAGAAATCCAGAATGCCGAACAGGAAATCCGGATTCAGATATTGCAGTCCGGCCAGCATGCCGAACAGCACCTGAGCGCCAAACAGCGCGATTGCGACGGTGAAGTACTTCACCGCCAGTTTTTGGCCACCGTTAAGGTTGGCGCTATTGAGAGAACCTAGAGCTGCCATGTTGAAACTCCTTATTGTTGAGCCGGGGCGGCAACAGCACCTGCATCGGCGGCTGCTTCCACCGCGGGAGCGGCTTCAGCTTCGGGTGCCGGCGCTGCTTCGGGGGCTGCATCAGCCTGGTCGATGGTCTTGAAGTTGGCTGGGAAGCCGTTGGTGTCGATCGACGACATCCACTTCAGGAACGCGACGGTGGCACGCGCTTCTTCTTCGGTGATACCCAGATTCGGCATCCGGCGGCCCATCGAGTTATGCAACTTGTCGGTCGGGTCCATCAGGAAGTCCACCATGCTCTGCTCGCGCACTTCCTTTGAGCCCCAGGACTGGTCAAGCCAGGACTTGGTCAGGTCCGGTGCGTAGTAGGAGCCGTTACCCAGCAGGGTATGGCAACCCATGCAGTTCTTGGCTTGAGTGGTTAGTTTGCCTTTGGAAACCAGGGCTTCGGCTTCTTCTTCGGTTAATTTCTTGCCGAACAAGGGTTCCTCAACGCCAATCACCGGCACCTGAATGTTGCGTGCCTCATCAAACGCATAATCAACCCGATGATTGATCACTGAATAGGCGGGAACACGTTTCCCGCCCGCCGTGATCTGCTTCACCGTATCGAAGGTGAGAAAAATGAGTACTACGAACGAGCCTGCCGTAACCCA
>CAMDHJ010000155.1 GCA_945897865.1 Tepidiphilus sp. J10
AACCGCGAGCATCGGGTCACGGCCCTGGCCGATGGCGGTTTTGAATGCGAGGGGAAACGATTCAGGAGCCTTTCCGCCGCTGCCCGGCACATCACCGGCACCCAGTGGTCGGGCCCGGTGTTCTTTGGCCTGATCAAAACCGTGCGGAGGCCTAAATGAGTACGGTGATTACCAAGAAGCGCTGCGCGGTATACACCCGCGTTTCCAACGACGAGCGGCTCGATCAATCGTTCAACTCCCTGGATGCGCAGCGGGAAGCGGGCCAGGCATACATCGCCAGCCAACGAACCGAGGGTTGGCTGGCGGTCGCCGACGACTATGACGACGGCGGCTTCTCCGGCGGCAACATGGAGCGGCCGGCGCTGAAACGCCTGATGGATGACATCCTGGCCGACCAGATCGACATCGTGGTGGTCTACAAAATCGACCGACTGACCCGCTGCCTGGCCGACTTCTCCCGACTGATCGAGATCTTCGAGCGGCATAAGGTGTCGTTCGTGTCCGTCACCCAGCAGTTCAACACCACGACCTCGATGGGCCGGTTGATGCTTAACATCCTGCTGTCGTTCGCCCAGTTCGAACGGGAAGTCACCGGCGAGCGCATTCGCGACAAGATTGCGGCCAGCAAGCGCAAAGGGATCTGGATGGGTGGGTATCCCGCGCTGGGCTACGACGTGAAAGATCGCCAGTTGGTCATCAACGAAGCCGAGGCCACCACCGTGCGCCGCATCTTCCAGCGCTTCGCGGAACTGCAGTCGGCCACCGATCTGTGCCGGGAACTTGCGGTCGATGGCATCACCACCAAGGCATGGAAAACCGCAGACGGCAACGTCCGCAACGGCACGCCGATGGACAAGAAATATCTGTCCAAGGCGCTGCGCAACCCGATCTATGTCGGCGAGATTCGCCACAAAGGCGTGGTGCATGCTGGCCAGCATGAGCCGATCATCAGCCGGCAACTTTGGGATCGGGTGCAATCCATCCTGGCGGAAGATGCAAGCGCGCGCATGGGCAGGACACAGACTCGGGACAAGACCGACGCACTGCTGCGCGGCCTGCTCTACGGGCCGAACGGCGAGAAATACCACATCACCTTCTCCAAGAAGCCATCCGGGAAGAAGTACCGCTATTACATCCCGAAAGCCGATCAGCGCTACGGCGGCGGCACCAGCGCCACTGGGATGATGCCCGCCGGCCAGATCGAAGAAGTGGTGGTGAATTTGCTGGTCGGCGCCTTGCAATCGCCCGAGTCGGTGCAGGGCGTCTGGCAGCAGGTACAACAACAATTCCAGAAGATTGAGGAACCGACAGTGGTGCTGGCCATGCGCCGCCTGGGCGATGTCTGGAAGCAATTGTTCCCGGCGGAGCAAGTGCGCCTGGTGAATCTGCTGATCGAGCGCGTCCAGCTGCTGTCGGACGGCATCGACATCGTCTGGCGCGAGGTGGGCTGGAAGGAACTGGCGGGAGAACTTGTTGCTGACAGCATCGGCGGCGAGTTGCTTGAATTGGAGGCGGTAGCATGAATCGAAGCAGCAAGAAACTGATTCCGACCGGCCAACCGCATGCGCGCCGGCATCCACTGGAGGATGGCGGGGTAAGGATCACCACCTTCGTTCCCCTGCAGTTCAAGAAACGGGGCATCAAGAAGGTGGTGGTCGGGCCGGTTGGCGTCGATGACCCTGTGGTGGTCAATGCACCGACACCGGCGATCTCCCCGGTTCTGGACTCGCCGCTGCTCAAGACACTCGGACGGGGATACTACTGGCAACACTTGCTGGATACTGGTGCCGCTAGGGATGCAGCGGAGATTGCAGTGAGGGAAGGTCTTCACCGGGTGACGGTCAGCGATGCCTTGCGATTTGCGCTGCTTGCACCCGGTATCGTGCAAGCTGCGCTGGAAGGCACGCTGCCTCGGACGATGTCGCTGGAAATGCTGCAACGGCGAACGATTCCATTGGATTGGGAAGGTCAGAGGGAGATGGTTGAGGGGCATTGGTGAAGGAAATGCCTCCCTCATATCGGAGACTGCACCAAGATCGGCTGCCGTGTAGAAGCCTGTAGCCGGGATCAATCCGTTACTGCCATTCGTTATCGCAACGAGCCAAAGGTGTCTCATATAGGGAGCCTTCAGCTACGTTCACTACCAGTATATGTGAGGCGAAAAACTCGATTCGGCTTCATTAATTCGGCCACAAAGCAGCAGAAACAGTCTCCCAAGGGATGATGCCCCGAATTGCACCAGACTTTTGCATGAGCGTAGTTCCTTTTGCGAATGCGTTCTTTGCTGCTTTAACCAGCTTGCGATCAACGCCAGAAGCTTCCGCGAGGTAAATGAGCATTTCCGGTTGAACGATATGGTTGTACGCAAACTTCGCGTCACGCTTGACTCCAATTTGACGTCCGTATGCCCCCGGTCCGCTGTAATCGGAGAGCCAGCCGATCCAATGTTCTTTTTGGGTGAGATACCACTTCCTTGGGGTATGCACTGGTTGATCTGCAGGCAAGTTGCGAATGGCCTCAAGCAATGCCTCTATGCTGTTTAAATCTTGCATGGGCAATGATCCTACTGAGCGACTGCTTGAGACATTAGACGTTCTCGGCAACGTGCCTTGTGCTCTCCTCATTGAGTTCGCCTTTGTGGAAATAGATTCCAGAATGTCTTCGCCTTCCTCAATAGGCCATCTGTAAATGGGCAACCACCATTGCCCCTTCCTGAATTCAGCTGGCCCTGTGCCAAAAGCATCGAGCAACTCATCCCCAACTGATACCTGCGCAGTGCTGCCGACCGGCAATGTGGTTGCCCCAGCCTCAGGCAAATCGCTGCCAAGTGGATAGTAAACGCCGTACCTGGGCATAGAGTCTTCCTCTATCTCTATGGCCTGTGGCTCGCCTCCAGGCCATTCCTCAACCTCAAGACTCTTGTTGGCTTTTCTCGCAGCCTCCAACAATAGGTCTGCAACTAAGCGTCGATGACAACATGGTTCACCGTCATGTTCTATGTACTGGCAAGCGCAAAAAAACAGCACACGTCGTTTAGCCTTTGCCTGATCTTCAATATATTTGAGCAGGCTTTCGGCCTCTTCAGGTTTTGCAACGGCTAAACCTTCTTCGTGTGCGGCAACCTTAGGGTTGCCAAGGCCTGGAAACCAACGATACCTGCCCTCGCCGACAACCTTCTCGAATGCGTTGTTGACGAATGTTTTTGCTCGTCCTGATCTCTTGATACGGACATCTGCGAAGGCAGGTGACGCGAAGCCCTCAGAGACTTCGTGCGCTTCTGCTGCTTCTAGAAAATGTTCAATCTGCGTGCTCCATCCGTAGTAGCCCCACGAGTAAGCTTTTAGCTTCTTTTTCATAGTTCATCTCTTTGGAAACATTCAACTGAGTACGAAAAATCTGGGAAAGAAAAAAACCTGATTGTTTGCATCAGGCAAAGGCTATAGGCAGCTATGCTTTGGCATCAATTGCATGAGTAACGCTCTTCAAGTTGCTGTCAGCATTTAACCGTCGAATCTTTTTCGAAGTTTTTTCAATATCTTGGAGTAGCGCACTACATGCACACAAACCAGACCTTGGTAATGAACATCAAGCGAGAGTTCTTTGCGGCGATTCTGACTGTACCACCAAGAAAAACGGTTGAATTCAGAGAATGGAAGCCATATTGGGAAAACAGATTGGCAAAGGTTGGCCCAGCACCTTTCAACTTGCGACTCCTGAATGGAATGCTCCCGCCAGTGCCAGAAGCAACTGTCAGAGTCGAGAAAGTAACATTCGACAAAAAGAAACAGCAGATACAGTTACATCTCGCGGAAGTCCTTGAGGTCAAGAACTGGGATCGAGAGACAGAACGCCCCGCCTAATTTGAAGTCTTGGTCAGGCCGATTTAAGTGGCATTTCGGCTGATTCCGAAGTACGGCCGTCATTTGATTGCCATTTTACGGAGATCATAGAACGTCAGTTCCTGGCCGATCGGACTCTGTCGCCCCCGCCCCCCGATCTACGTTTCATACTCACGGCCGGGAAGCCCCGGAAACACTGGGGGTCGTGCGAAAGTCGCCTTTCGCAGAAACAGAGAACGGAGAGCGCAGAGAGCGGAAAAACCGCCGAAACCGGGGTTTTCGGGCTGGTGCCGCCCTTCGCAGAAATCCGGGAACCCGCGCCAGCACTGGCGCGGCGGGCGGACGAAAAAAAGGCCAGAGCAACGTCTGGCCTTCGATGAGTGGTGGAGAGGATGAGGATCGAACTCACGACCTCCGCATTGCGAACGCGGCGCTCTCCCAGCTGAGCTACCCCCCCACACGAGGCGCGGAATATAGCAAAAAAGCCTTTTAGAGAATAGGCGATCTGTTCTTCTGGTGCGCTCGCCAGATCAGCCAGATACCGATCAGGACCATCGGTAGAGACAGCCATTGGCCCATGCTGATGACTTCGGATTTTCCGAAGATGCCGTCGTCTGGGCTGCGGAAGAATTCGCCCAGGCTGCGGAACACGCCGTAGCCGATCAGGAATGCGCCGGATACCGCGCCTACCGGGCGGGAGCGCGACGAGTACCACCACAGCAGCAGAAAAAACAACAGACCTTCCATGCCGGCTTGATAGAGCTGTGATGGATGGCGCGGCTGGTTGTCCACATGCGGGAAGATCATCGCCCAAGGCAGGCTGGGGTCGGCGGCGCGGCCCCAGAGTTCGCCGTTGATGAAGTTGCCGATGCGGCCGAACATCAGGCCGAGCGGCACCAGCGGGCCAACGAAATCGCCGACTTCGAGAAAGCTGCGCCCTGTTCTGCGACCATGCCAGGCGAGCGCGAGCAGCACACCGATCAATCCGCCGTGGAACGACATGCCGCCTTTCCAGACGGCGAGGATTTGCGTCGGGTTGCTGAAGTAATAAGCCGGTTCGTAAAACAAGACTTGCCCGAGACGTCCACCCAGCACCACGCCGAGGACGCCCCAGAACAGCAGGTCGTCGAGTTCCTGCGAGCTCCAACGCGTTTCCGGCTGCGTGCGGATGCGCCGGCGACCAAGCAGGATGAAGGCGGCAAAGGCGCAGACATACATCAGGCCATACCAGTGCACGGCAATCGGGCCGAAGGAAACGGCGACGGGATTCAATTCAGGGAAGACGAGCATGGTACGGACCTGGACGGGTGAGCCAGCAAGAGCTGGGCTAAAATGCTGCTGATTATAGAGACCCAAGGTTGCTACTTATGCCCCAATACCGTTCTCGCACCACCACTCACGGCCGCAACATGGCGGGCGCACGCGCACTGTGGCGCGCCACCGGCATGAAGGACGGCGATTTCGACAAGCCGATCATCGCGATTGCCAATTCGTTCACCCAATTCGTGCCCGGCCATGTGCATCTGAAGGACATGGGGCAACTGGTGGCGCGCGAGATCGAAGCGGCCGGCGGCGTGGCGAAGGAATTCAATACCATCGCAGTCGATGACGGCATTGCGATGGGCCATGGCGGCATGCTGTATTCACTGCCGTCGCGCGATCTGATCGCCGATTCGGTGGAATACATGGTCAACGCGCACTGCGCCGATGCGCTGGTGTGCATTTCCAATTGCGACAAGATCACACCCGGCATGCTGATGGCGGCGCTGCGGCTGAACATCCCGACGGTGTTCGTTTCCGGTGGCCCGATGGAAGCCGGCAAGGTGATCTGGGACAACAAGACAATCAAGCTGGATCTGGTCGATGCAATGGTGCAAGCCGCCGATTCCAACTGTTCAGATGAAGAAGTCGAAGCGACCGAACGTTCCGCCTGCCCGACCTGCGGCTCCTGTTCCGGCATGTTCACCGCCAATTCGATGAACTGCCTGACCGAGGCGCTTGGCCTGAGCCTGCCCGGCAATGGTTCGCTGCTGGCGACACATGCCGACCGCAAGGAGTTGTTCCTGCGTGCGGGTCGCCTGGTGGTTGATCTGGCGAAACGCTATTACGAGAAGGACGATGCCACGGTTCTGCCGCGCGGCATCGCCACCTTCGAGGCATTCCAGAACGCGGTCTGTCTTGACGTCGCGATGGGCGGATCCACCAATACCGTGCTGCATCTTCTGGCTGCCGCGCATGAGGCCGGTGTCAATTTCACGATGCAGGACATCGACCAACTTTCACGCAAAGTGCCGAATCTGGCCAAGGTGGCGCCTTCGACTCAGCTGTATCACATGGAAGACGTGCATCGCGCCGGCGGCGTCATGGCGATTCTGGGTGAACTCGACCGCGCCGGCCTGATCCATCGCGAATGCCATACCGTGCACAGCCGCACGATGGGCGGCGCACTGCAAATCTGGGACGTGATGCAGGCACACGATGTTTCGGTGTTCGATTTCTTCAAGGCCGCGCCCGGCGGTGTGCCGACCCAGGTGGCGTTCTCGCAGAACCGCCGCTTCCCGGAACTCGATCTGGACCGCGCCAATGGCTGTCTGCGCGACAAGGCGCATGCCTATTCACAGGACGGTGGCCTGGCTGTGCTGTACGGCAACCTGGCGCTGGATGGCTGCATCGTGAAGACCGCCGGCGTTGACAAAAGCATCCTCAAGTTCACCGGTCCAGCACGCATTTTTGAGAGCCAGGACGCGGCGGTGACGGCGATTCTAGCCGATGAAATTCGTGAGGGCGATGTGCTGGTGATTCGCTACGAAGGACCGCGTGGCGGTCCCGGCATGCAGGAAATGCTCTACCCCACGTCGTACCTGAAATCGAAAGGCCTCGGCAAAGCCTGCGCGTTGATCACCGACGGCCGCTTCTCCGGCGGCACTTCCGGCTTGAGCATCGGCCACGTCTCGCCGGAAGCAGCCGAAGGCGGTTTGATCGGCTTGGTGGAAGAAGGTGACAGCATCGAGATCGATATCCCGAATCGCAGCATTCGACTCGCGGTTTCCGATGATGAACTGGCCACCCGACGCACCGCGATGGAAGCCAAAGGCGCGCAAGCCTGGAAACCGGTCAACCGCGACCGTGTGGTTTCTCCTGCACTGCGCGCCTATGCCGCGATGACCACCAGCGCCGCATTCGGCGCGGTGCGCGATGTGACGCAGGTGGAACGGAAGTAGGGGGTTGCCATGGGATTGCCTCAACGCAAATCGGACGACACGACGCATTACACTTATGCCGACTATTTGACTTGGCCGGAAAACGTGCGTTACCAGCTCATAGATGGACTGGCGTTGATGATGGCTGGGCCTGGTCGGGTGCATCAGATGATTACTGGAGATGTCTTCCGCCAAGCTGCCAACGCACTGCAGGGCAAACCCTGCCAAGCCTATGTCGCTCCGCTCGATGTACGTTTACCCAAGGCAAATGAAGCCGATGAGCAGATCGATACTGTCGTGCAACCCGATGTTCTGGTCATTTGCGACGAAAACAAACTGGATCGGAGAGGTGTGCGCGGTGCACCTGACTGGGTGGTCGAAGTCCTTTCTCCTTCCACGGCTGGACTGGATCACGTCCAGAAAAGGCGTCTCTACGAGCAGGCTGGCGTTCTCGAATACTGGCTGATTCAACCGGCGGATCGCATTCTGACCATTTACCGGCTGATAAATGGCGAATATGGCAAACCCGACATTCAAGAACTCAGCGGAGACACCCCGGTTGGCGTGTTGGAAGGTGTCACCATCCAATGGGATGAACTCGCCGCCCGCCTGCCGCAGCCCGAGTATTGACCGCTATCCGCATGATTTTCAACCGCACTGAATCGCAACAAGACGTCCCGGAAGATTCAACCAAAGATCCCCTCCACCGTTTCCGCAACTGGCGCAGCTTTCTGGCTGCCGCCATCGCAGTCAATCTGTTGTTTGCCTACGGTATGTGGAACAACACCGCTGACCCCGACGTCGCGATCTGGTTCAAGGTTCTGGTCTGGTTACCGTTCAACGCCATTGCCACCGCCTTGTACATCGTCTTCATGCTCAAGCTCGGCAAAGCTTGTGACACCAACAACCAGACCGGTGGCGTTTTCTACCGCCTGATCAGCGGATTCATGATCGGCGCCAACTGGATCATGCTGTTCACTGCCTGACACTTCCCAATCCCCCTCACTCAACCGGAGAACCTGCATGCCCCTCACCGACCTCAACACCCGTTTCGGTATCGCCGACCAACTCAAATTCATCGACGGCCCAAATGGCCTGATCTTTGCCGAAATCGACAATCCGCTCGGTACCGCCTACATCTGTTTGCAGGGCGCACACATCACCACCTTCCGCCCGAAGGATCAGGTCGAACCCGTGATCTGGGTGTCCAAGTTCGCCAAATTCGCGCCGGGCAAATCCATTCGCGGCGGCGCGCCAGTCTGCTGGCCCTGGTTTGGCGCGCACGCCAGCGATGCCAGCCTCCCCGGCCACGGCTTCGCCCGCACCGTGATGTGGGAAGTCACCCAGTCCGCCGCATTGCCCGGCGGCGAGACAGAAATCACCCTCGCCTTGCTGGAAAACGAGCAGACCCGCGCCCAGTGGCCGCACAAGACCCGGGTTGAACTCAACGTCATCGTCGGCCAAAGCCTGAAAGCCAGCCTCAACACCACCAATCTGGGCGACACCCCGGTGCAGATCGGCGAGGCTCTGCACACCTATTTGCAGATCAGCGACATCGAGGAAGTCAAAGTCACCGGCCTGGAAAACACCGTTTATCTGGACAAGGTTGGCGAAGCCACGCGCAGAACGCAGGACGGCGCGGTCACCTTCAGCGGCGAAGTGGATCGGGTCTATGTCGATACCGAAACCACCTGCGCCATCATCGACCCGGCCTTCAACCGCCGCATTCTGATCAGCAAGACTGGCTCACGATCCACTGTGGTGTGGACGCCGTGGAACGAAAAAGCCGACAAGATGGGCGACTTCGGCCCGGACGGCTGGCGCCAGATGGTGTGTGTCGAATCGGTCAACGCGCTGGAAAACGTCGTCACCATCGCAGCCGGCGAGACGCATCGCATGGCGGTCGAGTATTCGGCTGAACCGCTCTCAGCCGGCTCAATGTGAGCGTACAATGCGCGGCCCTAAGGCCTTGATTCCTCAAAAACAAGTGCCAATTGGAAGCCTCCCCCTGCATGGGGTAATCGAATACGGGAAAGGCACAACCTCTTCCGTGTTGTTTCGCTCGGCCTTGCCGGGCGCGGATTGAAACATTAGAGAAATGCAGCTTTTTGCCTGCGGCGTCAACCACCATACCGCTCCGGTTTCCATCCGCGAGCGGGTGGCGTTTCCGCCTGATATCCTGCCGAAAGCCCTGTCCGATGTGACCGGGGTTCGCCGCATTGCGCGCGAAGCTGCCATTCTTTCGACCTGCAACCGCACCGAGATTTACTGCAACACACAGGAACCCGCGAACGTCGCCGAATGGATGGCCAACTTTCACGGCCTGCCGCCGCGCGACGTAAAGCCCTATTTGTATTTGCTGCCGCAACAGGAAGCCGCCAATCACGCCTTCCGCGTCGCCTCCGGACTCGATTCGATGGTGCTGGGCGAGACCCAGATCCTCGGTCAGATGAAGCAGGC
>CAMDHJ010000156.1 GCA_945897865.1 Tepidiphilus sp. J10
GTAACCGTTAACTCCCTGGCGTTCTTCTCGCCGAATACCCGCCAACCCACAATCGCCCCATCTCAACCAGTCATACGGGGTGCAAGCGATGACGAAGGACGGAAACCGGCAAGGGAAGTGGACGCGGCGTAGCCGCGAAGAGTGGCAAGCGCTATTGAACCGATTCGACGCGCGGCATGACAGCGTGTCCGCCTTCTGCAAGCGGGAGTCGATCAGCGAGGCCAGCTACTATCGTTGGCGCGGGCTGTTACCCGCAGCCCTCCACCAGCACGAACCCGCTACATCACCGGGTCCAAGCGCCTTTCTCGATCTGGGTCAGCTACCCGCCAGCCAGCCTGGCCCCCGGTTTGACCTCAAGCTCGACCTGGGTGGCGGCCTGATGCTTCATCTGGTACGCGGCTGATGTTCTTCCCCGAAGGCGCCGTTCGCGTCCACCTCTATGGCCGTCCCGTCGATATGCGCAAATCCTTCGACGGCCTGCATGCGCTGGCCCGCCACGACCTCAAGCTTGATCCGACCAATGGCCATCTGTACGTGTTCATCAACCGCCGTGCCACCCAGATCAAGGTGTTGTACTGGGACCGAACCGGATTCTGTGTCTGGGCGAAACGACTCGAATCGGGCTGTTTCATCTCGGATTGGTCAAAGGCCAAAGCCGTTGAGACGGATTGGACCGGACTCAAACTTCTGCTCGAAGGTATCGAACCCGCGCGCTTCAAAAAACGCTACAAATCAGCAGAAAATAGTGCAATAAACTGAACGATAACAGCACGTTACGGTAAAATATCGACCATGAATCCGACGCCCTCGACGCCGCTGCCCAGCCTGGCCGAAGCCGCCCACTGGCAGCCCCAGCAGGTCGTCGATCTGGCCCGTTCCCACCTGGAACAAGCGCAACAAATCGCGGTACTCACGCATCAACTCGACTGGTTCCGCCGCCAGATCTTCGGCCAGAAGAGCGAGAAGCGGCCGTTCGAGATTCCCCAGCAAATGAGCCTGGGCGAGATGTCCGAACAAGATTCGCCAGCCTCCCCGGAACCCACTCGCCTGGTGCCCGCCCATCAGCGTCGCGGGCAGCGCCAGGGCGCCGAGGCGGGCGACGAAGGCGGCCTGTTCTTCGATGAGTCGAAAGTGCCGGTCGAAGTCATTCATGTCCCCAACCCGGACATCGCCGGGCTGGCGCCGGACCAGTACGAGGTGATCGGCGAGAAGGCCAGCCATCGCTTGGCGCAGCGTCCTGGCAGCTATGTGGTGCTCAAGTACGTGCGGCCGCTGATCAAGCGGCTCGACACTCAGGCGCTTTCCTGCCCGCCGGCGCCCGTGGGCGTGATCGAAGGCAGCCGCGCCGATGTCAGCTTCGTCGTCGGCCTGCTGCTGGACAAGTTCGCTTATCACCTGCCCCTGCATCGGCAACACCAGCGCTTACTCGATGCCGGCTTCAAACTCAGCCGGCCCTGGCTGACCCAGCTCGCGGCGCTGGGGGCGGCGCTGCTGGAACCGATTTATGAGGCACAACTCGCTTCGATCCGCGCCTCGCGCATCAAGGCGATGGACGAAACGCCGATCAAGGCGGGGCGGGCGGAACCGGGCAAGTTGAAGGGCGGTTACTTCTGGCCGATCTACGGCGAACTCGACGAGGTGTGCTTCCCGTTCTTCGAGGGCCGGGCGCACACCTATGTGGAGAAGGCGCTCGGCCTCACGCCGGTGGAAGGTGGCGTGTTGCTCTCCGACGGCTATGCCGCGTATGCACAGTACGCTGGCAAAACTGGCCTCACCCACGCTCAATGCTGGGCGCACACCCGGCGCAAGTTCATCGAGGCGGAACGAGTGGAACCCACGCTGGCGGGCGAGGCGCTGGAGCAGATCGGGGCGATCTATGCCATTGAGGCGCAAATCCGCGAACGGAAGCGAACCGGCGAGAAGAAACGCGAGGATCGCCTGCTCTATGCCAAACCGCTGGTAGAAAAGTTCTTTGCCTGGGTGCAAAGCTGTTTCGAGCACCAGGGCTTGCTGCCGAGCAACCCGCTGACGGCAGCACTGGCCTATGCGCGGGAGCGAAGATTGGGGCTGGAGGTGTTCCTGACCGATCCGGAGGTGCCGATCGATACCAATCATCTGGAGCGGGCATTACGGGCGATTCCGATGGGGCGCAAGGCGTGGCTGTTCTGCTGGACCGAACTGGGGGCGAAACATGTGGGTATCGTCCAGAGCCTGATCGTCACCTGCCGGCTGCATGGCATCAATCCCTATGACTATCTGGTCGACGTGCTTCAGCGCGTGGGCCAGCATCCCGCCGCCGACGTCGCTCAGCTCACCCCAAGACTGTGGAAGGAACGCTTCGCCGCCAATCCCCTGCGCTCGGATGTGCATGACTTGCGCGGCGGGGGAAGCACGTCGGTTAGTTAACGGTTACTTTACAAAGGGGGAAGCAAACCCGTCCAACAGCTGACATCGCCTTTTGCAATGCCAAACTCAGGATGCCCCTAAAATTTGCTTTTTCTGCTGTTTGTACTTCATATGCGATTAATTCCGTCCCATCTGCGCTTCTGGTCTGTCCAGTTTTTCGCCGTGCTCATCTTGCTGTTTTCGACTCAGCATCAGGCTGCCGCCCTGCCGATCAACGATGGCAGTGTCATCCTTCGCATGTGCAAAGGGGCGGACAAAGTGAAGGCGCTTTCCGTGATGTGTCACAGCTATTTGAATGGCTACATCGATGGCGCGCATCATTTCGGCAAGGGCAAGGTGGCATTTTGTCTGGGTAGCGGTGACAAGGAAAAAGTGCCGGCTGCGTTGGTTGCGTGGATTGGTGCCAATCCGGACGCGTTGAAGCAGGCCGCCGGCGCGGTGCTGGACAAGGCATTGACAGCGAATTTTCCTTGTCAGGGCAAAAAGTAGCGTGTCGGAGTACGTCGCCGAAACGCTGCCGATCATTTATCGTGATGAAAGCTTGATTGCCGTCAACAAACCTGCCGGCTTGCTGGTGCATCGGAGCGCGCTGGATCGCCATGAAACCCGGTTTGCACTGCAAATCCTGCGTGATCAGATCGGGCAGCAGGTATTTCCTGTGCATCGACTCGATAAAGGGACTTCCGGTGTCCTGCTGTTTGCGCTGAATCGTGAAACGGGGCGCGCTTTGAACAGTCAGTTCGAGTCCGGAGAAGTAGCCAAAATCTACCTTGCCGTGGTGCGCGGTTATCCACCTGAAACGGGCAAGATCGATCATCCACTGGCGCGCATGGCAGACGAACATGCCGGCATATCAGCCAGTGGCCAAGCTCAACCCGCGCAGACTCTATATCGCCGTTTGGCGACGGTGGAACTGCCTTATCGGGTGGATCGCTATCCCAGCAGCCGCTATGCCCTGCTTGAGCTTGCGCCACAGACTGGCCGCTGGCATCAATTGCGCCGCCATCTGAAGCATATTTCACACCCGATCATCGGTGATGCGACGCATGGCAAAGGCCGGCACAACCGGCTATTTCAGGAATTGTTCGGTTGTCATCGCCTGTTGCTGGCGGCGACCGAGTTGCGGTTGACGCATCCCCTCAGCGGCCTGGCCTTGTGCCTTCGGGCTGAAGTGGCAGCGGATTTTGCTACGCTGATTGAGCGGTTGGGTTGGCGCGGACTAAGCTGAGGTGGGGTTTGCATGGAACCCCATTACAATGCCGGTCCATTTCTTTGCCCTTTCTTTGCCTTCTTTGCCTAATCTATCCCTCATGTCCGAAGCCGATGAACTCTTGCGCGCCAAGTTGAATGCCGAAACCGGCAAGTTGCCCTGGAGCGAACTGGAACGTCATTTTGCGCGCGGTGTTGTGATCAAAGTAGCGGGCGAACTGGATCTGGTCGAAGTGGCGGTGGCGATGTCACACGATGACAAGACGTTGGTGGAAGCCTGGTTGACGCAAGGTTTGATTGCCCGCGCCACAACTGATGACGCACTCGTCTGGCATGCCCAGCAAAGTCAATTCTGGGCGGTCGTCGCCGCGCCCTGGGTGCTGATTCAGGAAGTCGCCGCCCGTCTGGATGCCTGAACTTTCATCTCACCGCACACTTCATGGCCATCAAAGCAACTATTTTCAAAGCTGATCTTCAGATCGCCGACATGGACCGCAATTACTATGCGGAACATAGTCTGACGCTGGCGCGGCATCCCTCCGAAACCGATGAGCGAATGATGGTGCGCTTGCTGGCGTTTGTGTTGTTTGCGCATGAGCATCTGATTTTTGCCAAGGGCTTGAATGCGGATGATGAACCGGGCTTGTGGCAGATGGATCTGACCGGCGCAATCAAGTTGTGGATTGAAGTCGGGCTGCCGGATGAGAAATGGATACGCAAAGCTTGTGGTCGCGCCGAACAAGTGGTGGTGATCAGCTACGGTGGTCGCACCGCTGATATGTGGTGGAGCGCGAACAAGAGCAAATTCGAGCGGCAGGAACATTTACGCGTAATCAATTTATTGCCGGAAACCAGTCAGGCTCTGGCCGCGTTGGCGAGTCGCACGATGCGGTTGCAATGCAGCATTCAGGATGGCCAGGTCTGGCTGACCGATGCGTCAACCACGGTTCACGTCGAGCCGATTAAATTGCTATGAGCAGGGTGTGCCGGCTTTGAAATCCACCATGACCGAAACTGAATTCAAACTCCGTGGCGAGTTCGTTGAACTTTGCAATCTGCTCAAACTGGCTGGCGTGGCGGACAGCGGTGGACATGGCAAGACCTTGGTCGCGGCTGGTCAGGTGCGAGTCGATGGCGTCACCGAACATCGTAAGACGGCAAAGATCCGCGCCGGCCAGCTGGTGGAATGCCAAGACACCCGCATCAAGGTGCTGGCCTGAAGGCGTTTGCTGAGGTAAGTGTTGATAGCTGCTGATCAGAATTGCAGCAGGGCTTGTTGGGGCGCCGGATAAATCGTTTCCTGCATGACTTTTCGATTGCAACTGCAAGCGGCCTCGCGATCCAGCAGCATCGTATCAAGCGCAGCCAGGTATTGGTCTCGCGTCGATCCCGGTTTGAGTTGAGCCAGTGTGGTTTGGTGCTGATCGCATTCCAGCTGGGTCATCAGCATGCTGCACTGTTCAGCTTCTTTTGCAGATGCAGCTTGCGAAGCTGCAATCAAGCCAAACAATGCGAAGGCGATTAGCAGGTTGGGGGTAATGGTGTTCATGTTGACCTCCTTGATCCAGATCGATGGCAACCTGCCGATGTGAGACGCAAGAATCGTACCGGAATAGTCGGGATTGCCTGGAGACCTGTTTGATCGCCGGCAAGCCTTGCCAGGCTTGAATTCCGCTTCCAAACCGCCGCTTGCGGCGATGAACTGGCGATAGCATCGCGTCCCTTTACGCACCAGGTTCAAGCATCAATGACTTGATTCAGTGCAGTCGGAATTGTCTGGATTGCGTTGCTTTAACCAAGGTTTCACGCTTCAGACGCACCTAGCGTGTCCAGCCGACGTAAGATTGCGGGAGTGATTGTTTTCTTTGTCTGGAGAGCCAACATGACCCATCCCTTAGCCGGCCAGCCGGCACCCGCTGATGTTCTGACTAATATTCCGGCCTTGCTTGCCGCCTACTTCAATCAACCGGATGTCAGCCAGCCGACGCAACGCGTTGCCTTTGGTACCAGTGGCCATCGTGGTAGTGCGGTCAATGGCAGTTTCAATGAAGCGCATATTCTGGCGATTACCCAGGCGGTTTGTGAATACCGCAGTGCTCAGGGCATTACCGGGCCGTTGTATCTCGGCAAGGACACGCATGCGTTATCCGAACCGGCACAACGCAGCGCGCTTGAAGTGCTGGCTGCCAACGGCGTTGAAGCGCGCATTCAAAGCAACGACGGCTACACGCCGACGCCTGTCATTTCACGTGCCATCCTGGCTTACAACGCGATTGACGACGCGCCGCACGCGGATGGCATCGTCATCACGCCGTCGCATAACCCGCCGCGAGATGGTGGCATCAAATACAACCCGCCGCATGGTGGTCCGGCCGATACCGACGCGACCGGATGGATTGAACAGCGCGCCAACGCGCTGATGGCTGCCGGCAATCGCGACGTCAAGCGGGTGCCGTATGCACAGGCGCTCGCGGCTCCGACCACGTTTCAGGAAGATTTCGTCGCGCCCTACGTCGCTGATCTCGACAAGGTGATTGATATGGCCGCGATCCGTGCCGCCGGCTTGAAAATCGGCGTCGATCCGCTTGGCGGCGCGGCGGTGGCCTACTGGAAACCGATAGCCGAGAAATATGGCCTGAACATTGAGGTGGTGAATCCGAACGTGGACCCTGCGTTTGCATTCATGACGCTCGACCATGACGGCAAGATTCGGATGGATTGTTCCAGTCCGTATGCGATGGCCAGCCTGGTCACACTGAAAGATCAATTCGACATTGCCTGGGGCAATGATGCCGACGTCGATCGTCATGGCATCGTCACGCCATCGATCGGCCTGCTCAACCCGAATCACTTTCTCGCGGTGGCTATCCACTATCTGTTGACGCACCGACCGCAATGGCCGGAAACCGCTGCGGTTGGCAAGACACTGGTGTCGAGCGGTCTGATTGATCGGGTGGTGAATGGTCTCGGCCGTAAATTTCTGGAAGTGCCAGTCGGCTTCAAATGGTTCTCCGGCGGCCTGCTCGATGGCAGCTTCTGTTTCGGCGGCGAAGAGTCCGCTGGCGCATCCTTCCTGCGCCGCGATGGCAGCGTCTGGACGACCGACAAGGACGGCATCATCCTGGGCCTTCTCGCAGCGGAAATTACCGCCGTCACCGGCAAGGATCCGGGTCGTTACTATCAGGAACTGGCGGCGCAGCACGGCACGCCGTATTACATCCGCATTGACGCAGTTGCTACGCCTGAACAGAAGGCTGCGTTCAAGCAGCTCACTGGCGAACGGGTCACTGCCGCGACACTGGCAGGAGAGCCGATCCTTGCCAAGATGACGCGTGCACCAGGTAACGATGCCGCTATCGGCGGACTCAAAGTGACAACTGAAAACGGTTGGTTTGCCGCACGCCCATCCGGCACCGAGGATATCTACAAGCTGTATGCGGAAAGCTTCAGAAGCCCCGAACACCTGCAGGAAATCGTGAAAGAGGCGCAGAGCATCGTGACCGATGCGTTGGCGGGATGAACGCGAGGTGCTGGTGAATCGGCGGGGGCAGCGGAATCAGCTGCCAGAAATATTTTTCATCACAATCTGATGAGGGCATGTTAGTCTGCACGGCTAATTTTTGGCTGTTTAGCCCTTACGACTAACGCCTTTACCCGCTGACACGAACGATTTTATTGCACGCCCGTCAAACGGACGCTGCAGCTGGAGCAAAACCACACATGGCAAAAGAAGAACTGATTGAAATGGAAGGCGTTGTGAACGAGGTCTTGCCGGATACGCGTTTCAAGGTGACGCTGGATAACGGCATGGAAATCCAGGCCTATGCTTCCGGCAAGATGAAAAAGCACAGGATTCGTATTCTGGCGGGCGATAAGGTCACACTTGAACTCTCTCCTTACGATCTCAGCAAAGGTCGCATCAGCTTTCGCCACAAGGATGAGCGACCCACTGGTAGCCCGCCGCCTTCCCAGTTCCGTCGCCGCTGATTGCTTCTGTATTCGGACACCGGCTTTTTTTTACATTTTTTCATAAACGCCAAGCAATAAAAAACGCGGCCGAAGCCGCGTTTTTTATTGCTACCTGAGGGTGCTTAGATCGCTTGGATCTTGCTGGCTTGGAGGCCTTTTTTACCCTGGGTCACTTCGAACTGGACGCGTTGGTTCTCGGCAAGGGTCTTGAATCCGTTGCTCTGGATTTCGCTGAAATGTGCGAACAGATCTTCACCGCCTTGATCGGGGGTGATAAAGCCGAAGCCCTTGGAATCGTTGAACCATTTCACGGTGCCGGTTTGAGTGCTCATGTACTTTCCTTTAAATGAAGCGGGCAATAGCAAAAACGCTAAGCCCAATAAAAATGCCCAAGCTCAAGGAATGTAACCGAGGGAATTCGAACCGAAACAGCTTCAGACAGATAGAAACTGGACAGACCTGATACCACTTAGACAACCACTTGACGCAAGCGCCCGCGCATCATACTCAGTTCTGGGGCGAGCGGGGGTATTTCATGCATGGAATTTCTCGCTTTTTTCATATTCATTCAAACAGGCGCCAATCAGTTCCATTTTTATTCCTGATTCGCAGCTTTGCTTCGAATAAAGCCGACAGGATAATCGCTGGTCTTGGCATGAACCGTTAAGACTGATCTGTGATGAACAAGAAAAAAGTGATTCTCCCGATCCTGCTCCTTGGACTCGGGATAGGGGGGTTCGTGGCGCTCAAGGCGACGCGGCCAAAGCCGCCGGTGGCGGCTGTGCTGGAACCTGTCTGGCGTGTACAGGCGATGTCGGCGCAACTTGCGACGATCAGTCCGGTGACCATGCTCAATGGTCGTGTCGAAAGTCCGGCGTTGACTCACGCTGCGGCGCCCGGCGTGGGGCGAATCCTGCGCATCGACGTACGCGAGGGTCAGGCGGTGGTGCCCGGGCAGCGCTTGCTGGAACTGGATCCGCGTGATTTCCAGCCGAAGGTGGACCAGGCGCGCGGCGAAGTGGATGAACTTGAGGCTGCCATCGCCAGTGAAGAACTGCGCTACAAGGCGGATCTTGAGCAACTGGCGCAGGAGCGACAGTTGCTTGAATTTGCCGCAGCCGATGTCGGCCGATTTGAACAACTGCGCAAGGAAAATTTCTACTCGCAGAGTGCGGTGGATCAGAGCCGCCAGAATCTGGCGCGCCAGCAAATCACTTTGCGCAGCCGGGAACTGGCAATCGCCGACCATAAGGCGCGCATGGCGCAATTGCAGGCGCGCTTGAGCAAAGCGCGGGCGAATCTGGATCAGGCCCAGTTGGCGCTGCAACGCAGTCGAGTGGTTGCATCATTTGCCGGGTATGTGGCCAAGGTGGATGGGGCGGCGGGCGATCAGGTCAACAGCGGCCAAAGTCTGATCAGCCTATATCCTGCGGCAGGCCTTGAAGTTCGCGCCAAGCTGCCGGCATCGCAGCAGGATGCCTTTCTCGAGGCGTTGCGGCGTGGCGAACATCCTTCAGCGCAGGCGCTGGTCGCCGGCGAACTGTTGGAGTTCTCGCTGGTGCGTAGCGCAGCGGCGGCGGATGCGCGCGGTCTCGATGCCTTTTTTGC
>CAMDHJ010000157.1 GCA_945897865.1 Tepidiphilus sp. J10
GGAGCAACGCGGCCAGACGGCATGGCAGGCCCGCAATCGGACTCGTAGCGGGGTCGCCTAATTGGTGAGTGTGACCGGAGGCGCGAACGCTTGCATTCTTGCCACTTCTCGAAGGCTAAGAAGCGCTCAACAGAGGATTCAAGGTTCAATCCACCCGCAGACTGCTGCCCAATGTCGGCGGCAGTCGCGGCAGCGTGATGGCCGGGAACTCGCCGGTCAACGCTTGCAGGAACGCGACGATGTCGTCGACCTGCGCATCGGTCAGCGCCACATTCATCTGCGCAGCCGCCATCACGCGTACGGCCTGCTCCAGCGTCGGCACCGCGCCGTTGTGGAAGTAAGGCGCGGTTAGCGCGACATTGCGCAAAGTCGGCACCTTGTATTTGTGCCGATCCGATTCACGGCCGGTGGCGGCAAAGCGGCCACTGTCCTCGCGCAGACGGTATTGATCGACGAAACCGCCATCATGAAACGGGAATACCGCGAAATGGCCGCCCGGTTTGCGCGGGCCGCCGAACAGGGGTTCCTGGTGGCATCCTGTGCAACCCAGCTGATCGAACTGCAGCAGGCCGCGCACCTGTTGCGCCGTCATCGCGCCGGCATCACCCCTTGCCCAGCGGTCATACGGGCTGTTCGGCGTGATCAGCGTGCGCTCGAAGGCGGCGACCGCCATGGCGGCGTTGCCGATACTGACCGGTTCCTTGCCGCCAAAGACTTCGGCGAAGGCGGTGCGATAGCCGGCAATGGCGCGCACCCGGTTGAGGGCGGTATCCAGATTGTTCATGCCCATCTCGACCGATGCCACGACCGGTCCTTTGGCCTGTTCTTCCAGACTGGCAGCGCGGCCGTCCCAGAACTGGCTAGCGTGGAAGGCCGAATTCCATACCGTTGGTGAATTTCGCGGTCCGGTCAGACCGTGCACACCCATCGCCAGAGGCCGATTGTCGTCGCCGCCGAGCATCAGGTTGTGGCAGGTATTGCAGGACACCGTGCCGGTAGACGAAAAGCGCGGGTCGAAAAAGAGTTGCTTGCCGAGTTCGATCTTGGCGGCAGTCATCGGGTTGTCGGCCTGAACCGGCGCTTGCTGTGGCAAGGCATCCCAGGCCGGGGCTGCGCTGCTGGCACACAGTCCGCAGAGTGCTATCCATGCAAGCCGCTGGTTACGGATCGCATCGATCGCGAATCGGGTGAAATCAGTGAATCGGGTCATAGTCGCACTCAAAAAAATCCCGGCTCACCTTGTGGGTTGGCCGGGATAAGGAGGAGACAGGGTGATCTGCCTGTTCCAGCGGAAACGCAAGAACAGGCAAAAAGTCTTCAGCGCTGCGCCAGATTGCGGATTTCCACCACTTTCAGCGCTGCGTCATAAGTGCGTGACAACGCCTTCATTTCGACCGTCGGGACGATGATCGCCTTGTCACCGAGCAGCTTGTCGGCCACTTTCTGGTCGTACGACTGGTAATTCAGCTTGGCCTCGACCTTGAAGCTCTTGGCACCATCAGGCAAACGGAAGGCATACTTGCCATAGCGGTAGCCCTTCGGCGGAATGGTGTTGAGTTCATCGAAGCGGGCGATTTCCCACGGGTTCACCGTCGATTTGCCATGCTTGTCGACAGAATGATTGCCGAAAATCACGGTGTCCTCATCAACCCGGTTGTGTGCGTCGAGTTCGCCGGAACGGAGGATGACCTTGCCCTGGTCGTCGGTGATGGTGACGTCGAGCCAGATGCGACGGATGAAGGTCAGGCTGGTCGGCAGGTGGTGGCCGGCGCGCACGTTGGTGACCTTGATGCGCAGTTCATGCGCCCCGCCCTTGCCCTGGCGCACGTCCATGTCCATGTCGGCCGCGTTCTGCAGACGTTTGATCGCTTCCGCCTTGTTGGCTTCCGCGCCGGGCACGCCAAGCGCGGCGGCGATCACCGTGTTGCCGCCGACAAAGCCGTGGTCGTGGACAATCTCGCGTTCCTTCTTCGAGCCCTTGGCGGCAAGACCGCCGAGGCCGTGGTTGGGCACATCCTTGGCGCGCACCATGCGGTCGGCAACCTGGATTGCCACGTCCACCGGCACCATATGGCAGTCCTGGCAGGGGATGTCGGCCTGCGCATATGGCGAGTTCTTCCATTCGTCATAGGTGTGCTCGATCGGGAACTGGTTTACCGAGTGGAAGATGTTGTGGCAACTGCCGCAGAATTCAGCCTTGGTATGTAGTTCCGAGTATTCCGTCTCGTGATAGCCGGACTTGGAATCCTTGAACGGACCGTATTTCGTTTCGCCCGGGTTCAGTTCGATCGAGGCATTGCCCGGCTGGCCATTCAGCGAGCGCTTGGCGGTGGAACCGGAAACCGAGTGGCAAACATCGCAGGAAACGCCGTGCTCGGCCTGTTTCGGCGCGGTAAAGCCGCCATGCTTGCCCAGCGTCGGGTCGAACTTGACTGTGCCGGTGGTAATGCCGATCGGGGTATGGCAGCCGCCACAATCGTTCAGTGCTGTGCCGTTGGTAGCCTTGAACGCCAGCGCCCATTCGGCCTGGAACACCGGATCCTTGAACGCCAGCGAGTGCATCGAACCCTGCCAGCCCTTGATCTGCCTTTCGTGGCATTTGGCGCAGGCTTTCGGCTCCTCGAAATCTTCCGCCGTCAGTTTGCGATCAGCCTTGATCGCCAGATTGGACGGCTTGCAGGCTGCAGTCGGTCCCTCGGCTGCAAGCTTGGCGGGGGCGGCTTCGGGCGGCGTATCGGCGCCGGCTGAATACATCAGGCTGGCGGCAAGACCGCCGAACAGGCCGATGACCAGCATCATCCTGTTTCGCAGGGTGCTTTTCATGTTGAATCTCCTTGATGGGTATGGACTGCCGCGCTGGCAGAACGGGTCTGGCCGGCGCGGCAAGGCAGGATCAGGCGAAGGCGTCGGCCATCACGTTGTTGAACCAGCCTACGCAGTATTCGGCTTCCAGCTTGCGTTGCAGCGGCGGCGCGTCGATCGGTGAAATGCCGCCGGCTTCCTTGACGTAGACGAACTGGTTGTTGGTTACCCGATACACATGCACGACAGAAATACCGTAGTCCGGCGCCAGCGTGCTGAAGCAGGTGTTGACGTACCAGGGCTGCGGGTTGGCAAGACCGTTCAGTTTGGCAACGATGGCGCCGGCCGCGACCTTGGCCTGCGTGATCGCCATGTGCGCCGATTTCGGCATGTCGTACACCGGCAGTTCGCCAGCGATGCAGCAGTCGCCGATCGGGTAGATGTCCTTGTGCACGGTCGATTCCATCGTCATCGGCGCCACCTCGCACCAGCCCTGGGCGTTGGTGAGCCCTGTCTGCTGCGCGATCTTGCCGGCGCGGTGCGGCGGAATCAGGTTGATGACATCGGCCTTGTGGTCGTTGAGGCCGGTGAAACACATCTTCGCGGCGGCATCCACCCGCTCCACCTTGCCGTCATTGGCGCCGGACACCCATTCGATCATGCCCGGGTAGAGCGCCTTCCAGCCCTGCTCGAACAAGCCCTTCTTGGAGAAGGAATCGTTGGCGTCGAGGATCAGCACCTTCGATTTCGCCTTGCCGTGATGCTTCATATAGCTCGCCACCTGGGCGGCGCGCTCGTAGGGGCCGGGCGGGCAGCGGAACGGCTTCGGCGGCACGCTGATGATGAAAGTGCCGCCATCCGGCATGGCTTCCAGTTGCGCCTTCAGCAACAACGTCTGCTCACCGGCCTTGTAGGCATGCGGCAGCAGCTTCGAGGCGTCCTTGGAATAACCAGATACCGCTTCGTAATCGAAGGCGATGCCGGGGGCCATCACCAGTGCGTCATAGCCCAGGGTCTGACCACCGCTGGTGGTGACGGTTTTCTTCGCCGCATCGACACTGGCGACATGATCATGGATGACGCTAATGCCGCGCTTGGCGGCTCCGGCATAGCCGGTCTGCAGACTGGCGATGTCGCGGTGGCCGGACAGGACTTCGTTCGACAGCGGGCAGGAGGTGTAGGTCTTGTTCGGCTCGATCAGGGTGACGTCGATGGCCGGGTCCATCATCTTGATGTACTTGGCGGCGGTGGAACCGCCGAAGCCACCGCCGATGACGACAACCTTACCTTTGTTATTTCCTGAACCGGCGGCGCGCGCGGAAGTCGGGATGGTCAGCAGCGAAACTGAACTGGCGGCGGCCAGGCTCTTGATGAAATTGCGACGATTGATACTCATGCTGGGGCTCCTTATTTCTTCTGGCTGGCGTAATGCGCGGCGGCGGCGGCAACGTCGGCTTCATCCAGTTTTTTAGCGTTGGTGCGCATCTTCTTGTGCGGCATCTTGAGGGCATCGTCACGGTACTTGGCCAGTTCAAGCTCCATGTATTGCGCCCATTGGCCGGTCAGGCGCGGCGTGTCGTCTTCATCCGGTACACCGGTATCGCCGTGGCAACTGGAACAGCGGTCGATCGCATCCTTGCCTTGCGCCACCAGTTTGACGTCCAGCGTTTGCGCCGCAGGCACCCAGGGCTGTTTGGAATAGTGCGTCGCCAGGGCAGCGATTTCCTGATCGGTGTAGCCCTTCAGCAGGCGGCCCATCACTGCGGAAAAGCGTTCGCCGGTTTTCCACTGGGTCATGATGTTGAGCAGATAGGTTTCCGACAGGCCGCCGATCGACGGCATTGAATGGCCGACGCTGACGCCATTGACACCGTGGCAGTTGTTGCAACTTTTCACCAGGCCAGCAACATCCGGTTCAGCGGCGTGGATCAGGGGGGCTGCGCTCAAGGCGGCGCAGAACAGCAAAGCACGTTTCATAGTTGGCTCCTTTTGGGTGTGCTGTTATTTATTCGGCTGCGCGCCGATCGTTGCGCCGGGCATGGAAAGCATCTTCAGAAGTGCATTCGGGTCGAACGGATTGCTCGCCGCCGATGGTGTCAAGCCTGGGAACCCCAAGGGGGCGGACAATGGAGCGGCCATCGGGGCAACCATTGCGCCCCACGATCCGTAAGTCTTCGGGTTCATGCCGGCACCCAGCCAGTTTGTGTACAGGTTGGGGTTCATCGGGGCCATCATGGTGTTCATTGCCTGCGGGCTGACCGGCGCGGTCAACCAATTGCCATACATCCCAGGATTGACCATCTGCATGCCCAGGTTCATTGCCTGCGGGCTCACCGGCGCGGTCAGCCAGGGCTGCAGATTGGCGGGGTTCAGGCCCTGTCCGAGCAATGCAGTGTAAAAGTTCGGATCAATCCCGGCGGTTGCCCATTTCATCGCCATAGCTGGGTCGGTCAACTGCATATAGTTCTGCAGCGTCGCCGGGTTCATCATGCCGGCCAGCATGCGCAGATAGGTATTCGGATCAATCCCCTTCTGCGCCAGCGCCATTGAGGTGGCCGGATTCAACATGGCGTTGCTCCATTCGACAAACGCTTTCGGATCCTTGAAGGCTGCGGAGTTGCGTGTCGGGTCAAGCATGCGGTCAGCAGTATCTGCCGGACCTTCGGCGAAAACCGGCTGGGATAGACAGAGGATGGTCAATAGTAGTGAGGTAGTTTTCATGTTTGCTCCTTCCAGGTGGGTAAAACAGTGATTACAGATCGCCGTTGGCAGCGGCCCGCATGATGCTGTCCATCTTTACGTTGATGTCCTTGGCGAACTTGGAAAGCTCGCTGTTGACACCCATCTTGCCCTGCACGGTGTCGAGCCAGGCCAGATCCCAATCCAGCGTGATGACCCAGATCTGCTTGTTGGCGTCTTCCATGATCGCGATGCGGCACGGCAGATAGGCGATGGATTCCGGTGCGGCCTTCAACACTTCGCGGCCGGCGGCGATGTCGCAGTAGTGGAAGACTTCCATGCGCGGCGCGTCCATGTCGCCCAGCACCGCCTGGATGTCCTTCCACATCGGGGAATGACCAACCTTCTTGAAATTCAGCGTGTTGGCGCGCAGCTCCATCGACTGCACCACGTCTTCGAAAGTCAGACCGTCTTTGGCCTTGTATTTGGTCGACATGAAGCTCATCGCATCACGGATACCCATACTCGGCATCAGCGCCATCATCGCCTGCATCAGCGCAACTTTCTGCTCACGCGGCAGCGAGGGCGCCATCGAATAGGGTTTGGCGGCTACGGAAGGCTTGAAGGTCGCCATCGATCCGATCAAGCCGAAATAGGCCGGCACATTCGGCAACGAGAGAGTCGGCAGATTGGTCAGATAGGGGTTGCTCGGCGCGGCGGTCTGCGCCTGCACCGCGCCGGTGGACAGGCTGGTCACCAGTGCGGTGGCGAGAGCAGCTGTTCGCATGAGGGAAATACAGGGTTTCACTGGTAGCTCCTTGCTTGTTGGGAGGTGTGACAACAACGAATGTGACAATGGCTACTGCGCCGATGGGAGCTGTAACGATTCAGGCGGGACCGTGGACAGGCCCAGCATCTTCCAGTCCTGCATGCCGCCGCGGTACCACTTCAGTTTGTCCGGCGGATAGCCGAGTACCAGCAACTGCTTGATGTTGGTCGGGGATTGCCCGCACCAGGGACCATTGCAGTAAAACACCAGGGTCTTGGCGTTCTCGAAGTTCCACAGCGCCCCCTCATGGGCGGCGCCAAAGCGGAAGATCAGGGTTTCGGCGATCTTTTCGGCGGCGGTATGCGCCGGATGCAGTTCCTGCCAGGGCAGCAGCGTGGCGCCGGGAATCACGCCAGAACGCAGCGGCCAGTCGCCATCGCGCGAATCGATCACTAGCACGGTATCGTCATGGCTGGTGCGTTTCAGGTAGGCGATGAGTTCGAGTTCCGCCAACGTCTCGACTCCGGTCGCCAGCTGCATCGGCTGAATGCAATACGGCGGGCAGGCACGCGAGGTCAGCGTGAAATCGGGATCCAGCATGTTGTCGGTATCCGGATTACGCTCGATGCGCGCCGGTTTGCCCTGATGCAGGACATCGACATGTGGCATGTCGTGGGTCAGGTTGACGTGACTTGCTGCGTGGCTGACTAGTGGGAATACAGCCACCACGGCGACAGCGAACAGGAACAACAGCACGGCCCGGATCAGTCGCATCTGAAGCATGATCAGAATTCCTCCTGTTCAACGCTTTGAATCTCTTCCTGCAACAGGTCGATGGTTTCCAGCAGCGAATAGGAGATGCCCACCAGTTGTTTGCCGATGTCGCCGGCGCGGCTGCGGTCGCCGTCATGCAGCGCCTGGTGGATCAATAGATATACCGAGTGCAGCAGTTCATGCGTGTATTCAACATCCTGGAACAATGGCCAATGACCGAAGGCCGCGAAACCCTCGTGATAAATCCAATGGCCAAAGTTGCATTCCTTATGGTGCAACGGCGCCTGCACGCTTTCGATTTCCATGCCGGCCAGTCTGGCCAGTACATAAGCACGCCAGCGGATATGAGAAGACTTGGCCTGGCGAACGATGCGCAGGGCTTCATGCTTGGTCATGGGACTCCTTACCAGTCAGCGCCTCGCGAGCGAAATGTCACGATGCTCAGACCTTATTGCAAGGGTTGTGCCAAGTCAGAAGCAGCATTCACAATGCCTTATTCAACAAAGACTTACGGAATTATTCGGGTATTTTTTGCGTCGCTTGACACGTCATGTCATGACATCGGCAAGTAAAAAGTCATGACTTCAAAAATTGGATGGTCAGGGGCAAGGGGATACGGAATTGGCGCCACACCAGTCCCCACACGGTCCTTCGGAGATGAACTCCGGTTGACTGCGGCTTTCAGGTCAGTCGGCGGCCGGAAGTAGCTTGAGTTTGCGGTACAGCGTGCGTTCGGTAATGCCGAGTTCTTCTGCCGCCAGACGGCGATTGCCCTGATGTCTATCGAGCGCATCCAGGATCGAATCAAGTGAGAGTCGTCCGACAGCGGCCGGAGCCGGCTCGACGGCCGGATGCTGATGCGCATTGCAGCTGAAAAAATCATTGGCGCCATGCACCGGATGCACCGGGGCGGCGAGTTCAGCGTGCACGACGAATTCGGGCAGATGAACATTGTCGAGCCGCTCCCCCTTGGCCAGGGCGATGGCGCGCTCAAGGATGTTGCGCAACTCGCGCATGTTGCCTGGGTAGCTGTATTCCAACAGCGCGGCGCGGGCGCGATCGCTGATACCGGCTTTGTGGCCGGCGCGGCCGAGAAAATAATTGATCAGTTCCGGCAGATCGGCTCTGCGATGCCGCAGTGGCGGCAATTCCACCTGCATGCAGTTGATGCGGTAGAACAGGTCGGCACGGAACTGGCCCTGGCTGACCATCTGCTTGAGATCGCGGTTGGTGGCGCTGACCAGGCGTACATCGGCCTGCCGCGTGCGGGTTTCGCCCAGGCGACGGAAGCTGCCGGTCTCCAGCGCACGCAACAACTTGGCCTGGATGGTCAGCGAAAGCTCGCCGATTTCATCCAGGAACAAGCTGCCGCCGTCCGCCAGCTCGAACAGACCCATCTTGTTTTCCACGGCGCCGGTAAATGCGCCACGCAGATGGCCGAACAGTTCGCTGGTGAAGCTCTCTTCGGTGAACTGGGTGCAGTCGATGGCAACGAATTCCTTGCTGAATCTACGCGATTTACGGTGAATCAATTGCGCAGCCATCTCCTTGCCGCTGCCGGTCTCTCCCAGGATCAGCACCGGGGCGTCGGTTCCCGCGACGCTGACCAGGTTGTCCAGCACACGCATGAAGGATGGACAGCAGCCGCCGACCATCTTGTCGGCGTCGAAACACAGATCGTTGCCATGACTGATGGAGGCGATGCTTTCACCAATCAGGATGACCTCGCCCTGTTCATTCAGAATCGGACTGGCGTTGACCGCGACATAGTCGGCCTGATGATGCTGGTCGAAATGGCGATGAATCACCTGATAAGGCTGGCGGCTCTCGAACACCCGTTGCAGCGGACATTCCTCGCCATTGATTTCACAGGTGGTATCGGTTTTGTGCGACACCTGATGACACTTGAGACCAACCACTGCGGTTTTGTCGAGGCCGGACTAGGTTTCGGACTAACGCTGATTGGCCACTACAACACGAAACTCCCGATCCACCAGCGCGAACGGCTCTGGATGCGCATCGACCAGACTTTGCAGAAAAGACTGATTCGGTAGGGGTGTGTCATGCGCCATGTTTTGTTAG
>CAMDHJ010000158.1 GCA_945897865.1 Tepidiphilus sp. J10
GCGACCGTCTGCTGATCGACGACCTGTCATTCAGCATCCCGCCCGGCGCCATCGTCGGCATCATCGGCCCCAACGGCGCCGGCAAATCGACGCTGTTCCGCATGATCCAGGGCAAAGAGCAGCCGGACAGCGGCAACATCGACATCGGCCAGACGGTCAAAGTCGCCTCGGTCGACCAATCGCGCGAAGGCCTGGAAGCCGACAAGACCGTGTTCGACGCCGTCGCCAACGGCGCCGACATCCTCACCGTCGGTCGCTTCGAAATGCCCGCCCGCGCCTACCTGGGCCGCTTCAACTTCAAAGGCGGCGACCAGGGCAAGACAGTCGGCAACCTCTCCGGCGGCGAACGTGGCCGCCTGCATCTGGCGAAAACGCTGATTCAAGGCGGCAACGTCCTGCTGCTGGATGAGCCGTCCAACGACCTCGACGTGGAAACCCTGCGCGCGCTGGAAGACGCCCTGCTCGAATTCGCCGGCTGCGTGCTGGTCATCTCCCACGACCGCTGGTTCCTCGACCGCATCGCCACCCACATCCTCGCCTGCGAAGGCGACTCGCACTGGAACTTCTTCGCCGGCAACTACCAGGAATACGAAGCCGACAAACGCAAACGCCTGGGCGAGGAAGGCGCCAAGCCGAAGCGGATTCGGTATAAGCCGATCAGTCGGTAAACTAACTTGCACATCCGTAACCCGCATTTACGCGCCGGAGTCCGACATGCTCAATAACGAAACCATCCAGACTGCGGTGAACCGAATGGTTGCCGCCATTACCGCCCCAGCCCGTGTAATCCTGTTTGGTTCATACGCGCGCGGCACGGCAAACGAAGACTCAGACCTGGACCTGATGGTCATTGAGAAAGGAGAGCCGGACAAAGCCGCTGAATACCTGCGTCTGCGCCGCGCCATAGGCGGCATCGGCGTTGGGGTGGATGTGTTGATTTATTCGGAAAAAGAAGCGATGAGCCGGAGTCAAGTGCCCGGCACACTCCCCTACTGGGCGGTCAAAGAAGGCCGAGTGCTGCATGACAACCTCGCTTGACGAAGCCCGCCGTTACCTGCACCTCGCGGCCGACGATCTGGCCGCCTTCCGGGCACTGGCGGACTTGCCTCACATCCGCCAAGCCTTAGCCTTCTTTCATGCGCAACAGTCCATTGAAAAATGCTTGAAGGCAGTGCTTTTCGTTCAAGGCATAGAGTTCCGCAAAACGCACGATCTGTATGAACTCGCCGACAAACTGGAAAAAGCTGGAATCGCGCTACCCGTCAGCGCGGATGCTTTAGCGCAGATCAATCCATATGCCGTGGAATTCCGCTACGGCGACGAGATCATCCCGACTATCAGCCGTGGCGAAGTGGAGTCCATCGCGACGCGTATGTTGGCCTGGGCAGTGGCAATTTTAGAAGGGCCGTAGGTCGTAGGGTGCAATAAGCGCAGCGCATTGCACCATCCACCAGCCCGGCCAAACGAACCCACCGTGTTCCGCACCTACCAACTCCACATCCGCCTGAGTCAGGCTGTGCGCCTACAAATCGGCCGCCTGGGCGAATTCGACTTTCCGGCTGGCGTATACGTCTACACCGGATCGGCAAAACGCAATTTCGAGGCACGCATCGCCCGGCACATGCGGCGCGACAAGGTATTACGCTGGCATATCGACTACCTCCTCGACGCGATGGAAGCACGTGTAACCACCGTCGTGCGCGCAGAGCGTGACGAATGCGAAATGAACCAAAGCTACCCAGGCGTCGTGCTGGTACCGGGTTTTGGCGCGTCCGACTGTCGAAAGGGCTGCGGTAGCCATCTCAAATATATCGGCCCATTGCCGGCATCACCAGAATGAATGGCCGAAATTTGCCGCGCCGACCCCTTCCGGCCAGACGCGCCAACTTAGTACGGGCTTGATGTGAATACATGAACACCCATTTCATGCAAATCGAAAGTTTCAACTTTGATTTGCATGGTTAGCAGAGGCGTCCGCAATATCCGCCCTTGAACCGTACGCACATCCGGCAAACAATCAGTCCAAAATTTTGGGGGCCGCAATGACCGCCCCAGTCAAAGACACCCGCCTACACATCCGCTGTGACCAGGAAACACGCCGCATGCTCGACAAAGCGGCGGCCTATGCGCACATGAGTGTGTCGGAGTTCGTGCTCAGAAACGCCGTCGAACACGCCCATACCGTAGTTCAGTCCCACGAAGCGATCACGCTTTCACAAGGGGATTTCGACGCATTACTGACTGCACAGGCAAACAGCCGCGCCCATTTGCGGGCTGGTTGATGCTGGTCGAGGATGCGCCGAAGTCGCGCGCGCCGGTCAAGGACAAGTCGCCTCATTTCCCGGTCTCCGACGAATTCCGGAATGCTTCCTATCTGAAGCGCTACGACGTGCTTTGCCAGCGCCTGGTGCAGGAACAGTTGTATTCCTCAGCCACCGTTATCGCGTCGCCACGGGCTGCGATATCCAGCGGGGAGTACTCGGAGCTATCGGATATGACCAGCCTGAAAACATTCGTCAGTTTGCTGGCGGGGCATGTGGCAGCGCAGGCGAGTCGGCTTGGGTAGCTTCAGCCAAGGAAGTTCGGACTTCACGCCACGGAAGGCGCTCCTACGACACCAAGATTCCGCCGCACCGATGTTTCGGATGCATCAAGCCGCCAATTCCCCCAGCCATCCCGCTGCATCCGCAATTCTCACCGGTGCCCGGTACTCCTCCTGACGCAGGTCGCGCACCAGTTGAATTGCTTCCGCTTGCGGGAATTTGTCGGCGAAGCCGGCCAGCGCGCGGTGCACTTTGGTGTCGGCGAGTTTGCATTCGATCAGGTGAGTGAGGCGTTCTTCTTCGCTGAGCGCGAAATCCACTTCGGCGCCGTCTTTGGTGCGGATGTAATGCAGTCCGGTTGCTTTGCCTTGGGCGTCGTGCAGGAAGTGAACGTGTTTCAGCAGCATGGCGGCGACGGCGTTTTCCAGGCGGATGCCGTCGTCGCCGCGCACCAGGCCGATGTCGAAGAAGTAGACCTTCGGCGTTTGCAGGATGGCGCGCGCGATGTTGCGATGCCAGGGGTGTACGGTGAACACGATGTACAGCGCCTGCAGGATGTCGAGGTAACGTTTCAGCGTGGTGGGCGAAACCGCCAGATCGCGGGCAATGGAGGCCAGCGATAGCGGTGAGCCGACGCGCTCGCGCAGCAGTTCGACGAACAGGCGCATCGTATTGATTTCATGTAATCGTGAAAATTCGACGACGTCTTCGCGGATCAAATCGGTGAAGTATTGCTGCCGCCAGCGGTCGGCATCGACCGGGTTTTCCGCCAGACAGGGCTCGGGAAAACCGCCACGTTGCATCAAGCGTTCCAGTGCGGCAGATGGCGTGCCGCCTTGCTGCTCGCACCATTCGCGCACGGATATGGGATGCAGCCGGAACGAGAGGTAGCGGCCGGCCAGCGAATCGCCGCTTTGCCGCCAGGTCTCCATGCGGGCGCTGCCGGTGACCAACAGCGCCTGGCCTGGTTCGCGGCTGTCGACGACGCCTTTCAGCCAGTTTTTCCAATCCGGCATTTTGTGGATTTCGTCCATCGCTAATAGGCGGCCGCGCGGGCTCCAGCTTTGCCGCTGCAAAATCGCCCGGTCAGCGGCAACGTCCCAGTTCAGGTACTGCGCCGGTGGGAAGCGCTGCATGAGTTGGCGGCACAACGTGGTTTTGCCGACTTGCCGAGGGCCGGTCAGCAAGACCATCTTGCGTTCGAGATCGGTGGCGACGAGATCGTCCAGATAGCGTTTCATGTCGACCATTTTAGTGAGAACTGGAAGAAAGTCGCGACTTTATTCCAGATTGCTGGCGTTTAGTCGCCGTTTTCATCCCGCGCGGCAGGTTAAACCAGGTCAGCGCTAGGGTTGAGGCAACGGCATTCACCTGAAACACCTCCGCACGTGGCAAACGCAGTCATTCCATGCTCAAGTCTTATAATCCCGCTTCGCCCCGAGCCCTGAAAAGCTCGGGAAAAGAGCAAAGACACCTTGGTTCCCGCCCAATTTCTCAGCACGCAAGACGATAAACCGCCATGTCGAAACTTCCCGTCAAAACCATCATCGCCGCAGTTGGCTTCATTCTTCTTGCCGCCTTTGCCGCCTCCGCCGTTCCCAGTGTCGAGATCGCCGTGGTCATCGCCATTCTGCTGTTGACGGTATTTCTGTTCGCGTTCGAAATCGTCGGCGTCGATGTCGCTGCGGTGAGCATTCTGGTGCTGCTTGGTCTGATCAGTTCCTTCAGCGGTGTGCTGGGCTTGGCGCAGCCGCTAGTGCCGAGTTCCGAACTGTTCCGGGGGTTTTCCAGCAATGCGGTGATGTCGATCATCGCAGTCATGATCATCGGTGCCGGCCTCGATAAAACCGGGCTGATGAGCAAGCTGGCGGGCGTTATCCTGAAAATGGCGGGTCAAACCGAGGCGCGCATCATCCCGGCCATTTCCAGCACGGTGGGCTTCATTTCCAGTTTCATGCAGAACGTGGGTGCCGCCGCCCTGTTCCTGCCGGTGGTCGGCCGCATCTCTGCGCGCACCGGCCTGCCAATGTCGCGTTTGCTGATGCCGATGGGGTTCTGCGCGATTCTTGGCGGCACCATCACCATGGTCGGTTCGAGTCCGCTGATTCTGTTGAATGACCTGATTCTCACCTCGAACAAGGCATTGCCGCTGGAACAGCAGATGCAGACCTGGTCGTTGTTCTCGGTAACGCCGATCGGCATCGCGTTGCTGGTCAGCGGTATCGCCTATTTCGTCCTGGCCGGTCGCTATGTGCTGCCCGGCGGCGCGCAGGAAGATATGGCCAAGGCAACCAACACGTTGCAATATTTCCAGGATCTTTACGGCCTTGACTACGGCCTGTATGAGGTCGTTGTGCCGGCGGACAGCCCGATCATCGGCAAGCTTCTGGATACGGTGGAAAAGGAAGGCCGCATCCGCGTAATCGCCGCGTTGCGTGGCAGCGAGGACTTGCGCATCGGCCCGGGCGGACTGGCGCGCGACATCGGCATCGAAGCCAGAACGGTACTCGGCATTCTGACTTCGCCTGACCGTATTGCCGCCTTTGTCGATGCCAATAATTTGCTGCTGCGCAAGGAACTGGAAACCTTCTCCGAAGCGCTATCCGCCGCCAAGGCCGGCATCGCGGAAGTGGTGATTCCGCCAGTTTCCGACTTGATCGGCAAGAGCGCGCGCGATGTCTGGATGCGTAAAACCTATGGCATCGCCATGGTTGCCCTGCATCGGGGCGGCAACACGCTACGCGAAGGCGAAGGCATTCGCGATCTGCCGCTGCAAGCGGGTGACACATTGGTCGTCCATACCACCTGGGACGCCCTCGCCCGTCTGGAGGATGACCACAACTTCGTCGTCGTCACCACCGAATATCCGCATGAAGAAACACGCCCGCACAAGGTCGCGTCGGCGCTGGTGTTCTTTGGTATCTCGCTGTTCATGCTGCTGTTCACCGATGTCCGCCTGTCACTCGCGCTGATGACCGGCGCCATAGGCATGGTGCTGAGCGGCGTGCTGCGTATCGAGGAGGCCTACCATGCGGTGAGCTGGAAATCGGTCTTCCTGCTGGCCAGCCTGATTCCGCTTGGTTTAGCGGTAGAGACCAGCGGCACTGCCGCCTGGATCGCCCAGCAGACCCTCAGCCTGTTGGGTGGCGTACCTACTTGGGTGCTGCAACTGGCGATCGCCGTGCTGGCGACGTTCTTCACGCTGGTGATGTCCAACGTCGGCGCCACCGTATTGCTGGTGCCACTGGCGGTGAATATCGCCATCGGCGCCGGCGCCAATCCGGCCGTGTTCGCCCTCACTGTCGCCCTCGCCACGTCGAACTCCTTCTTCCTGCCGACGCACCAAGTCAACGCGTTAATCATGGGGCCGGCGGGTTACCGGGTTGCCGACTTCATGCGGGCGGGCGGCATCATGACCTTGATCTTCCTGGCAGTGATGATGCTGATGCTGAACCTGATCTACTGATTGGCGACCTTGCAAAGGTTATAGACGTCAATGGCACTACCTTATGCGCAGCAGGCAGCCCCAGGCCGTTGGACGGATCTGTTTCCCCCTTTGTAAAGGGGGATCGAGGGGGATTTAACGGCGCTGGCCTACGCTGATGTCTCATAAATCCCCCCCAGCCCCCCTTTTTTAAAGGGGGAGTAGGTGTCGGAATGCTTAAGGTAGTGCCATTAGTTACAGACGTAAAAAAGCCGCCTTGAATCAGGCGGCTTTTTTTCGACACTGCGAAGGCGATCAGGCCTTGGCAGCGCGCTTGTGGTGGTCGAGCTTTTCCTTGATCCGCGCCGACTTGCCGGAGCGCTGACGCAGGTAGTACAGCTTGGCACGACGCACATCGCCGCGACGCTTGACTTCAACCGAGGCAATCAACGGGGAGTAGGTCTGGAAAGTCCGCTCGACACCCTCGCCGGCAGATATCTTGCGCACGGTGAACGCCGAGTTTAGGCCACGGTTACGCTTGGCGATGACGACGCCTTCGTAAGCCTGCAGACGCTCACGGGTGCCTTCCTTGACCTTCACTTGCACCACGACAGTATCGCCGGGGGCGAAAGCGGCCAGCACCTTGCCGACCGACAGGCGAGCAATTTCTTCATTTTCAATTTGTTCGATGATATTCATCTTCGTTTCCTTGCACGAAAGTTGGCGGTATAGGTTTCATGGAATGACGCTCCTGAAACATGCCACCATTTCTAAAAGACCCGGATCACTCCAGATCGGCTTCCCGGCTGATTTCACCGAGCAATTCAATTTCCAGCGGACTCATCTTCCGCTGTTCCAGCAAATCTGGTCGCCGCAGCGACGTTCTTTTCAATGCCTCACGCAATCGCCAGCGCGTCACTTCGGCATGATTGCCACCGCGTAAAACCGGTGGCGACTTCAGCCCGAGGTAGGCTTCCGGCCGCGTGTAATGCGGACAATCCAACAAACCATCGGCGAATGAATCCTCGTTTGCCGACTCGGCATGCCCAAGCGCACCGGGAATCTGCCGAATCACCGCATCGAGCAACACCATCGCCGGTAACTCACCGCCTGAGAGCACGTAATCCCCGAGAGAGACTTCCTCGATCGAATGCCGCGCAAACAAACGCTCGTCAATGCCTTCATACCTTCCGGCCAACAATACCAGCGCCTGTTCACTTACCAATTCCAGCACCAGCGCCTGGTCCAGCCTGCGTCCTTGCGGCGACAGGTAGATCATGCGCGGCGAAACAACGCCTTGCCGCAACAATGTAGTCTTTGCTGCCGTCAAGGCCAGATCCAGCGGCTCCACCAACATCACCATGCCGGGACCACCGCCAAACGGCCGGTCATCGACGGAGTGATAGTTATCCTGCGTGAAGTCGCGCGGATTCCAGAATTTCACACTGCACAACTTCTGCTTCACCGCTCTGCCACTGACGCCAAAATCGGTCAGCGCGGCAAACATCTCGGGAAACAGGGTTACCACATGGTAGTCAGGTTTCATGCGGCCACGCCCGACTTGAAACCCGGCTTAATAATCCAGACCCCAGTCCACCACAATGCGCTTGCCGACCAGATCAACCGACTGAACCAAAGCGCCGACAAAGGGAATCAGCCGTTCAAACGTTTTTCCGTCGTGCTCATCCTGAATCTTCAGGACTTCATGCGCGCCGGTTTCCAGAATGCCAACCACCTTGCCCAACGACTCGCCTTGCAGATTGACGACGTCCAAGCCAGTCAACTGGTCCCAGTAATACTCGTCTTCCGCCGGGGGCGGCAGTTCAGCCCGCGACACTGCAATTTCAAACCCCTGCATGGCTTCGGCGACATTGCGATCACTGATACCTTGCAGCGAAACCAGCAACGTCTGACCATGCACCTTGCCTTCAAGCAACTGGCAGGCACGCCATTTACCGTTCTTGCCGACATGCCACAGCGGGTAATCCAACAGACTGTCGACCGACTCGGTGAATGGCTGAATCTTCAGCCATCCGCTAACTGCATACGGGGCGGCAACCCGCCCCATGACAACCAGATCTTCAGGCTGCGGCAGTTGCGCCATTGCGCACGATCCGGGCAACGGTGTCGGAAGTTTGGGCGCCGACGCCTTTCCAGTAAGCCAGGCGCTCATGATTGATGCGCAGGGTTTCGGAGTTGCCGGAAGCGACCGGGTTGTAGAAGCCGATACGCTCGATAAAACGACCGTCACGACGATCGCGGGAATCAGCCACGACGATGTTGTAGAAAGGGCGCTTCTTGGAGCCGCCGCGGGATAAACGAATTGTGACCATTAGCTGTCCTTTGAGCCTGTTGGAGGCCGGGAAGGCCGCCAAAACCGGAAAAGCCGTGCATTATATAGAGTGCGCGCGAGCAATCCAAGGGTTTGTTTTTGCAGACTCTCTCGCGTCAACACAAGCGTCGCAAACCGGCTGCGTCAATCGCGGAAATTCTGATACTGCAGCGGGAAGTCGGTGATGCTTTTCCGCACCAGCGCGATGGCGTCCTGCAAGATGTCGCGCTTGGCGCCGGTGACACGCACGCTTTCACCCTGGATGCTGGCGTTGACCTTCATTTTGGAGTCTTTCAGCAAGCGCACGATCTTCTTGCTCAACTCGGTTTCCAGGCCGCTTTTCAGCGTCGCCGTGCGCTTGACCTTGTTGCCGGACACTTTTTCACTTTTGCCCAATTCCATGCAGCGGATATCGACACCGCGTTTGATCAATTTGCCGTTCAGCACTTCCTGCACCTGATCGAGCTTGAAATCGTCATCGGCATACAGCGTCAAAACTAGTTCGGCCTGCTCGATGCGCGCGTCCGAGCCTTTGAAATCGAATCGATTGGCGACTTCCTTGTTGGCTTGCTCAACGGCGTTCTTGATTTCCGGTTTGTCCAGTTCGGACACAATATCGAAGGAAGGCATGATTT
>CAMDHJ010000159.1 GCA_945897865.1 Tepidiphilus sp. J10
TCGTGGCGATCGGTATCTATGCCTTGCGCATCCTCGGCGACTACTTCGTCCGCATGCTGCTGCACAAGGGTTACAGCTTCGAGCAGAACAACAGTCTGGCGCCGATGGTGTCGATCTTTGCGCTGTCGATGATTGCGGTCGGTCTCGCCGCGCCAGCCGCCATGAGCCATGTGCGTGAAGTCGTTGCAATCGCGATCGCCCTGTCAGCCTTCTTTGCCACTTCCGCTGCGCTGTTGATGATTGTCATGCTGGTGATCGGCTTCCATACCATGCTGACCCACGGCATTCGTCCGGAAGCCGCACCCAGCCTGTGGTTGATGATTCCAATCACGACGCTTCTCGGCATTACCTTCATGCGCACCACGCATGGCATGGGCGAAGCGTTTGGCGGCCATACCAGTTCTGGTGAAGTCTTTATCGTTCTGATGGCGATCTTCTCGGTTCAGCTGATCTTCGGCATGATCGGCTACACCGTGATGAAGCGCCTCAACTACTTCAAAGATTTCATCTGGGGCTCGAAAACGCATGCCACAACCTATGCGCTGGTCTGCCCAGGCGTTGCCTTGCCGGTGTTCGGCCTGTTCGTGGTCAAGTTTGGTCTGATGGGCAACATGCTGGTGATGATGGGGACGCCCTGGATGTATCTGTTTCTGCTGCCCTTCCTGCTGGTTCAACTGAAGACGCTGCAAGTACTGCTGACTCTGGTCAGCAAGCTGCAACTGGTGCCTGCTGCTGTCCGTATGCCCAATATGCAAACCGCCTGAGTATTAAAGTGCGGGCGAACTGGTTTCGCCCGCATGCCATTCAAATGTCCCACCTACACTGACTTTTCGAGGAGATACCCCAATGAATAAACGCATCGCACTGCTTGGCCTACTGCTGATTTCAGGAATGGCCAACGCGGCCGCACCGCTCACCGGCGACCAGATCAAAACCCTGCTATCAGGTAATTCCGCATCCGGCTTCGCCGATGCCCTGGGCAAGAACTACACCGCCTACTATGGCGCCGATGGCAAACTGGTGCAGGATTTGGGCAAGGGCAAGCGTCGCCAGGGCACCTGGACAATCACCGACAACAACTTCTGCACCCAGTTTCCGACCGAACCCGCACGTTGTACCAAGGTGATGCCTGGCGACAACGGCGAATATGTTCGCATCAAGGATGACGGCATGGTCACCAATACCTGGAAGAAATTCTATAAAGGCAATGCCTACAAATATTGATCGACAGCTTCTGTGCTGATTACAAACCCGCCTGAAGGCGGGTTTTTTATGCTCACCAGCGCGCCGAGTTTCCGCCCGGCGAATTTCTGAAACTTCCGGGCTAAAATCGCCGCTTTCCAGACTTTGAGTGCCATCGACATGTTTTCCGCCAGCCAGACCATCGCCAGCACCGATCCCGAACTGTGGGCCGCTATTCAGGCGGAGAACCACCGTCAGGAAGAACATATTGAACTGATCGCTTCCGAAAACTACGTCAGCCATGCGGTGATGGAGGCGCAGGGTTCGCAGCTGACCAACAAGTACGCCGAAGGTTATCCCGGCAAGCGTTATTACGGCGGTTGCGAATATGTTGACATCGCCGAGCAACTGGCGATCGACCGGATCAAGAAAATCTACGGCGCGGAAGCTGCCAATGTGCAGCCGAATTCCGGTTCGCAGGCGAATCAGGCGGTGTTCATGGCCTTTTTGCAACCGGGCGACACGATCATGGGCATGAGCCTGGCCGAGGGTGGCCACCTGACGCATGGCATGAAGCTGAACATGTCCGGTAAATGGTTCAACGTCGTCGCCTACGGCCTCAACGAGAAGGAAGAAATCGATTACGACCGCATGGAAGCGCTCGCGCATGAACACAAGCCGAAGCTGATCATCGCCGGTGCATCCGCGTATGCCCTGAAGATCGATTTCGCGCGTTTTGCCAAGGTCGCCAAGGCGGTTGGCGCCATCTTCATGGTCGACATGGCGCATTACGCGGGCTTGATTGCAGCCGGCGTTTACCCCAACCCGGTGCCGCATGCCGATGTGGTCACCTCAACCACGCACAAGACGCTGCGCGGCCCCCGTGGCGGCATCATTCTGATGAAGGCGGAGCACGAGAAAGCACTCAATTCCGCGATCTTCCCAGGACTGCAAGGCGGGCCGTTGATGCACGTCATCGCCGGCAAGGCGGTGGCATTCAAGGAAGCGATGAGCAAGGAGTTCAAGCTGTATCAGGAACAGGTCGCCGCCAACGCGCTGGTGATGTGCAAGGTGCTGATCGAACGCGGTCTGCGCATTGTTTCCGGTCGCACCGAATCGCATGTCTTCCTGGTCGATCTGCAAGCCAAGAACCTGACCGGCAAGGAAGCCGAAGCCGCATTGGGCCGCGCCCACATCACGGTCAACAAGAACGCCATCCCGAACGATCCGCAGAAGCCGATGGTCACCTCCGGCATCCGTATCGGCACGCCGGCGATGACCACGCGCGGCTTCAAGGAACTGGAAGCCGAGAAACTCGCGCATCTGGTTGCCGACGTGCTCGACGCGCCGAACGATGAAGCCGTGATTGCCCGCGTGCAGGCGGAAGTCGGCAAGCTGACGGCGGCGTTTCCGGTTTACGGGAAATGAGTGAAATGTGAAAGGTGATTTGCTGCTGCGCCGCTTCGATGAAACGTGACGTGCCCGACAAGTCACGTTTCACCAGCGGCGCAGCCGCATCACATTTCACATTTCACAGTTCACGCTTATGAGATGCCCCTTTTGCGGTGCTACCGACACCCAGGTGGTGGAAACACGCCTGTCCGAAGACGGCGTCAGCATTCGCCGCCGCCGCCGCTGCAATGCCTGCGACAAGCGTTTCACCACATTTGAAACCGCCGAGGTGCGTTCACCGGCGGTGGTGAAACAGTCAGGTGAACGGCAGGAATTCAGCCGCGACAAATTACGCGAAGGCTTTCGTCGGGCGCTGCACAAACGGCCGGTGCCGACCGAATTGGTGGATCAGTCCATCGATCGCATCGTGCACAAGGTGCTGGCACTGGGTGAGCGGGAAATCAGTTCGCGCATGATCGGCGAGTTGGTGATGAATGAATTGAAGCGGCTCGACAAGGTCGCCTACATTCGCTTCGCTTCGGTCTATCGGGCGTTTCAGGACATCGACGATTTCCGCGATGCCCTGCTCGAAGTCGACAAATAGTCGACAAACAGTCAACAAACAGTCGCGTGTTCAACGCCGAAGATCACCGCCACATGGCCAGCGCGTTGCGTCTGGCCGAGCGCGGGCTGTTCACCACGATGCCAAACCCGCGTGTCGGATGTGTCATCGTCAAGGACGGCCGCGTTGTCGGTGAGGGTTGGCATGAAAAAGCCGGCGGTCCGCATGCCGAAGTGCATGCCTTGCGCGCTGCCGGCGCGCGGGCAAACGGCGCCACCGCTTATGTCACCCTGGAACCGTGCAGTCACCACGGTCGCACGCCGCCGTGCGCGAATGCGTTGATCGACGCCGGTGTTGCGCGTGTGGTTGCAGCGATGCGCGACCCAAATCCGCAGGTCGCCGGGCAGGGACTTGAACTGCTGACGCTGGCAGGAATCAGCGTGCAAGTCGGTCTGCTGGAAACTGAAGCGCGTGAACTCAACATCGGCTTCATTTCGCGCATGACACGCGGCCGGCCTTGGCTGCGCTTGAAGACCGCGTCTTCACTGGATGGCAAAACCGCGCTGTTGAATGGCGAGTCGAAATGGATCACCGGCGACGCCGCGCGCGCCGACGTGCAACGCTGGCGCGCCCGCGCCTGCGTCATCCTGACCGGCAGCGGCACGGTGCTGGCGGATGACCCACAAATGAATGTCAGAGACATCGAAACAGCGCGCCAGCCGCTGAAAGTCATTGTCGACAGTCGCTTGAGCACGCCGCCTAGCGCGAAGATCTTGCTTGGCGGTGCCTTCATCGCGTGTGCCGAGGCGGACTATTTGCGGCGTACCGCGCTGGAAGCCGCGGGCGCGCAGATTCTGGAAATTCCCGATGCCAGCGGTTTCTTTGACGGCCGCGTCGATCTGGCCGCGTTGCTGCAAGAATTCGGCCGTCAGGGCATCAACGAAGTGCATGTCGAAGCGGGGGCGACGCTGAACGGCGCCTTGCTCGCCGCCGGACTGGTCGATGAATGGATTGCCTATCTGGCACCCCTGGTGCTGGGGCATGCCGCGCGTGGATTGTTCAATCTGCCGGCGTTGACCGAGATGTCCGCACGGCAGGCTTTCGAAATGCGCGATACGCGCATGCTGGGGCGGGATATGCGGCTGACGCTGCGGCCCACACCGGAATCATCCATCTGAACTAGCATTGGAATCAGCGTGAAAATCAGCCGCAATCATGTAGTAACCCTGAAGTATCAGGTCAGTGACCGCGATGGCGATATCGTCGATGCCGGCCTCGAACCCATTGTGTATTTGCATGGTGGTTATGGCGGTCTGTTCGATGCGCTGGAAGTGGCATTGCAGGACAAGTCGGCGGGGGATGCATTCAATGTGACGTTGAGTGCGGAAGAGGCATTCGGTGAATACGATCCGGATCTGGTCAGTGTCGAGCCGCGCGATGCGTTTCCACCCAACATCCAGATCGGCACCGAGGTCGAGCTGGATGCCGAGGATGGTGAAAGCCTGCAGTTTCGCGTTACCCATATCGATGCCGAACAGGTCACGATCAATGGAAACCATCCTTTGTGCGGCCTTGATCTGGTGTTTGCCGGCACCGTAGTTGCTGTTCGCCCGGCCAGTGCGAAAGAGATCGCGCGTGGCGAAGCAAGCTGATTCCTGCGTGTTTGGGCGGGGCGCCAAGCTGGTCGATTTCCCTTGCTCGGTCCAAACCCCTAAAATGCCCGCCTTCTTGCGGCACGGAATTTGTGCAGCCGCGTCTAATTAGCAGGTGTATCCCATGTTTACCGGAATCATCCAGGCCGTCGGCCACATTTCCCATTTGACTGAAGGCGCAAGCGGCGACGCACGCGTGACGGTCGCCGCAGGTGGACTCGATCTCGCCGACGCGCAATTGGGCGATTCCATCGCCTGCAACGGCGTCTGTCTTACTGTGGTAGACAAGACCGCCGATAGCTTCAGTATTGATGTTTCCGGCGAGACATTCTCCTGCACCATCGGTTTCGCGCCGGGCGACAAGGTCAATCTGGAAAAGGCCATGCGCCTGTCTGACCGCTTGGGAGGCCATCTGGTCTCCGGCCATGTTGATGGCGTTGGAGAAGTGATTCACTTCGCGCCGGTGTCGGATCAGGCAGATGGCAGTTGGCGGCTCGATATTCGCGCGCCCGGTTCGATGGGGCGCTATCTGGCGCATAAGGGATCGGTGGCCGTGAACGGTGTCTCGCTGACGGTGAACAGCGTGCGTGGCAACGATTTTTCGATCAACCTGATTCCGCACACGCTGGAACAGACCATGCTGAATGAAATAAAGGCCGGCAGCCGGGTCAATCTCGAAGCCGACATGCTGGCGCGTTATGCCGATCGCTTGCTGAACTATGTCAATGAACAGGATAAAGACTGATGAGCCTCTCCCCCATTGAAGAAATTGTTGCGGAGCTCAAGGCTGGCCGTATGGTCATCCTGGTCGATGAGGAAGACCGCGAGAACGAAGGCGATCTGGTGATGGCGGCCGAACACGTAACGCCGGAAGCGATCAACTTCATGGTCAAGCATGCGCGTGGCCTGGTCTGCCTGACCCTGACCGATGATCGTTGCCGTCAGCTCGGTCTGAAGCAGATGGTGAGCGACAACCAGACGCCGCATGGCACTGCGTTCACTGTTTCGATCGAGGCAGCCGAAGGCGTGACGACGGGTATTTCCGCTGCCGACCGCGCTATCACCATCCAGGCTGCGGTAGCCAGAAATGCGGTTCCCACCGACATCATCCAGCCTGGCCATATCTTCCCGCTGCGCGCGCAGGAAGGCGGGGTGCTGGTGCGCGCCGGGCATACCGAAGCTGGTTGCGATTTGGTCGGCATGGCCGGACTGGTGCCGGCGTCGGTGATCTGCGAGATTCTGAAAGAGGACGGCACCATGGCGCGGCTGCCGGACCTGCTGGAATTCAGCCTGGAACATGGCCTGAAGATCGGTGCGATTGCCGATTTGATCCATTACCGCGCCGCCAATGAGCGGCTGGTGGAACGCGAAGGTGCGCGTTTGATCACGACGCCATTTGGCGAATTCAAGCTCGGGGTGTATCGCGACAAGATCAGCCGCGCCACGCATTTGGCGCTGAGTCTGGGCGAGATTTCCGCCGAGGTTGAAACGCTGGTGCGCGTGCATGAGCCAGTTTCGTTGATCGACGTGCTGGATATGGGCGGCAGTGGTCATGCCTATTCCGTTCATACCGCGCTGAAACTGATTGCCGATGCCGGCTGTGGTGTGCTGGTGCTGCTGCATCGGCCGGAATCGGCGGATGAACTGGCCGCCCGCGCACTGCCGACCGAAACCGTGCCGCCGGCACGCAAGTTCGATCTGCGCAATTACGGCACCGGCGCGCAAATTCTGCGCGATCTCGGTGTTGGCAAGATGAGACTCCTCGCTACTCCCCGCAAGATGCCCGCCATGGACGGCTTTGGACTGGAAGTGACAGGTTATTTTGAAGAAGGAAATTGACATGGCCCGCTACAACAACATTAACGAAATTCAACCCAATATCGACGGCACAGGCCTGCGGATTGGCATCGCTATGAGCCGTTTCAACCCGGAAGTGTGCGAAGGACTGCTGTCCGCAGCAGTTGCTGCGCTGGTCAAGGCCGGTGTGTCTGAAACGGATATCGTAATCGCCACTGCGCCGGGCGCATTGGAACTGCCGCTGATCCTGAAGAAAATGGGCGAGTCGGGCAAGTTCGACGGTCTAGTCGCACTGGGCGCGGTGATCCGGGGTGATACCTATCACTTCGAGATCGTCTCCAACGAAATGGCATCCGGCATCACCCGTGCCACGCTGGATACCGGCGTGCCCATTGCCAATGGTGTGCTGACCACCAATACCGATCATCAGGCCACCTCGCGCATGACCGAAAAGGGCCGTGAAGCCGCACTCTGCACCATCGAGATGGCACGACTTCTGAAGGTGCTATGAACGCTCAAGCTGAATCATCCGGTCGACCAACGTCCAAACCGGCGAAGCGTGGCCCAAATCCCCGCCGTGTCTCGCGCGAGCGGGTGCTGCGCGCGCTGTATCTATGGCAGATTGCCGGTGGTGATTTCGCGAGCCTGCTGGTGCAGGTGGAACGTTACGAACCTGAAGAGACAGAAGCGGCCGGTGATGAGGAACTGACCAAGCCGCATTCAGGTTTCCTGCGCGAGCTGCTAGACGGCGTGCTGAAGGAAGCTGCGAATCTTGATCTGGCATTGACGCCGCATTTGGATCGGCCGGTGATTGAACTGTCGCCGATTGAACATGCGGTATTGCTGATTGGCGCCTACGAACTGATCCACAGTTTCAACGTGCCGTACAAGGTCTGCATCAACGAGGCGGTTGAGTTGGGCAAGATGTACGGCGGTACCGATGGTCACAAGTTCATCAACGGCGTGCTCGACAAACTGGCGCAGGTCGTCCGCCAGGTTGAAATCGAAGGCGAACGCCAGTCTTGAAGACGGCGCTGCTGGCAGATCCGGCGATGCCTTCCGAATTCGATCTGATCCAGCAATTTTTTACCCGCCCGACTCCGTCCGCAGTCCTCGGCGTAGGCGACGATGCCGCGCTGCTGCTGGTGTCCGCCGGCAAGTTGCTGGCTGTTTCCAGTGACATGCTGGTGGCCGGCCGGCATTTCCTGCCGGATGCCGACCCATATCTGCTCGGCCACAAAACCCTGGCGGTAAATCTCTCCGATCTGGCCGCAATGGGGGCGACACCGCGTTGGGCGACCTTGGCGCTGGCCTTGCCGGCTGTCGATGAGACTTGGTTATCCGCCTTCAGTCGCGGATTTTTCGATCTGGCGGATCGCTTCGGCGTCGAGTTGATCGGTGGCGATACCACCGCCGGACCACTCAACCTGTGTGTCACGATCTTCGGCGAAACCGATGTACGACCTTTGCGGCGCGATGCGGCGCAACCTGGTGATGACATCTGGGTATCCGGCGATCTGGGCGGCGCGGCGTTGGGACTGGCGCATCTGCAGGGTGAGACCGTTTTGAACGACAACGACGCGGCAGCCTGTCTGGCCCGTCTGCATCGACCGGAACCGCGTGTTGTCTTGGGGCTGGCGCTGGCAGCATTGCCACGCATTGCCGCCATTGATGTGTCCGATGGTCTGCTGGCTGATCTGGGGCACATTCTTGAACGTTCCGCAGTGGGGGCTGAAATCGCAATGGCAAGTCTGCCGGCCCATCCGGCGCTTCAGCCGATGCTGCCTGAGTCGTTGCCAGATTCGGATTTGGCGCGGCGTTGCCTGCTGGCTGGTGGTGATGATTACGAACTTTGTTTTACCGCACCGGCACAGGATGCCCCGGCAGTCCATGCCGCAGCTATGACAGCAGGTGTGGCCGTGAGCCGGGTAGGCCGCATTACGCTGTCTCCCGAGCTACGGGTGCTGGATCAGAAGGGTGTGCAGTTGCCGATCAAGGAGCGCGGTTTTGACCATTTCGCCTGACAAGGTCGTGCCGGATCGTGCCTTTTTGCTTGCGCATCCGGCGCATTTCCTGGCGCTGGGTTTCGGTTCCGGACTATCGCCAAAAGCGCCCGGCACGGCCGGCACGTTGGCAGCGTTTCCGCTGTACTGGCTGTTGGCCGACCATCCTTTCTACTGGCTGTGGATTGGCGCATTCCTGCTGGTCGGCATCTGGGCCTGCGAGGTCACTGGCCGTGACTTGGGCGTACACGATCACGGCGGCATGGTCTGGGATGAAATCGCCGCTTTCCTGATGGTGCTGCCATTCGCGCCGGTTGCTG
>CAMDHJ010000160.1 GCA_945897865.1 Tepidiphilus sp. J10
CAGGCTCAGTCCCTGCTTTCTCAAAACTTTGATTTCCACATACACCTCGTCACTGATCATCAAGGCTCCGAAAAAGCCCTGATCGTCCTCGTTCGGTGTATCAGTTTTCAATCGGCATGCTGTATCAAATTACATCCGGCAGTGACAGCATGAGGCGCTATCACCCACGCTGCTGCCGGGCGGCGCCCTGGTGCTGGGTGGGTTGGCGTGGCTATTGCGCCAACCCAAGCCCCGGAATGGTGGCCCGGACAGCGCGGACACGTCATGAAGAAGTGGCTCGGCCGCACTGTCTTGGTGCTGTTGCTTCTCCTTGCCGTGGCAGTTTTCGGCGGCGCGGTTTACGAAACCCTCGCTGCCCGGCAAGCCGCGCGGGACTATCCGCCAACTGGTCAGTTGCTCGACATCGGCGGTCGCCGGCTGCACCTGGATTGGCGGTGCTCAAGACCAGCCTGGCCCAGGCTGGCACCGCGCGCGACCAGGGGCAACGCCCACTTTATGTACTGACCGCCATGGCGCCTTTCACCGCTGAGGCCCGGCAACAGATGGGCATCACACCCGAATAGGCCGCGCGGGTGAAATCGATCTGGCTCGCGCTGAAGTGGCGGGCTGGTCAACACGGGGACGCCACGATGCGGTGCGGAGGCGGAGATCCATACCATCCCGGCCCTGAATCTGATAGGTGACTGTTGTCGTCGATCGAAACTAGCCGGTTGCGTCGGACACCTTCCTGGCGCGATGTTTCGGCGATGGCACGGGCTTCGCGCCGGTGGTGCGTCGGATCGAGGCGGATGCCAAGGTAGCAGTGGTTAGTTCCAAAAATACCAAGGGACAGAAACGAAAACAGCGGAAACAACAAGGGGGTGGTATTTCCACCCCCTTGTTCGCCCTGGTCGCGTTGCAGCAAATTCAGACGTTACCTGGCTGATTCAAGTCTGAATCAGCTTTGCGCTGTAGGCGCTGTAAAGCCGCCCATCGTTCCAGCCAGATTCGTGCAGGCAGTGAGCATACACAACTTGATCTGGTAAGCGACGCTGTGGTTGCCGAAGTTGGGCGTCAGTTGCACATGGACGCTCGCCGGTCCGCGCGTGCAATCTGCCGCAACGCTGCCGTCCTTGGCGGTGAATTTCTGTTCCATGAAGGTGAAACCCAACAGGCTGCAGGTGACACCCATGACGCCATCGCTGGGGTCCAGATCACAGTCGATGGTTAGGGGGCCAAAACTGAAGACGTGTTTGGGCGAGAACAATGTTGAAAGCGGTGCGGGTGACGCAGTTTCCGAAGGGCCGGTCGGTTGCGGGCTTACATATTCCAGATACGGGTTGGGGGTGGTCATTCGATTTACTCCACTGGTTAATTGTGTTGGGCGGATTAAAAAGTCAACCTTCGCAAAGACGCCCGGCAGGTACGAAGGTTTTGCAGCATTCACGCGCTTGCGGCCAGGAACTGATATGTCCGGGTTGAACGAGAAGGCGAACGGCAGGGTTTTTATACGCGTCAACGATGACCGTTTCGCAATTTGCAGGCTGAAACCTGCGTTTTTCGGCGCTGATTATAAGGGGCGGAATTGTTCCTTTCTGCTGGATTGAGGCGGGTAACGGGTGTAGTTCATGCAGCCGGATTTTTTGAAGATCAAACGATGCGCAGCCTGAAGACGTGCGTACTCGAAAGGATGGGAATTTGGAAATCGTATTACTGCGACATGGCGAACCACGCATCGACAAAAGACGTCGCTTGAGCGCCGCTGGCTTCGGCCGCTGGATTGATGACTACTCCGCCGCCAGCATCGAATCGGCAAGCCGGCCGCCGGTCGATGCTGTCGCGCGTGCGCAGCGCTGTGCCTTCGTGGTGTGCAGCGATCTGCCTCGCTCTTATGAATCCGCCTTGGCCTTGGGCGTGCCGGCGATCGGTATGCGCAACCCCTTGTTCCGGGAGCTGGACACGCCGCATGCCAACTGGCACTTTCCCCGCCTGCGGCCGGAAACCTGGGCTGTATTTTTCCGGCTGATGTGGATGGCTGGCCACGCCGCCGGTGTGGAATCAGTTGGCGAGGCCAGAGCGCGGGCGCGCCGCTGTGCCGAGCGCCTGGCGACACTGGCAAGCGAGCACGGCTCGGTCCTGTTCGTCGGGCATGGTGCGCTGATCTGGCTGATCGACCGGCAACTCCGGCGCCTGGGCTGGCAAGGTCCGACCAGAGCGCCGCGTGGGTACTGGGAGTACGGTGTTTACCGCTGGCGCGAAGCGCGCGGCTGATCACCGGCACCGGAGCCGTGGCGCTGTGCCTGGCCCATTGCGTGCTGCAAGGACGGGTTACCGGTATTGACCTGTCCGATGGCATGTTGCAGCAGGCGACGGCCGCCTGCTGGCGTGCGGCTTCGCCGAGGGTGCTTTCTCGTCCAACGTCGATCTGTTGCATGCCCGTCTCGAACGCTACGGCGTCGAAATCCCGCCGCAGCGATGGAAGCGTCTGAGCAACGAAAGCCTGAACCACGCCTTGCTGAGCACCGTCGGCCTGGAGGACATTGAGGTGACCCGGCACGATCTGAGTTATGCGCTGGCGGATGCCGAAGGCTGGTGGGAGGTGGTCTGGAACGCCGGTTTCCGGAGCCTGCTCAGCCAGTTGTCGGAAGCCGACCTGACCCGCTTCCGCGCCGAACTCCTGGCCGAAATCGCGGCGCTGGGTGCAGGGCAGGGGGTGCCGCTTCGGGTAGAGGTACTTTATGCGCGGGGGGTAGCCGGGGTGACCTTGTTTGATTACGTGTCTACGTACGGAAGCGCGTTTTTTCGTCGAGAACCGACTTTCTGCTGTCGCTTCTCCTTGGCGGCCAATCAAACGGTGTCAAAGATTTCGTACATCTGGTTTCGGCTATGCAGCGGAAGTTGTCATTGGCTGGAATGAGTTGGCTCGGCGCTGAACAGCGGCTTACTGGGTTGAGTAGCCATTCGTAGCGATTATTCAATGCCGGCTAGTCGGCCGAGGCCGCCGGTCAGCGCGAACTCGATAGGTGAGCGCTACCGCCTCTTCTTTGTCGTTCAGTTTTACTGTTTGAGTAGCAAGTCCTGGTCCGGTGCTGTCCGTCAGCGCGAAATTAATGTCTTGAAGGCAAAACCCGTACAGCGGGCTTACTGAACGAGTGCGGGTAAGCTCCCAACATCAGTTTCTACTCACTGGGCATAGAAATACACGGTGGGTTCGCATGCTGCGCATTTTTCCATGTCTTTGGTTTCCCCCCAGTTCAATGGGCACTCCCGTAACTCTGTCCCGAAGGCCACGCTGGTTCGAGGTTTTAGTTTGGCGCGCAGGACGGTGTCGTATTTACTGACAGCAGCTTTGCCCGGTCGGCTTAACACAATCTGTTCGTCTATTGCCTTGTCCAGGACGTTATTGAACTGCACTTCAAATCGACACGTAGTCCCTTTTTGCCCCATAAAACGCGACTGGACCGACAATCGGTCATCAACGCCTTTGAACGGCTTGGGGTCGCTCCAAATTTCCGCCTGTGCGGCAAGGGGAAGGTAGTTTCCTTTGAACGATTGTGATACCCAAGGCGGGCAATTCGAGCAACCGACAGCGCTGTCGTGCGGTTTGGTGGGCGAGGTGGCGGCACCGGAGGCGACGGCAATATCTGGCTGGGCGCGTGTCCATAGGGTGTTGTCGACTCCCACGCCGAGGATGGTGCCGTTGGACATAACTGCCACGCTGGTGACGGCGGCGCTGTTGGGTACCTGAGTCCAGGCAGCGTTGAGTGTTGGGCGAGTCCACAAGAACTTGTCGGTACCCACGCCAAGGATGGTGCCGTTGGGCATAACCGCCACACTGGTGACGGCGGCGCTGTTGGGAACCTGAGTCCACTCAGCGTTGAGCTTATCGCGCGTCCACAAGAACTTGTCGGTACCCACGCCGAGGATTTTACCGTTGGGCATGACCGCCACACTGGTAACAGAGCCACTGAGTGGAACTTGCTGCCACTCGCTGGAGAGCGTGGCGCGCGTCCACAGCGACTTGTCGGTACCGACGCCAAGAATAGTGCCATTAGGCATGACCGTCACGCTGGTGACAAATCCGCTGCCGGGGATTTGCGTCCAGGCATAAGCCCACGCGCACGGTAGTGCTACGGCAAGCACCAATGACCGCCCTAATCCGTGCAGGATGTTGCGAAACAATTTGGCCTTCCCGGCGGTCCAGCGAAAAAATTGCGGCCGCTTGATCCTGGAACTAATTGCGTCTTGGTCCATGCAGAAAACCCCGTGGTTCACTTGGAACGAAGTCTATAGCACTGACGCTTTTTACCGAATTGGAAATTGGCTACCTAACGGAGTAAGAACGATGTGGGCGCTCAATCTTCGAATTCCAAGGAACTTAATTTTAGCGACCACAAGGGAAACCTGAATCTTTTCAGCTCGAGCCAACCCGGTAGGATTTGTGGCCGAACGACTCTTGAAGGTTCATTGTCGTCACTTATTGCTTTTGGCCTGAGCGGTTGCCTCGGCCGATTCTGCGGGAATTGGCGATCTGGCTGGTCTCGAGGTCCATCTGCCGTTCAGCTGCCCTCACTTCATCGAACGTCTCGTGCCAACCATCAGATCGTCGCTGAAGAAATGCTGCTCTGGACCAGGTGCGTCACGCATCAGCAAAAGAAATACCTCGACCACGCCGAGGCCAAGGCGTTGCTGGCTGAAGCGCGCGCTACCTTCGATATCTCTTCCCAGGCCCCGCGTCTGCTTCCTGAAAAACGAACTCAAGCTCCTTGATGTTCTCAAGGTCGAGTTCGCAGGCGTTGCCGAGCTGCAATCCAAGCGCACGATCGCTTCAGCTCCCCGATGGATCGACCGGGTATCCACATCCTGCTGCCGAAGTGATGAGCTACATTATTCTTACCGTGTAAGAGAAAGAGGTTGCCATGTTGACAGTCACCGTTTCCGAAAATGGTCATGTGGTCATACCCGTGGAAATCCGTCGCAGACTGGGTATCACGCCCGGCTGCCAACTCGATTTCAGTTTGATGGTCATGTCATTCACGCCGAAGTGAAGCGCCAGGTTGCTCAGACCAATCCCGAAGACGGATTCGGCATGCTGGTTTGCAAGCGGCCGGGAAAACGCCGGCTTGCTGATTTCGATGTTGCCCTTGCCATGCAGGAATCTAAAGGTAAGCGCGAAGAAGATTGCTGATGAATTTTTGCAGAGACGTGCAGGGCGGACTCGACCAAATGTCGTCAAACGTCAATGTTTCTGGCAGTTCGATCGCCGCCGATGACCTTTTCTCGCAACTGGATAGTGATGGCGACGGCAGGATCACCAAGCAGGAATTCACGGACTTGGTAAAGAAGCTTACCCAACATTTCCAGAGTGCACGCATGCAGGGGGCGATGCCTCCGATGGGGGATATGGGCGGAATGACTCCCGGCCCGCCGCCTGCTGCTGAAGCAGATTCAGGCATGTCCAAAGAGGAGCTTGCTAGCCCTGCCGAAGCGGCCGGCGATAGCGACAGCAGCCTTGCCAGCTTGCTGACCGAACGGGTTGCGAACTTCGATGCTGCCGATGCGAACCAGGACGGCAAGGTGACCATGCAGGAAACGATCGCCTATCAATCTAAATCCGGCAGTGGCCCGCGTTGTAGGAGCGTCCGCTTGCGGCGCGAGCGTTGAGACGAGTTGTGGTACTGGGCCCGCAAGCGGAGCCTCCTACAGCGTGTTCCACCTCACCCGACAGGTGAATGCAAAAATCGGCCTCTCGCCAGTATTCAGGCGGCTTCACGGAAATATCCGCGCTCAACTGAATTTTCCAGGATCAACAGTCGTAGAGCAGAGCTGAGGCGGGTAGCGCAACGACCGCGACGTCCGAAAATGCCGCCGCGTCTTCTTCCTTGCTGGCAACAGCGTGAAGCCTTAAAAGCTGGCAGAGCCGTTTACGCTCTGCCGGCTTGATTGGTGTGTGGTTCACTGAGGTGAACACTTTTTGTAGGCCATTAGCCTTGAATCCTCTGTTGAACGAGTTCGAGTGTGGGTCTGCCGGGTTGTCTGGCAAGGCGCGAGGAGGCGCATGGTCATTCCCTGCAACGACGAGCAACGCGGCCAGACCGCCTGGCAGGCCCGCAATCGAACTCGTAGCGGGCTCACCCAATTGGTGAGGGTGATCGAAGATGCTAACGCTTGTACCCATGGGTCATCTCAAGGGTTGAGGAGCGGTCAACAGAGGAATCAAGGTTTAGTGGTTTGAGTGGCAAATTGCGCCCAATGGAACAACCATGCAGCGTCGAATTCAGCAAAAAAGCCTCGGCCTGGCCGATTTTGGGTACACCGAAACTTCGCGAGCTAGTTTTTACTATCGACGACCAATGTCCGAAAGGCTGCTAGGCGGTGGATGCCGTCTGGTCAAGCAAGCTGCATATACTCAATCCCGCTTTTCCGCCGCTGCGTTGATCGCCGCCTGCGCCGCCGCCAGCCTTGCCACCGGCACGCGCGGGCCGGAGCAGGAGACATAGCTCAGGTCGATGTCGTGGCAGAACCGGATCGAGGCCGGATGACCGCCGTGTTCGCCGCAGATGCCGATCTTCATCCCCGGCCGGGCTTCGCGTCCCCATGCCACGGCCAGCTTCATCAGCTTGCCGACGCCCTTGATGTCGAGCACTTCGAACGGGTTGTCCTGCAGGATCCTGTGCTGGTTGTACATCGGCAGGAATTTGTTCTCGGCATCCTCGCGCGAGAACGAGAAGGTGGCCTGGGTCAGGTCGTTGGTGCCGAAGGAGAAGAATTCCGCTTCCTCGGCCAGGCTTTCTGCGCGCATGCAGGCGCGTACCACTTCCAGCATGGAGCCGAACTTGACGTTCAGTTTCAGCCCGGCGGCGGCTTCGACCTCGGCCCGGATGACGTCCACCCAGGCCTTGACCTGTTTCAGTTCCTGCGCGGTACACACCTGCGGCACCATTATTTCCGGATGCACTTCGATGCCGGCCTGCTGGCATTCGGCGGCGGCTTCCAGGATGGCGCGAATCTGCATCGAATAGATTTCCGGGTAGGTCAGGCCGAGGCGAACGCCGCGATGGCCGAGCATCGGGTTGACCTCGAACAGCGCGCGCACCTTCTTCAGCATGGTTTCCTTGTTCAGGATCGCCTCATCCACCAGCGCCGGGTCGGCGGTCATGCGTACCTGCGGATGTTTGTCGCGGGTGCGATACATGAAGTCCACCGCGTCGGACAGCACCTGCATGCCGCGCAGCGTGTCGCGCAGATGCTTGAGCTGGTCGAGTTCTTCCACCAGTTGATCGGCGCTGGGCAGGAATTCGTGGATCGGTGGGTCGAGCAGGCGGATGGTGACCGGGCGTGGCGCCATCACCTTGAAGATGCCGACAAAGTCGGCACGCTGGATCGGCAGCAGTTTGTTGAGCGCAACCTGACGGTCGCCAATGGTATCGGCGACGATCATTTCGACCACGATGGGCAGGCGTTCGGTGGCGTTGAACATGCGCTCGGTGCGGCACAGGCCGATGCCCATGGCACCGAACCTGAGGGCGCGCCCGGCGTCATGCGGCGTGTCGGCGTTGGCCATCACCTTCAGCTTCGCCATCTCGTCGGCCCAGGACAGCAGGGTGTCGAGTTCGGCCGAGAAATCGGCTTCGATCATCGCCACTTCGCCCAGGTAGACGTTGCCGGTGGTGCCATCCAGCGTAATCACCGCGCCTTCGCCGAAGACCTTGTCGCCGACCATCGCCTGGCGGGTGTGGACATCGACATGGATGCCCTCGGCGCCGGCGACGCAGGGCTTGCCCATGCCGCGCGCGACCACGGCGGCGTGCGAGGTCTTGCCGCCTCGACTGGTGAGAATGCCCTGCGAGGCGAAGAAGCCGTGAATGTCTTCCGGCTTGGTTTCTTCCCGGACCAGAATGACTTTCTCGCCGGCGCGGCCGAGTTTCTCGGCGCGGTCGGCATCGAACACGGCAATGCCGGAGGCCGCGCCGGGCGACGCCGGCAGACCTTTGGCCACCGGTTTGGCGCCGGCTTTCGGATCGAGGCGCGGGAACAGAAGCTGTTCAAGCAATTCCGGCTGGATGCGCAGCAAGGCCTGGGTCTTGTCGATCAATCCGGCCTGCGCCATTTCCACCGAGGTGCGCACCAGCGCGGTGGCGTTCATCTTACCGTTGCGGGTTTGCAGGCAATACAGCACGCCCTTCTCGATGGTGTATTCGAAGTCCTGCACTTCCTGGTAATGGCTTTCCAATTGATTACGCAGGTTCACCAGTTGGCGGTACAGGTCCGGCATTTCCTGTTCCAGTTCCGCCACCGGCTTCGGTGTGCGGATGCCGGCCACCACGTCCTCACCCTGCGCGTTCACCAGGTACTCGCCGAACATCACGTTTTCGCCGGTGCCAGGGTCGCGGGTGAAGCCGACGCCGGTCGCGCTGTAGTTTTCACCCTCATCGCCCATGTTGCCGAACACCATCGCCACCACGTTGACCGCAGTGCCGTTGGCCATCGCCGGCGTGATCTTGAATTCGCGCCGGTAATCCACCGCGCGCTTGCCACCCCAGGAGTTGAACACCGCCTTGATGGCGATCTCGAGTTGCTGGTACGGGTCGGTGGGGAAGGGCTGGCCGGTATGTTTCTGCACCACTTCCAGGAAGCGTTCGGCGATCTCGCTCAGATCTCGCGCCGACAAACCGACATCGTGTTTGACGCCGGCCTTCTGCTTCACCGCATCAAATTCGGTGTCGAACAGTTCTTCCGGTACGCCGAGCGCAACCTTGCCGAAAAGCTGGACGAAGCGACGGTAAGCATCATTCGCGAAGCGTTCGTTGCCGGTCTGCGCGATCAGGCCTTGCAAGGTGTCCGGGTTGAGGCCGAGGTTGAGGATGGTGTCCATCATGCCCGGCATCGACATCGCAGATCCGGAACGCACCGAAACCAGCAACGGATT
>CAMDHJ010000161.1 GCA_945897865.1 Tepidiphilus sp. J10
AGCGTCGAACGCGAGGGCGTGCTAGACGCCCGCGTCGTCGAGTTGTCCGGCAAATCGCCGGTGATCGAAATCCCGGTGCGAGCCAGTTGGGCGCCGAACGTATTCGTTTCGGCGCTGGTCGTGCGCGGCCGCAATGACGAGGTCAAACCGACCGCATTGGTCGATCTTGGCCGCCCCGGGTTCAAACTCGGCATCGCCGGTATCGAAGTCGGCCAACGCGCGCATCGGCTGGAAGTTGAAGTCAAAACCGATCGCAGCCAGTACCAGATTCGCGAAAAAGCCAAAGCCCGCGTCAAGGTTCGTACGCCGGAAGGTGCACTGCCGCCGATCGGCACCGAAGTCACCCTGGCGGCGGTCGATGAAGGCCTGCTCGAACTGGCGCCCAACAACAGCTGGAACCTGCTCGAAGCGATGCTGGCCGAACGCGGCTACAGCATGCAGACCTTCACTGCGCAGCTGCAGGTCACCGGCAAACGCCACTTCGGCAAAAAAGCGCTGCCTGCCGGCGGTGGCGGCGGCAAATTACCAACGCGCGAATTGTTCGACACGCTGCTGTTCTGGCAAGCCCGCGTCAGCCTCGACTCAAACGGCGAGGCCAGCGTCGAAATTCCGCTCAACGACAGTCTGACCTCGTTCCGCATCGTCGCCATTGCTGCCTCGGAAAACCGATTCGGTAGCGGCAAGACCGCCATCCGTAGCAGCCAAGATCTGCAACTGATCTCCGGCTTGTCGCCCGTGGTGCGCGAAGGCGACCGCCTGCAAGCCTATTTCACGGTCAGAAACGGCAGCGATCGCAGCATGAAGATTGAAATCGAAGCCAACGCCAAGGGACTGAAAGCTCTGCCGTCGCGCAGCGTGACGCTGGCGGCAGGCGAAAGCCGGGAGCTGGTCTGGCCGGTGCGGGTACCGGACACCTTGCCTGCAAGCGGCAACCTGGAATGGACGTTGAGCGCGAAGGAAATCGCTGGCCAGGGCATCGCCAGCCCTGCCCGCGATGCGCTGAAAGTGACGCAGAACATCCATTCCGCCGTACCGGTACGGGTGCAATCCTCCAGCCTGTACCGACTCGACCAGACCCTCGATCTGCCCGTCGCGCTGCCACACGGCAGCCTGCCCGGCAGCGGTGAACTGCGCACCACCCTGTCCGCCAGCCTGGCCGATGGCCAGACCGGCTTGCGCGACTACATGCGGCGCTACCCCTACGCCTGTCTGGAACAGAAAATTTCCAAGGCCGTCGCAACCCAGGACCGGACCGCCTGGACCGCTCTGGCCGGCGAACTGCCGACCTATCTGGCCGAAAACGGCCTCGCCAACTTCTTCCCTGGCGATGGACACGGCAGCATCACGCTCACCGCCTATGTGTTGTCGATCGCCGACCAGGCCGGCTGGAGCCTGCCGCTGGAGGTCAAAACCTCGCTGCAACAAGGCTTAGCCAACTATCTCAGCGGCCACTCGGAGACCCGCCACAACGCCTGGGAAAATCCGGTGGTGCTGCGTCTGGCGGCGCTGGAAGCACTGGCGCGCGACGGCAAAGCAACCCCGGCGCTGATTTCCACCCTCAAACCGGAACCGACGCTGTGGCCGTCCTCGGCGCTGATCGACTGGATCAGCATCCTGCAAAACACGCCGACACTGGCGCAACGTGAAGCGCATTTGCGCACCGCGCTGGATGCGCTGGCAGCCCGCTTCACCTACACAGGCAAGCGTCTCAACTTCAGCAACGAAACCGGCGACGATCTCTGGTGGATGATGACCTCGGCCGATACCAACGCCGTGCGCGCGTTGCTCGTGCTGATGCCGGAAACGGCCTGGCGGGAGCGCCTGCCGAAGTTGCTCAGCGGCAGCCTGGCGCGGCAACAGGACGGACGCTGGAACACCACCACCGCGAATGCCTGGGGCGTGCTGGCGCTGGCCCGCTATCAGCAGCAATTCGAAGCGGTGAAACCAAGCGGCAAGAGCTTTGTCGTGCTCGGCAAAGACGGCCGCCTGGTCGATTGGCATGCCTTCCCGAAAGGCGCCACCGCCTTCCTGCCACTCACGGCTCAGAAGGCTAGCGAGAAAGACACGCCCGCCACGCTGAAGCTGAAACACGAAGGCGATGGTCAGCCTTATGTCAGCGTCACCACGCTCGCCGCCGTGCCGATTACCACGCCGGTGCAGCGCGGCTACAGCGTCAAACGCGAAATCATCCCGATCGATCAGAAGACGAGCGGCAAATGGAGTCGCGGCGATGTGTTGCGCGTGCGCCTGAACATCCAAGCGCGCGACGACATGGGCTGGGTTGTGGTGGAAGACCCGGTGCCGGCCGGCGCCAGCATCCTGAGCGGCGGCACGCAGCGCGGCTCGGCCTTGCTAACCCAGGATGAAAGCCATCAAGGCGGCGCCTGGCCGGCCTGGCAGGAACGCCTGTTCGACACCTATCGCGCCTATTACGAATATGTCCCGCGCGGCCAGTTCAAGCTGGAATACACGCTAAGACTGAACAGCGACGGCCAGTTCCAGATGCCGCCAACCCGGGTTGAAGCGATGTACGCACCCGAAATGTTCGGCGAAGCGCCGAATGGCGTATTCGACGTGGCGCCGTGAAATACCGCGCGCTGCTATGCCTTGCCTTGCTGACGGCGGCCTCGCTGGCTGCGAGTCCAGCCGCCCTCGCCGCTCCGCCGTCCTTCGAACTGCCCGGCTTTGACGAGGTGCGCGCCAACTGGCGTTCATCGGAAGCGCATCTGCTTGATCGCAACGGTGAACTGCTGCAGGAAATCCGCATCGACCCGCGCATCCGGCGCACCGCCTGGACGCCGTTGGCCGACATCTCGCCGGCGCTGATTGCCAGCGTTCTGAAGGCAGAAGATCAACGTTTCTTCGAGCATGCTGGCGTCGATTGGCTGGCTGCCGGCAAGGCCGCCCTGACCAACACATTGGCCAACCTGCGGCAGGAAAAACTGCGCGGCGCTTCCACCTTGACCATGCAACTCGCCGGTCTACTCGACGCGAAATACCGCGCCCGCATCGCGCGCCGCAACGTGGCGGAAAAATGGCGGCAGTTGCAGGCGGCACAGGAACTTGAAAAAAGCTGGAGCAAGGCCGAAATCCTTGAGGCCTACCTGAATCTGGCGCCGTTCCGGGGCGAGCTCAGCGGTATCGACGCCGCCGCGCGCGGCCTCTACGACAAACGCCCGGCCGGCCTGAGCGACGACGAAGCCCTGATTCTGACCGTGCTGATACGCTCGCCCAACGCCAAGCCGAAGGATGTCGCACGCCGCGCCTGCATTCTGGCCGAGGAAAAGAACTGCGCCCGGCTGGATGCGCGTACCTTCAATGTCCTGAGCGGACGCTATCCGATCCTGCCCGCCGCCAACCTGGCGCCGCATCTGGCGCAACGGCTTATGCCCGGCCTCGCATCGCCCAGATTGAAAACAGCCGCTGCGACAACAGCCCGTGCGAATAAAGCCAGTTCTACCTCTCCGCGCAGTCAACCCATCCCCACCACACTTGATGCCAACCTGCAACGTCAGGTTCAGTCCGTGCTGACACAACAGTTGAACGTCCTCGCCGCGCGCAACGTGCAGGATGCCGCCGCGTTGGTGGTCGATAACGCCAGCGGCGCGGTGCTCGCCTATGTCAGCCTGAGCAACTCCAACGCGGCGCAGAACGACGGCGTGCAGGCGCTGCGCCAGGCCGGCTCGACGTTGAAGCCGTTTCTCTACGGCCTGGCGTTTGAAAAGCGCCTGCTCACCGCCGCCTCGCCACTCGAAGATGCACCACTTTCCATTGCGACCAGCGGAGGTCAATACGCGCCGCAGAATTACGACCAGGCCTTCCGTGGCCTGGTCAGCGCCCGCTACGCACTGGCCAGTTCGCTGAATATCCCGGCGGTACAAACGCTCAAGCTGACCGGACTGGATCCGTTTGCCACGCGGCTGCAGGAACTCGGCTTTGCCAACCTCACCGAAGACGCCGATTACTACGGCTACGCGCTCGCGCTGGGCAGCCTGGATGTGCGCCTGGAAGAACTGGTGAATGCCTATCGCAGCCTCGCCAATGGCGGACGCCGAACGCCGCTGCGCTTTACCCCGGTGGCGGCAAAAGCAAAGGCCAAGCGGGTACAAAGCCCGCAAGCCAGCTTCCTGGTCGCCGACATTCTGTCCGATCGGCAAGCCCGCGCGCTGACCTTCGGCCTGGAAAACCCGCTCGCCACACGCTACTGGACTGCAGTCAAAACCGGCACCAGCAAAGACATGCGCGACAACTGGTGCATCGGCTTCTCGCGCCGCTTCACCACCGGCGTCTGGATCGGCAATTTCAACGGCAGCCCGATGCATGACGTTTCCGGCATCAGCGGCGCCGCCCCCGCCTGGGCCGCGATCATGGATCATCTGCATCCGGTTGAAGCCAAGTCCGCAGGCAAACCCGACGCCACGTTGCAAGCGCCCAAAGCCGCCGCCGGCCTGATCCGCAAAACCATCCAGCCGGCGGATGAACCACCCCGCCAGGAGTGGTTCATCCCCGGCACCGAACCCGCCGGCGACACCTGGCAAGCTGCGCGCGGCGTGGTCGAAATCCTGCACCCCGGCGATGCGATGATCCTCGCGCTCGACCCCGACATTCCGATGCAACGTCAACAACTGCACTTCCGCGCCCGCAACGCACCGACCGGCGCAGTCTGGCTGATTGATCAAACCCGCCAGGAAACCGACACCTGGCCGCTGACGCGCGGCAAGCACCAACTCAGCCTGATCGATGCCGATGGCCAGACACTGGATCAGGTCGAGTTTGAAGTCCGCTGAAAACCGATACCGGATGAACATGTCAGCAATAACTGACAATTTCAGTCAACCATTGCCCCGACTCCATACCGCCGCTTAGAATGCGCGCTGAATTTTCACCCCACCCCTTTCACACCTCTTTTTCACCCCACCCCGGAGAACCCACATGGAACACCAACTGCCTGCCCTGCCCTACGCCAAAGACGCCCTCGTCCCGCACATGTCGGCCGAGACCTTCGACTACCACTACAGCAAGCACCATCAGGCCTACGTCACCAACCTGAACAACCTGATCAAGGGCACCGCCTTTGAAGACAAGTCGCTGGAAGAAATCGTCAAGACCGCCCCCGCCGGCGGCATCTACAACAACGCCGCCCAGGTCTCCAACCACACCTTCTTCTGGTCCTGCATGCAGCCAAACGGCGGCGGCGCACCCGCAGGCGCGCTGGCTGACGCGATCAACGCCAAATGGGGTAGCCTGGACGAATTCAAGAAAGCCTTCCAGACCAGCGCCGTCGGCAACTTCGGTTCCGGCTGGACCTGGCTGGTGAAAAAGGCCGACGGTTCGGTCGACATCGTCAACATGGGCGCCGCCGGCACCCCGCTGACCACCGCCGACACCCCGCTGCTCTGCGTCGACGTCTGGGAACACGCCTACTACATCGACTACCGCAATATGCGCCCGAAGTTCGTCGAAACCTTCCTCAACAGCCTGGTCAACTGGTCTTTCGCGGAAGCCAACTACGCCGCTTGATCTGGATTGTGCGGCCAATCCGGCCGCATCAAGTCACAACCAGTTAAGCAGTCAATCGCAAAAAGGGGAGCCGAATGGCTCCCCTTTTTGCGTCCAGGCCCAGCCGAGCCGCTCGAACCGTCTTCCACCTTCATCCGAAAAGTAATTGCCATTCATTGATGGATAAATCAATAATCTATTCACAAATCTATTCTTTATTCTATTCACCATGACCGCCGCACATGTTGACCATATCCGTTCCCTGTTGGCCAAAGGCCCGGGAGCTGCGCGTCAACTCATTGATCTTATGGGAATCAGCCAACCAACGCTTTCCCGAGTCATTGCCAGAATGGGGTCAGAAATCGTCCGAATCGGTGCCGCCAGATCTATTCAATATGCCCTGCGCGATGCTACCCGTAGCTTTGCTGAGGTGCCGGTCTACCGTGTAACCATTGAGGGGCAGCTTCGCCGGCTTGGCGTGTTGGTGCCTGTGCGCCCGGATGGCTTTGTCATGCTTCAAGATGATGGCGCAACCCTTCATTCCGACGGCCTGCCATGGTGGATTCAGGACATGCGCCCATCTGGCTTCCTTGGCCGAGCCTATGCCATCAGCTTCGCCGCTGAACTTGGTCTCCCTGCCAACATTAACGAGTGGTCCGATACCCATGCCATGCGGGCGTTGATCCAGCATGGTGATGATTTGGTCGGCAACCTGCTGTTGGGCGATATTGCCCGCGAACACTTCATCCAGTCGCCGACCTTTGTTCCCATTGCGGATGCCGACTATCCGGAACTGGCTGAGGCCGTCGAACGTGGTGAGGTTGCAGGTTCATCAGCGGGCGGCGAACAACCGAAATTCGTGGCCTACAACGGTAGGCACGTCATCGTGAAATTCACTGCGCAAGATGACAACACGGTGACTCAACGCTGGCGCGATCTGCTCCTGGCCGAACATCTTGCCGGCCGCGTGCTGAACGATGCGGGTATGCCGGCGGTCGTGAGCAGGATCGTGGACATCGGCACCCGGCGTTTTCTTGAAGTCGAACGATTCGACAGGTTGGGGACGCTGGGCCGCCGCGCCGTTCATTCACTGACCGCTCTCGATTCGGAGTTCGTCGGCGATGCCATTTCGCCCTGGCCGGTACTGGCAACCCGTCTGGCGGCTTCCCGCGTCATTACCGCCGAGGCCGCCGATATTGCGATGCTTCTGTATGCCTTCGGCGTTCTGATCGGGAACACCGACATGCACAACGGCAATCTGTCATTTATCTCGGACCATGACAGCCCGTATGCGATCGCTCCGTCTTACGACATGCTGCCGATGGCCTTCAGACCCGGCAATGGCGGCAATCTGCCCGTTAGTCTGAACCCGGCCAACCTGCAATCCTGCGTCACCCCGGCAACTTGGCAACAGGCCTTGGGCTTGGCCGAAATCTATTGGGACAAGATGCGACAGGACGGCAGGTTTACGGAAGGCTGGGGGCCTTGCATGGATGCCTTGGGGCAGCATATCGAGGCTGCCCGGCAGAGGATGGAGAGGCTGGGTTAAACAGCCCCACTCGAACGCTCTTCTGGCTGGATCGACCAGTTGGAACTACGCTGAACAGACAGCCATGCTCGGAGGATTTCAGATGAAAATTTCTTCGGTTGCCACTTTCAAGGGCCAATCCCTGCCGCGCCTGAGTGCTCTCGTTGCGGACCCCAAGCAGCAGATCGCGTTTTCCCCCGATCTGGCGGCGGCGCTGGGCATCTCGTTGAATCCCCCGGTCACCTTGTCGAAGGGCTTGGTGCTCCAGTCAATCTCGGCCGATTCGCTGGCAGAGAACGCAGAGCAGCCAAACACGGCCAAGCAGGTTCTGGGCATGACCGGGCACATCAGCAAGATCGGGGCACTGACGCTGAGTCTGGCCAAGACACAGTTTCCCGTCACCAGTCCTCAGTTGAACGGGGCCATCGACGGAGTCGAAGTCGCGCTGTTGGGTATTGCTGCGGCCAAGGCATGGACGGATGTGGGGGAAAAGGACTACACCCAGGCCGTGTTGACCACGACTTCGGCGGGATTGGAACTCCTGGACCTGGTGAAGGATGTCATTCCGGGCTTCGATAAGCTTGCGCCCGCCCTTGCCGTGGTGAAGATTCTGGTCAAGATTGGTGACGAGGTGTGCCAGGTCACCCTGTCCAACCAGGCGGTATCCAGGTGATCTTGTCCGGCGCTCCTCAGCTTCCACGCGACTTGATCCTGACACCATCGACGATCTTGTCGTCCGGGTGGGCGACGACCTGATCGCCTGGCTTGAGGCCGTCGAGCACCTGTGCGGCGAGGCCGTTGCGCTGGCCGATGCGGATTGGGCGCAGGCGGGCGCGATCGGCGTCGGCGATGAATACCGCCCAGACGTCGCCGTGCTGGAACAAGGCGCTGCTGGGGATCAGCAGCAGATCCGTGCCATGCCAGAGCACAAAGCTGGCCTCGACCCGGTAGCCGTCGCCAAGCTGCCGCCATTGCGTCGGCGGGCTGCTGATGTCGACGATGATCCGCACCCGCTGTTCCTCGACGCCGAGGGCGGATACCTTGGTGAAGCCGGCCGGTTCAACCAGCCGGACGCGGCCTTGCAGTGAGTCCTCGCCGCCCCAGCGGTCGAGCCGGACCAGCGTGCCTACGCCGATTTTTACCGCCGCCGTGGAAAGCACTTCCACCACCACTTCCAGCGATTGCGGGTTGCCGATCTCCAGCAGCGCCTGGCCGGGCTGCACCGCACCCTCGCTTTCGTGCGGCACGTTCAGCACATGACCGGCGACCGGCGCGGTCACGCGCACGCTTTCGCCTGGCGCACCCGGCGTCAAGGCTGCGGTCTGGATCAAGGCAGCGCGGGCGGCTTCGACTTCATGTCGCGCGACCTGCTCACGATAAGCAGCCGCCTGCCGCGTCGCCTGACTGGCTTGCGAGCGGGCGCGGGCCTGATCCAACGCGGCCTGGGAAAGGAATTGCGCCTGCCGCAACGACTCGCTGCGTGCCAGTTCCTGTGCGGACAAACTGGCCTCCGCGGCGGCGCTGCGGACGTTTTCCGAAGCCGCCTGCAGCGCGGCGCGGGCGGCTGCGAGACCGGCTTCGGCCTGGGCGCGGCTGCGCGGATCGAGGCTGGCGGCGCGCGCCGGTTCAATGAAGGCGACCGTCTGGCCGGCGGCGACGGCATGGCCGACCTTGAGATCGATGCGGCGGGCATGGCCGGCGACTGGCGCGGCAATGACATAGCGCTCGCGCACCCGCGTCTTGCCCTCTTCTTCCACCGTCACCGCCAACTCACCCTTGCGCACCGGCGCCAGTTCCACCGCCAGCGGGCGCGGCATGAAGCCGTAGCCGATGGCGGCCGCGATGGCGAGGCCGAAGAGCAGGTA
>CAMDHJ010000162.1 GCA_945897865.1 Tepidiphilus sp. J10
ACCTGAATGTTGCGTGCCTCATCAAACGCATAATCAACCCGATGATTGATCACTGAATAGGCGGGAACACGTTTCCCGCCCGCCGTGATCTGCTTCACCGTATCGAAGGTGAGAAAAATGAGTACTACGAACGAGCCTGCCGTAACCCAAATGGCCATCTTTCGCCAAAAGGATTCGGATGCCCACCACAACGCCTGAGTTTGCGTCTCTGCCATGGCCATGCCTCCTGTTGCTTACCGCTGTTGAAAAACCTTGATGGGCGCCGCCACTTCATCCGCATGCTCATCGGCATGGGTTTCGACGCACAAATGCCAGATGCCGTGCGGCGCGACCAGATAGCCGACCAGCATCAGCATCACGATGACGCTCCAGAATGTGTTGTTGAAGAGATTGGCGTGCACCGCCAAAACGATGACCGAAATCACCAGGCCGAAATAACCGAGGTAGGCCAGCGGCATCAGACGCGGCCGGTTGCGCATGCGTGACCAGGCAAACAGCAGGGCGTAGGTGGCGCCGAACATGATTACCGACGCGGCGCTGAAGAAAACAATGAAAAAGTCCGCCAGTTTTACGGGTTCGAGCATCTCGATCTCCTCGATTTATTTCAGTGCGGCGGATGGTGGCGAGATACCCGACTAAAGCATTTGACTTTTATCAACTTCGCTTACCGTAACGACAAACAAGATTGACAAACATCAAGGCCAGCCCCTGAACCGACAGTGCATCTTTGCCCCCCATGCAAGTCAGGTTTTTTCCACCACCTGTTTTTCCGGAGGGCAATACGATGAAGAAGTTAGTAAGCGGTTTGATGATTGCGGCTTTGCCGCTGGCGGTTTCCATGGCTTGGGCGGCCGATGCGAGCAAGGACCACATGGGCGCACCGGATGCGCGTTATCTGGCCGGCGGCGGTTCCAGCCTGGCCAAGCTGGACATGTACCAATCCTCCGACCCGGCTGCGCCGGCAATGACCAAGGCCGAGTTCGACCAGGGCCGCCAGATTTACTTCGACCGCTGCGCCGGCTGCCACGGTGTGCTGCGCAAGGGCGCCACTGGCAAGGCCTTACTGCCAGGCGACATGCAAAAGCTCGGCACCGAAAGTCTGAAAATCTTCGTCGGTTACGGCACTCCGGGCGGCATGCCCAACTTTGGCACCTCGAACGAACTGTCAGACAAGGAAATCGACCTGATGGCGCGTTACATCCAGCATCCCGCGCCAACCCCGCCTGAATGGGGCATGAAGGAAATGGCGGCGAGCTGGAAGTTGCTGATCCCGGTGGACCAGCGCCCGACCAAGCAGATGAACAAGCTCGACCTACCCAACCTGTTCTCGGTGACGCTGCGCGATACCGGCGAGATTGCCCTCATCGACGGCAACAGCAAGAAGATCGTGCAGGTCATCAAGACCGGCTTCGCGGTGCATATCTCGCGCATGTCCAGCTCCGGCCGTTACCTGTACACCACCGGCCGTGATGGCCTGATCAACCTGATCGACCTGTGGATGGAAACGCCGCAGACCGTGGCCAGCATCCGCACCGGTTCCGACGCGCGTTCGATCGACACCTCCAAGTTCAAGGGCTACGAAGACAAACTGGCGATCGCCGGCTCCTACTGGCCGCCCGCTTATGTGCTGATGGACGGCCCGACGCTGAAGCCGCTGAAGATCATGTCCACCCGCGGCTACACCTACGACGAAATGGAATACCACCCGGAACCGCGCGTGGCCTCCATCGTCTCGTCGCTGATCAAGCCCGAGTTCGTCGTCAACGTGAAGGAAACCGGCAAGGTGCTGCTGGTGGATTACAGCGACATCAAGAACCTGAAGACCACCGAAATCGAAGCCGAGCGCTTCCTGCATGACGGCGGTTGGGATCTGTCCAAGCGCTACTTCCTGGTCGCCGCCAACATGCGCAACACCGTGTCCGTCGTTGATACCAAGGCTGGCAAGCTGGCCGCCAATGTCAAGGTCGGTGTCAAGCCGCACCCGGGTCGCGGCGCCAACTGGGTAGACAAGAAGTACGGTCCGGTATGGGCCACCGGCCACCTCGGCGACGATACCGTCGCGGTGATCGGCACCGATCCAGCTAAACACAAACAGCACGCCTGGAAAGTCGTGCGCACCCTGAAGAACCACGGCAACGGCTCGTTGTTCATCAAAACGCATCCGAAATCGAAGAACCTGTGGGTGGATGCCGCCCTGTCGCCCAATTCGGAAGAAAACCAGTCGATTTCCATCTTCGATCTGAACAATCTGGAAAAACCGGCTCAGGTGTTGAACATCGCCAAGCTTGCCGAAATCGGTGACGGCCCGATGCGTATCACCCACCCCGAGTACAACCGGGCGGGCGACGAGGTCTGGTTCTCGCTGTGGAATCCGAAGAACAAGCAATCGGCCATCGTCGTGATGAACGACAAGACACGCAAGCTGAAAGCTGTGATCAAAGACCCGCGCCTGATCACGCCGACCGGCAAATTCAACGTCTACAACACCCAGCACGACGTGTATTGAAAAGCTTGATCTGACCTGAACTCCGTCCGGCTGCGATTAACCGCACGCCGGACGGGTTCGCGAGACACCTCGAAGCGGGGTGGCTCGCAAACCCGGAAGGAAATCCACCATGCCAAGACATAGCTGCCGAAATTGCCGTACCCCCGACACTCCAACCCAGGCTGAGGTATTCAAACCGAATCCGATGCTGGCACTGGGACTTGGTCTCGTCGTCATCACCTTTTTCGCGGTCGCCATGCTCGCGCTCACTGCGCTGGTGCATCCGGCGCAGGCAGCCGATCTGCCGGCCACGCCTTCAGCTGAGCGACAACATGAACTGACCCGCTTCGTGCGCCAGGAATGCGGCTTCTGCCACGGCATCCACCTCACCGGCGGACTCGGCTCGCCGCTGACCGCCGAAGCGCTGGTCGGCAAATCCAGCGATGCGCTTGAAGCCAGCATTCTCTATGGCCGCACCGGCACCGCCATGCCGGGCTGGATGCCGCATCTGAATGAATCGGATGCGAACTGGATTGTCACCGCGTTGATGAAAGGATTTCCGGAATGACCATGTGCAGATCGCCCAAATCTGTAGGTGCGAATTTATTCGCACAAACGCTGGCAAAAATGCGAATGAATTCGCACCTACTGCTGGCCTGTGCCGTCCTCGCCCTGCCCGCCTTCGCCCAGGAACTGCGTGGAACCGGAGATCTCGGCCTGGTCATCGAACGCGCCAAGGGCAGCGTGCAACTGCTCGATACGAGCAAGAAGACCGGGCTGCAGCGCATCGAAGGCCTGGGCGATCTGTCGCACGCTTCCGCTGTGTTTTCACGCGACGCGCGCTATGCATTCATCTTCGGCCGCGATGGTGGCCTGACCAAGATCGACCTGCTTACCGGCAACATCGTCAAGCGCATCATCCAGTCCGGCAACAGCATCGGCGGCGCCATCTCGCAGGACGGCAGCATTCTCGCCGCCGCCAACTACAAGCCGGGCGGCGTCAAATTCTTTGATAGCGAAACGCTGGAACTGCTGAGCGAGGTTTCGGCCCGCTCGGCAATCACTGGTGAACTGTCGAAAGTCATCGGCCTGGAAGAAGCCGCCGGCAACCGCTTCACCTTCAGCCTGTTCGAAGCCGGCGAAATCTGGCAGGCCGACCTGTCGAAAGACCCGAAGAACCCGGTCATCACCCGGCATACCGGCATTGGCAAGGAACCTTACGACGCGCTGGTCACCGGCGACGGCCGCTGGTACATCGCCGGCCTGTTCGGCGAGGGTGGCAACGGCAAGGGCGGCATCGCCGTGCTCGACCTGTGGCATCCGGAACGCGGCGTCAAACGCGCCCTGCCCGACTACGGCCGTGGCGAGCAGAAACTGCCGGTCTACAAGATGCCGCACCTGGAAACCTGGGCAGTGGCCGGCAATCTGGCGTTCATTCCCGGCGTCGGCCGGCATGAAGTGGTGCTGGTGGATATTTCCACGTGGCAGAAGGTCGGCACCATTCCGGTCGCCGGCCAGCCGGTGTTCGTCATGGCGGAGCCGACCGGCCGCAAGCTGTGGGTCAACTTCGCCTTCCCGCATTACGACACGGTGCAGGTCATCGATGTCGAAAGCCAGGCCATCGTGCACACGATGAAACCCGGAAAAGCTGTGTTGCACATGGAATTCACCCCACGTGGCGAGCATGTCTGGATCTCGGTACGCGACGAAAACCGCATCCAGGTGCACGACACCGCCAGCTTCGAAAAGCTGGCCGAAATTCCTGCGCAGTCGCCCAGCGGCATCTTCTTCTCCTCACGCGCGCATCGCTTCGGACTATGAACATGGAGCCCCTTTCCCCCCTTGATTTCGCCCTGGTCAACGACTGGCAGCGCGATTTTCCGCTGACCGAACGGCCGTATGCCGAACTGGCACGGCGCCTGGGAACGTCGGAAACGACGGTGATCGAACGGCTGCGGACGCTGGCCGCCGACGGCGCTGTTTCCCGCATCGGCGCGGTGTTCCGGCCGCACACGCTGGGCTGGAGCACGCTGGCTGCGGTGGCGGCGCCGGAACATCGGATCGAAGCGGTAGCGCGGATCATCAGCGAATTCCCCGAGGTCAATCACAATTACGAGCGCGAGCATGCGTTCAACCTCTGGTTTGTCGCCACCGCGCCCAGCCGGGAGCGAGTCAGCCAGGTTCTGGCCGAAATCGGCCGCGCGGCCGGTAGCCAGGTGCTCGATCTGCCGATGCTGGAAGACTTTCATATCGACCTCGGCTTCGATCTGCGCGGTGGCCGCGCACACCCGGCCGGACGCCCGCATCACGACCCGGTGCGGCGACCTCGGGAATCCAGCACGTCACCAGTGCTGGAACGCGTCGACCATGCACTGGCCGCTGCGCTGGAAGGCGGAATCACGCTATCGCCGCAACCCTACGCGGTACTCGCCACCCGTCTCGGCTGCAGCGAAGACGCGGTATTTGGCCGCATCGCCCGACTGCTGAAGCTGGGCGTCATTCGTCGCTTCGGCGTCGTGGTGCGGCACCGGGAACTGGGCTACTCCGCCAACGCCATGGTGGTCTGGGATGTGCCAGATGACCGAGTTTCCGAAGTCGGCCGCCAGCTGGCCAGCCAGTCCGCAGTGACGCTGTGCTATCGCCGCCCGCGTCGCCTGCCGGACTGGCGTTTCAACCTGTTCTCGATGGTGCATGGCCAGGATCGGCAGGCCGTGGTGGAGGAAATCGAAGGCATACAGCAAACCCTGCAACTGCAGCACATCAACTGCCAGCCGCTGTTTTCCCGCCGCCGCTTCAAGCAATGCGGCGCCTGCTACTCGCAGGCGACAAAAATTGAACAGGCCATCGCGGTATGAGCCGGATTCGTCAGCCGCGCGCGGCCTCGCCATCGCCGGCCAGCTTGCGCGCCCACCCCGGACCGGCAACCGAACAGGACAAGTCCGTTCTGACCGAACTCGACCGTTGTCTGATCAACACCTTGCAAGGCGGTTTTCCGATCTGTGAACGGCCCTTTCAGGTCGCCGCTGCAAGCCTTGGTATCGACGAAGACACCTTGATCGCGCGCATCGACGCGCTGTTGCAGGCCGGCGTGCTGACCCGCTTCGGGCCGTTGTTCAATGCCGACCGGATGGGCGGCGTCAACGTGCTGGCAGCGATGGCGGTGCCAGCAGCAGAGTTCCAACGCGTCGCCGATTTCGTCAATCTGCAACCGGAAATTGCACATAACTACCGGCGGGAACATGCGCTGAACCTGTGGTTTGTTGGCGCGGCGGACTCCGCACAGAAGGTTGAAGACGCGTTTGATTACATCGAATCGATGACTGGTTTGCCGGTTTATCGCTTTCCCAAGGAACGCGAGTTCTTTGTTCAACTGATCCTGGAGGCCTGATTTGTCCAACCTCGACGCGATCGACCGCCGCCTGATTGCCGCCACCCAGGCAGGTTTGCCGCTGACGCCGCGCCCTTATTACGTGATTGCCGAGCAACTTGGCATGAGCGCGGAAGAAGTCATGGCACGGATGCGGGCGATGCAGGAAACCGGCGTCATCCGCCGCATCGGTGTGGTGCCCAACCACTACGCGCTGGGCTACAGCGCCAACGGCATGACCGTCTGGGATATCGCCGACGATCAGGTCGACGAACTCGGCGAACGCATCGGCCAACTTCCCTTCGTCAGCCATTGCTACCGCCGCCCGCGTCGGCTGCCTCACTGGCCGTACAACCTATTCGCCATGGTGCATGCCAAGAGCCGCGAAGAGGCACAAGCGGATGCTGACCGGATCGCCGCCGTGCTGGGCGATGCCTGCCGCAAGTCCGACATTCTTTACAGCAGTCGAATGTTGAAAAAGACCGGTCTGCGGCTGGTCGATTGACGTGAATCAGCCAACCATCAATCCCCCCGTAGGATGGGCGAAGCGCAGCGCGCCCATCATTCCTGCGTTGGGTGATGGGCGCGCCTTCGGCTTCGCCCATCCTACGGTGCTGGCTGTTTAACCCACAGGCCGATTAACTTTTTACCTGGAGTACCGATCCATGTTCCGTGTCACCCAATTCATGCAGGAAGTCGCGCAGCCAACACCGCTCGGGCCGAAGCGCAACCCGCCCGGCCCGGTGGTGATCTGGAACCTGGTGCGGCGTTGCAACCTGACCTGCAAACATTGCTATTCGATCTCGGCAGACAAGAATTTCAGCGGCGAACTGTCCACCCGCGAAGCGTTCGAGGTGATGGACGATCTGAAAGCCTTCCATGTACCGGTACTGATCCTGTCCGGCGGCGAACCGCTGCTGCGGCCGGACATCTTCGACATCGCCCGGCGCGCCAAGGCGATGGGCTTCTACGTCGGCCTGTCCACCAACGGCACGCTGGTGGATGCATCCAACATCGTCGCGATTGCCGACACTGGCTTCGATTATGTCGGCATCAGCCTCGACGGCCTGCGCGCAACGCATGACAAATTCCGCCGCAAGGAAGGCGCTTTCGACGCCGCGCTGAACGGCATCCGGCTATGCCGCGACGCCGGCGCCAAGGTCGGCATGCGCTTCACACTGACCCAGGACAACGCGCACGACCTGCCGGCGCTGCTCGATCTGATGGAAGCCGAACAGATCGACAAGTTCTACCTGTCGCACCTGAACTACGCCGGACGCGGCAACAAGAATCGCATAAGCCTGGCGCCGAGCCGCCTCAAGCCGGGCGTCCCCCCCCTTGGGGGGCAGCGAACGGCAGAGAGCGAGGGGACGGTCATAAGTGACGCCCACTTCAAGACCACCCGCAGCGCCCTTGATCTGCTGTTCGACCGTTGCTGGCGCCAGGTGCAGGCCGGACAGCCGAAGGAATATGTCACCGGCAACAACGACGCCGATGGCGTCTATCTGTTGAACTGGGTGCGGCAACATCACCCCGAGCAAGCCGAACACATCCGCCAGAAACTGGTGAAATGGGGCGGCAATTCATCCGGCGTCAACATCGCCAACATCGACAATCTGGGCAGCGTCCACCCCGACACCATGTGGTGGGATTACCCGTTGGGCAATGTGCGCGAGCGGCCGTTCTCGACCATCTGGACAGACACTTCCGACCCGCTGATGGCTGGTCTGAAGCAGGCAACGCGCCCGGTTGAAGGCCGCTGCGCCGTCTGCGAATACCGAGCCATCTGCAACGGCAACACCCGCGTGCGCGCCTGGCAGACCACCAACAATTTCTGGGCCGAAGACCCGGGTTGCTATTTGAGCGACGCGGAAATCGGCATCGTTGAAAACCACTTTGAAGAGGCTTGAGCATGTCGATATTCGGTAGGGTGCGCCATGCGCACCGATTGGCCGGTGCGCGCAGCGCACCATACATCCTGTTGCTGATGGCCTGCCTGGCCCACGCCGCGCCCGATCCGGAAAAACTCTACGCAACCTATTGCCTGAGCTGCCACGCACCCAGCCGCCTGGGCGGCATGGGGCCGGCGCTGTTGCCGGATTCATTAGCACGCCTGAAACGACCGGATGCGGTCAAGGCCATCGCCGACGGCCTGCCGGCCACCCAGATGCCCGCCTTCAAGGCAGCGCTGAACGCCGATGAAATCAAGGCGCTGGCGGAGTGGATCTACACACCGCCGAAACTGCCGCCGAAGTGGGATCTCGCCGACATCAACGCTTCCCGCATCGTCAACGCCGACGCCGTCAATCTGCCAGCCAGGCCGGTGTTCAGTGCCGACCCGATGAACGTCACTCTGGTGGTCGAGCACGGCGACCATCACATCACCGTATTGGATGGCGACAAGATGGAGCCGATCACCCGATTCGCCACCCGCTACGCGCTGCACGGCGGTCCCAAGTTCACCCAGGACGGCCGTTTCGTGTTCTGGGCGACACGCGACGGCTGGGTCACCAAATTCGACCTGTGGAACCTGAAAGTGGTGGCCGAAGTCCGCGCCGGCATCAACACCCGCAACCTGGCCGTTTCCTCGGACGGCAAGGTGGTGATGGTCGCCAACTACCTGCCGCACAGCCTGGTCGCGCTGGACAGCGCCGATCTGGCGCCGATCAAGGTGATTCCGGTCATCGGAAACACCGGAAAAACCTCGCGCGTCTCCGCCGTCTACGATGCCCGTCCGCGCAACAGCTTCATCGCCGCGCTGAAAGACATCCCGGAGGTCTGGGAAATTCCCTACGACGGCCGCCCGATCTACAAGGGCCTGGTGCACGATTTCCAGTTGAAGGAAGCCATCCCCGAACCCGGCCCGCTACCGGTACGCCACATCGTGCTGGACGACTACCTGGACGATTTCTTCTTCGACCAGAACTACGACTATATCCTCGGCGCCTCCAGAACCAGCCCGAAAGGCCAGGTCATCCACCTCGGCGCCGGCCGCAAGGTCGCCGACCTCGACCTCGCCGGCATGCCGCATCT
>CAMDHJ010000163.1 GCA_945897865.1 Tepidiphilus sp. J10
CGGCAGTAATTTTTTGGGTTGATCGATAGAAACCTTCGCGGTCCAGGCAAGGCACGCTTTTCCAACGACGGATCAGCCGCCTTCAACGACTGGTATCGAGCATTGAAGAGACCTTCATCCTTGCTTCATGGCGGGCAGATCGTCGGCCAATCCGGCCACTGGCGTGTCAGCCAGTCTCAGTCGGCAATGCGTCGGTAACCTGCCACTCGACCAAAATTCACGGTGAATGGCCGCTACAGCTACACGCTCTGACGTACTCACACTACCGATCCCTTGTAGTCATCCCACACCAATCTCCGGTAGCTCTCCGTTACGATCCCATGGCCGGCGAGCAGAATGCGCTCATTCCAACCAAAGGGAGCGAGCCATGAACGATGACTACGATGATTACCAGCAAGATTTGATGCAAGAAATTGTTCAAGAGGTGTACGAATATTCCTCTAACTGCCAACGCTCCGAAGATGAGGGTTGGTTTTATCCGGATGAGGATGAGGAGTGAATTCGATGCAAGCCAACACAGCAGCAAACATGGATGAAATTGCCCAGATGTTCGATGAAGCAGACAACGAGGAAACTGTCCGACTAGCCGTGGAGTTTTTCGATCGAGTCCTGATTCGAGACACAAATGGCACCGTTGTGGATGCAAAGATTCATAACTTTGAGTTTCGTTGGATCATGGCTGGATTCAATCCGCCAACAGTGCCTGCTGATTTGCTGGAATGGCTTGCAGCCCTTAAAAGGCGCCCCGAAAGTCAACGGGAATTGCTGAATGCTGCGCTCACGGAACAATGGAATCGGCAAGTCAGGAGTCAGAATATTGTCGTGAAGAATTCCAGGCTCCGTTATGAAGAAAGGAAAAACAAACTTACTGGCATTGAGCAGATTAGGCTTGACGCGTGTGAACCAGAGCGTAATCCGACCGAGGCAACACTTGTAGCCAAGATGTATCTGAAGGGTACCAACGGTGTTCCGCAAGACCCGGAATATGCCTCTCGTCTGCTTATTGCAGCGGCTGACAAAGGCAATGCTGAAGCTGCATACCTGTTGGCAACTGCCCGCAAATCAGATCGCCCTCCTCTGAGTTTCGAAAACTTGCTGGATGACATACGTCTTCGCGAACGCTACCTGAAGCAAGCGCGGGCAGCACGGTTCCTGAAAGTATTTGAAGACGATGAGAGAGTTAAGGACTTCCACGCTGATCGTCATCCCTCTGAACTAAAGCATGAGTTGGAATTGGACGATGACTACCAAGACTTTTTGAAAAGTTACTCAACCGAGCATGAGAAAGCTCAATCTGGCGATCACAATGCTCAGTACGCCTTCGCAATGATCCTACTTGATCAAGGCAGTCACTTAGGGAACTTGTATTACGAACTCATTTCCAAGGATCCGACCTGGTTGCAAAAGCGGGAGGATTTGTATCAGGAAGCACACGACTGGCTTCTGAAGGCGTCCGATAAATCATCGGTGGCAAGATACCAGCTTGCCATAACATTTTCGGAGACAGTGGAGGAGAAATTCGTACTTCTGAAATCGGCCGCATTTCCCGAAGATGATGTTGCCCCCTGCCGAATTGCCTTGTCGCCGCTGGCCACCGAGTTCTATATGAATCCCTCCAGCGAACATCACAATCCAGAAACAGGGTTGAAGTGCCTGAGGGAATATTTAGCGCTGGAACACTATCAGTCAATCGCAGGGTGGTGTGATTTTGAAGATCATATCGGCGACGTTGAAGACTACATCAACGACTTTAAAGTCAAGGATATACATGGTTCACTTTTGCCGCGATTTGGTTCGTTACCTGGTGACAGTGAGGCTGCGCTCTGTTTTGCAGACTATCTTCACACCGTAAGCCCGTCAGATTCAGATGAACAGAAAAATGCGTATTTCTGGTACACAGCCGTCGTTACTTACGGTTATTCCAGCGACGTTTCAACTGCAGCCCTTCGTGCGGGATTGATGAGGTTGCGCGGACTAGGCTGCGAAAAGGATTTTAAAACGGCAAAGGTGCTCCTTGATCGGTCCAGAAAGGGACACGGCTACGCTTCAGATTATGCGGATGTTTTATATCGCCTTGGTTTTGAGGAATTTGAGAAAGGCGAACTGGCCGTCGATCAACTTCTGAAACTTGCAGAAGAGTTCAAATTTAAGGGTGATCCTGATTGCTTTATTACACCGGAAGATATCGTCAGCCTAACCTCCCATAACCCTCATCTCGAGAGCTACCGGGAGCATAAACATGAACTGCGAGGCTACCGAAGACGACTAGATATCGTTCCTGGGCCATATGGCTTGATACCACTCTTCCCGGAAATTGCTGAGGGACTGGTTTGGGTGCTTCAGCCGGAAAATACCATTTCCAGAGAAGAACTCACAAAGCGGTGGACTGTTCATTCATCCATGCTCGAACGCTATGCGTGGGCTAGCTATTTATTGGCAAATTTGGATAGTGACTCGGTTTCTTTCTCTGAAATAACTGATCTTGAGCAGCGAGTTAATCAAGTCATTCAGCTAGCAATTGATTGCTTGGCAGAGGGCAACCCGCATCCACCTGATATTCATGAACGTGAAGTAGCACAGAAAATCAGAGCGGGTTCGCAAATCCTTGCCACAGAACTGGAAAGGAAGAAGCTGGTTTTTGCAATTGAAAATGACCGGCGTCAGATGATCTCCTTTCTTTCGCACACGCTCGTCAACGTAACGGCGGGCGCATCCGGGATGCTGCGGGAGATCATGACCGAACTGACTGCTGCCCACGATCATACGAGCGTTGCTTTGGTGGCCGCACGACTTGCCTCGACAGCTGCCCGCGCCTCTGTTGTTGAAAGCCTCATCAAGGTCTTCAAGCTATACACATCGGATCCAGAGATCCTGCGCAAGGACTGGGACTCCGAGCAGGGTGGCGATCATTCGGTGGCGCAGACAGTCGTGCTCGCATTGCAGATGACGCTTCTGCGCTTTTGCCGGATGCCCGAATTTAAGAGTGCCCGCCGTAGGCTGCTGCCGGATGTTCAGTACAACACGCTGACTGAGGAATTTATCTCCGAAATCCTGCCCCTCGACGGTAGTTCTATAACCCAGCTTGAGCAGATTACCGCCTGGATCGAACTTCGACTTCCCTTCCTGCGGCTGACCATGTCGGGTGCTGAGTCTCTCCATGTGATGGAGGAAGGGGCGCGTCATATCGTCATCTTTGCATTGGTCGGGGAGTTTCTGACCAACGCTTTGAAATACGCAGGTGCAGGCGGTCCCATATCGTTCTCCGTGATGCGAACCGACATCGGCCTCGAATTGGCTTGCCGCAATCCAATCGATTCGGAAATGCCACCGCCTCCGCTCAGCGGGAAAACGGGGCTGGGTTTCGTTGAGGGCGTCTGCAAGTTGGTCCACGCCAAATTCGACGAGCCAACCATCGATAAGGAGGTCTTTTCCCTGCGCGCGGTGCTGCCAATACAATAGTGGCATGCTACGGTTGCCTTCAGCGTAGGCACCGCGCTCGACAAGGGGAAGACATGAGAGTGCTGTGGGTAGAGGACTTTGGGGATGGGGGCGACTATGAAGCGCTGCTGAAAGAGGTATTCAAAGATATACCGCAGCCACACCGAAGCGCGCTGGCAGAGTACGTTGATTCCATCGACAGCAGACAGCAGGATTACGGCAAGTGGCGGAAGTGGTATCGGGATCAACCATGGTTAGAAGCGCTGGAAATTGACATCTGTTGCAGTGATGCGGAATTTGAAGCCCTGACCGGCCAATCCGCCACTGACCACTACGACGCCGTCTTACTAGATGTAAATCTTGAAAACGACTTCTTTCAATTATCAAGGCCATATAACTCCAGAGAGGGTGGCTTCTGGCTATACAACAAGTTGATAGCCCAATCAGGGTTTCCTCCCGGACGCATTGCGTTGCTAACGGCGCATACCGGCGAAGAACATGTCAAAAAGTTTCAGGAGGACTGTTTTCGGAACAATCACGAACCCTTGAAAGGACTGCCCAAAAGCAGCAATAGCGCAGCCAAGTGGGTCGAGGAATTGTCGTGTTCCAACGATCACTTCCTGCTCCTGCGACGGGGGTTTCTAGATGGCGCAACTTTCGTGGGTGAACTGCTGAATGATCCGGAGAAGAAGGACGCCGCCATTCACTTCAACCGGTTCTTGGGCGTCAAAAAGGCCTCAGATAATGAAGTTAAGTCGCACTTAAATAAGATAAAAGACGCAATGCCAGATCGCCTCCAAGAGAAAGAAGCAGTGGGCGAGAGACTCCGAAACTTCAGAGGAGCGCTGGGGGAACTGTGGGAACGGGCAAGCCCAGGTAACTATCAAGGCTCAGATGAGTACATCCAACAGTTGGGATGGGTCATGAAAAGTCTCCGAAACTGGTCTACCCACCAAGCACCGCTGGATGATTGTGGTACAGCGCACATGGCGTTTCTTGTCATGGCCTATTTCCGCACCTCCTTCCAGATGGGAGACGGTATGCGTGATGATGAGCTTCGCCCATACGAGCACCATCTAGTTAGGGCAATGGGCAATCCAGGCCTCATTAACCATGAAGCTGCCTCCCAGTTTCTCAATGAGCGATACCGCCGCGCGCGTTCATTATTAGACCAGGTTGTCCGCGAAGGACAGCGGTCGCGTATGAGTCGAGACAACGATCCAATTTTCCTGAAAGGTGAGGTAAGAAATTTTGGCCAAATCGCCAATGAATTGGAGCTCGCAGAAAGACGCCCTGAAGGCTTCTCCTTCGCCGATGCTTTGGGCCTGATGTTCGCCAACTCAATCCAGTGCACAAGAAAGGCGCGTGAGTTTAGAAACGAATGGGGGACGTTGCCGGCCTGGGTTAAGGCTGTCCTGGAGCGCTTACTGAACCCCGCGCAATGAACGACAAATCTACTTTAGCTTTCGCGCTAAACAACCTGCGCGAACATCTTCCTCACCACGCTGAAGAAGGCACGCTGCGCGAATCTATGCCGGAAAATGATCTGATCGCTGCGCTTCAGGATGGAGGGCTCGGTGAGGAGATGGCTGAGCTGCTGGTGGCAATGCTCCGCCTCCAGTTCGATTCCATGGCACTGCTCGATCGGACCGATCTGGCGCAGGATCGCTGGACTTTCGTCTCTTTTCCGGCTTCTCTACTCGCCAGATCTCTCACCGAGACTTGGGCCAGCGGACAGAGCATCGTGCCAGCGGACTACTGGGATCAGGGCGACCACCGACCTGCTGCCATAAAGGAAGAGCAACGAACCTTACTTCATCGCATCGAAAGCGAACGTCTCCAGCAGAACCCAAACGCTCACCCGATACGCATGGTGCATGTCGCCTGGGCTTTCATCCGCCTGGGTGACCACTTTCTGTTGCATCGGCGCGAGGATCGCGAACGCACGGGCGAGAAGACGCACGTCCTTCCGGGCGGGCGATTTAATCCCGGCGACCTTTCTTCTGCTGAACTCAAGGAAGGCCCAGCGGTATTGCGCAAGCTGTTGGAACCCAATTCTCAACTTGTCGATGCCGGACTCGATAGAACGCTTGTCCGCGAACTGGAAGAAGAACTCGGCCTTCGTCCAGGCGAGGACTACACATTCCAGCGTTGGATGCGACTTCCGCCGTACCGTGATTTGGCCGGCACGGGCAACCGACATGCTTACACCGAGTATGCCTTCCAGCTTTACACCGTGAAACTGACAGCCGCAGGAGAGGTGCGGTTGTTGGGCAAGGAATACAAGTCATCGTCGCTTGCCTGGTTCAGCATCGAAGACTTGTCCGCACCACGCCGGGCAGATGGCGCTTCAGCCTATATCGATGCATTGCACGCGGCTTGGGGCAGAGATATAGCAAGCCAACTTGCCAGCATTGAAGATTCCGGTGCTTTGCCCCTGGCGATGCAGGGTGAATCCCATATGCTCGATTTGCCCTTTGAAGGAGATGCACCTTGGATGATCGGCAAACTTGGCAAGGAAAAATTGCTACCCATTCCCTTGGCACAAGACGAATGGCAACTTCTGATGTTGCTTGGCTGGCATGCACGTGGCTTCGCCATTCATGCCGAAGAAAGCGTTCGTTTGCTTGGAGGTGGCTGGGTTCACTTTGAGGACGAAACCGCCAAAACGCTCGGTCAGCGCTTGCTGATCAAGACTCGGCAGCACGATTTGCCATTAATCGAAATCAGAGATGGTCGTTATCTGCGGCTGAGCATCGGGAAAGATTTGTTGATGCTTGCGTCTGGATTATTTTCCTATGCCATTGAAGGTGACGAGCAAAAAGGGGGCGTGTTGCATGTTTGCCGGAATGGCATAACGACGCCTTGGGGTGAACTTGCAGGCGAGGCACTAAACCTGGAGGTCAACCGCAATACGCTGCGCATTCTGCGTGCCTTGGAACGTGGCGAGGATCCATTGGGCAGATCTGATCTGCTGGCGGGCGATTGGGAACGAAATCTTCGCCAGCAGTTGACCCCGGAGCTCAGGAGGATCGGCTTGCGCAAGTTGTGGGTAACAGAAAACAAGGCTTCGTCTCTGGTGGATGGTATTCGGTCCATGGAAACCCTTACCGCCCTCCGGTAACACTCCTCCCAGTTTCCGCGGGACACAGGCAAAGTTCAGCCCACGATTTACCCGCATAGATTCCCAACTTGTTCATTTGCATCAGAAACAACAGCTAATGCCCACCCACACCCAACTTGCCAAATGGCTCGGCCCCCAGGTGCGCATTTCGCGGAACGTGACCATTGATTTCGCGTGATGGTGACCGATCAGGAGAAGCCGGATGGGTGGTGGTGGAATGTTAGATCAATCGGTCACGATGAGCGCGAAATCGCGGTCACGCTGAGAGCGAAATGGGCTGGGCCGGCAGGGTTATCCACGGCGCCGGCTGCCGGAGGTGCTTCTCTCACCGGAGGCGGGCGGCGCGGTGGGTAACCCGGGTTCGGAGTGCGGACGGTCATGCTGCCCCCTTCGGCCGTTTGCGCTGCGACTCGCCGGAGAGCGCCAGTTTGTGCGCCGCATGCAGAACGCGGTCCAGGATCGCATCGGCCAGGGTGGGGTCGTTCAAGTACGCATGCCAGTGCTCCACCGGCAACTGGCTGGTAATCAGCGTCGCGCGCGTGCCGACGCGGTCATCAAGGACTTCCAGCAAATCGTTGCGCTCGGCTTGGCCCAAAGGCGCCAGGCCCCAGTCATCCAGAATCAGCAGATCGGTCTTCGCCAAGGCCAGCAGGCGCTTGCCGAAACTGCCGTCACCATGCGCGATGCGCAACTCCTCGAACAAGCGTGGCGCTCTGGTGTAAACCACCGACAGTCCCTGCCGGCAGGCTGCGTTGCCAAGCGCGCAGGCCAGCCAGGTCTTGCCGCAACCGGTCGCCCCGGTGATCACCAGATTCTGCTGGTGGCGGATCCACTGGCAGCTGCCCAACTGAGCAAAGGCCGCCTGGTCCAGCCCGCGACCACTGGCATAACGTACCTCCTCCAAACAAGCCTGCGACGACTTCAGCTTCGCCTCCCGCAGCAGGCGCTGAATGCGGCGGTTATCGCGCCAAGTCTGCTCGCGATCGACCAACATCGCGAAGCGATCATCGAATGCCAGGGCAGCGGTCGCCGCGCTGGCCTGTTGTTCTTCGTAGCCTGAAGCCATGCCGGGCAGGCGTAATGCCCGGAGGGTGGTGAGGGTGTGTTCCATCAACATGGGATGCCTTTCGTGGGTCAGTGGTAATACGTCGGGCCACGCACATTCGCGTGTTCCGGCAGAGAAAGCTCGGCCTGGGCCGGCGCGATGATGGGTTGCCGATCCAGCCCCTTCTTCAGGATCGAAGCGACGCTTTTGTAACGGTGGCTGCCAATGGCCAGCGCCCGCTCGCAGGCGGCCTCCATGCGCACATGGCCGACGCTGCGCGCCAGCCGCATCAGGCCCAGACAGGCGCGGTAGCCTTGCTCGGGGTGTTGCTTCTCTTCCAGCAGGCGTTCGACCAACTGGCCGGTGGCCGCACCAATCGATGTCGCCCAGGTCACCATCTTGGCCGGCGACCAACCGGCGTGCGCCCGATGCGCGGCCGGCATGTGTTCGTCTGTGGTCGAGTAGCCGCCCTTGCGGGGATGGCGCGGATGGCTGGCGACGCGGCGGCCGTGGGCCAGGACTTCAAGCGTGCTCCGGGTGATGCGCAGTTCCACCTCCTGGCGCACCAGTTGATGCGGCACGCTGTAGTAGTGCTGCTCGAACTCGACGTGATAATCGATATTGACCCGAACCCGTTTCCACTCGGCCAGGACAAAGGACGTCGCTGGCAAAGGTCTGAGATAGGGCGCGTCGAGGGCTGCGAAGGCGGAACGGCGACAGCCCGGCAGCTTCTTGAATGGCCGCTCGTTGAGATCCACCAGCAAGGTCGCGATGGCGTCATTCACCTCGGCCAGGCTGAAGAAGCGGTGATGGCGCAGCCGGGCCAGAATCCAGCGCTCGACGATCTGCACCCCCACTTCGACCTTGGCCTTGTCCTGGGGGCGTCGAGGGCTGCGAAGGCGGAACGGCGACAGCCCGGCAACTTCTTGAACGGCCGCTCGTTGAGTTCCACCAGCAAGGTCGCGATGGCGGCATTCACCTCGGTCAGGCTGAAGAAGCGGTGATGGCGCAGCCGGGCCAGAATCCAGCGCTCGACGATCTGCAC
>CAMDHJ010000164.1 GCA_945897865.1 Tepidiphilus sp. J10
GCTCGCCGCCGCCGGCAAGGTCGATGTGTTGGTGACGCCGGCTGCCACCGCGATGCAAAGATTGTGCCCGCCCGATTATCTGAACGCGCACGCCTTCCTGCTCAAGGAAAAGGACAAACTGGAAGCCGACAAACTGCGTAGCCGCCTGACCCAGGCCGGCTACAGCGCGGTGAACCAAGTGCTGTCGCCGGGCGAATTCGCGGTGCGCGGCGGCATCATCGATCTTTTCCCGATGGGCACGGGACTGCCCTACCGCATCGACCTGTTCGACGACGAAATCGAATCCATCCGCACCTTCGACCCGGACACCCAGCGCACGCTTTACAAGGTTGCCGAAATTCGCCTGCTGCCGGCGCGCGAAGTGCCGCTCGACGAAGCGGGGGTGACGCGTTTTCGGCAGAATTTCCGCGACCGTTTTGAAGGCGATCCGGGCAAGAGCCAACTCTACAAAGATGTATCCAACAAGCTCGCACCCGGCGGCATCGAGTACTACCTGCCGCTGTTTTTCGACGAAACCGCAACCCTGTTCGACTATCTGGGCGACAACACCGTGCTGGTGCTGCATGGTGATACGCAGACCGCCGTGGAAGGTTTCTGGAACGACACCCAGAGCCGGCATCGGCTGATGCTGGGTGACAAACATCGCCCCTTGTTGGCGCCAGATGCCTTGTTTCTGCCGCCGGATCAATTTTTTGGTCTGCTCAAACCCTATGCCCGCCTGGAATTCGGCGGCAGAGCCGAAGCCGAGCAGGTATTACCGTTCCAGGCCGCGCCGGCGGTGGAAGTGGAGCGCAAGGCGGAAAACCCGTATTACCGGCTGCAAGCCCACCTCGACAGCTTCACCGGCCGCACCTTGCTGGTTGCGGAAAGCCTGGGCCGACGGGAAACCCTGGCCAACGCGCTGGCGGAATATGGACTCAAGCCGGCGCTGCTGGAAGGTTGGCCCTTGGCAGTGAAGGGCGAAGGGTCAAGGGGCAAGGGTGAAAAAACCGCCGGGCCCACCCTTCACCCTTCACCCTTCACCCTTCACGCCTTCGCGCTCACCACCGGCCCGCTCGCCACCGGCTTCATTGACCTAAACAGCAATCTCGGCGGCAAACTCGCGGTCATCACCGAAACCGAACTCTACGCGCGCAGCCCGATCACCCGACGCGCTCGCGAGGGCAAGCGCGTCAGCACCGCCGAAGGCCTGCTGAAAGACCTGTCCGAACTCAAGATCGGCGATCCGGTGGTGCATATCCAGCACGGCATCGGCCGCTATCAAGGCCTCTCCGGCATGGATATGGGCGATGGTTCGGAAGAGTTTTTGACGCTGGAGTTCGCCGGCGGCGACAAACTGTATGTGCCGGTGGCGCATCTGCACCTGATCTCGCGCTATCTCGGTGGCGATCCGGACACGGCGCCACTGCATCGCCTGGGAAGCGGCCAATGGGAAAAAGCCAAACGCCGCGCGATGGAAAAAGCGCGCGACACGGCAGCGGAGCTGCTCAACCTCTATGCCCAGCGCGCCGCACGCCAGGGATTCGCGTTCGAGACCAGTCAACACGACATGGAAGCCTTCGCCGACGGCTTTGGCTTCGAGGAAACACCGGACCAGATGGCCGCAATTCAAGCCGTGGTCAGCGACATGACCTCCGGCAAGCCGATGGACCGTCTGGTCTGCGGCGATGTCGGCTTCGGCAAGACCGAAGTCGCCCTTCGTGCCGCCTTTGTCGCGGCGGCCGGCGGACGCCAGGTGGCGGTGCTGTGCCCGACCACCTTGCTGGCCGAACAGCATTTCCAGACCTTCTCCGACCGGTTTGCCGACACGCCGGTGCGGCTCGCCGAGCTGTCGCGTTTCCGCTCACCAAAGGAAGTCGCCACCGCACTGGCCGGCATCAAGGCAGGCCAGATCGACATCGTCATCGGTACCCACAAACTACTGTCGAAAGACATCGTGTTCAAGAATCTCGGTCTCACCATCATCGACGAGGAACACCGCTTTGGCGTGCGCCAGAAGGAACGCATGAAGGAACTGCGCGCCGAGGTCGATGTGCTGACGCTGACCGCGACGCCGATTCCGCGCACGCTGGCGATGTCGCTGGAAGGCATCCGCGATTTCTCGGTGATCGCCACCGCGCCGCAGAAACGCTTGTCGATCAAGACCTTCGTGCAACCGTTCTCCGACGGGCTGATCCGCGAAGCCTGCTTGCGCGAACTCAAGCGCGGCGGCCAGATCTACTTCCTGCACAACGAAGTCGACACCATCCGCACGATGTACGAAAAGCTGATCAAACTGCTGCCGGAAGCACGCATCGAGATCGCCCACGGCCAGATGCCGGAACGCGAACTGGAACACGTGATGCGCGACTTCACCCACCAGCGCTTCAACCTGCTGCTGTGCACCACGATCATCGAAACCGGCATCGACGTGCCAACCGCCAACACCATTATCATGAATCGCGCCGACAAGTTCGGCCTGGCGCAGTTGCACCAATTGCGCGGCCGTGTCGGTCGTTCGCACCATCAGGCTTACGCCTATCTGCTGACGCCGCCTGGTGAGGTCAAGGTGACGCCGGCTGCCGTCAAACGGCTGGAGGCGATCCAGAGTATGGAAGACCTCGGTTCCGGCTTCTACCTGGCCATGCACGACCTTGAAATTCGCGGTGCCGGCGAGGTACTGGGCGAAAACCAGAGCGGCGAGATGCAGGAAGTCGGCTTCAACCTGTTCAACGACATGCTGGCCAGCGCGGTGAAATCATTGAAAGCCGGCAAAGAGCCGAATGTCGATGCGCCGATGGCGGTGACCACCGAAATCAACCTGCATCTGCCGGCGTTGCTGCCGGAAGATTATTGCGGCGACATCCACGAACGTCTGGTGCTCTACAAGCGCCTGGCCAACTGCGACGCCACCGAACAACTCGACGAACTGAAGGAAGAACTGATCGACCGCTTCGGCCTGTTGCCAGACCCAGCGCATACCCTGCTCGCGCTGCATCGCTTGCGTCTGGAAACCAAACCCTTCGGCATCGCGCGCCTCAACGTCGGGCCGGATGGCGCCAACATTCAGTTCGAACCGAATCCGCCGATCGACCCGTTGAAGTTGATCAAATTGATTCAGACCAAGCGCGAATACAAACTGGCCGGGCAAGACCGGCTGAAGATCGCGAAGGATTGCCCGACGCTGGAGAAACGGGTGGAACTGGTGAAAAACCTGCTGCGGGAAATTTCGTAGGGTGGAAAAGCCGGCGGCTTCTTGCCGGCGCCTTCCGCCAGCCCCACAGCATTCGGCGGAAGGCGCGATAAAGCTGTTTTTCCGATAGGGCCGTTTTTCCGATAAGGCCGCTTTTCCCCTACCCGAGATTGCGTAATTGCCGAACTCGCTCGAACAGGCATACCGCCGCCGCCGTCGCGACATTCAGCGATTCCACCTTGCCCGGCATCGGGATGATGAATGGATGTGCCGCCGCGCATAGTTGCGCCGACAAACCGGCGCCTTCGTTGCCGAAGGCGAAGCCGACGCGGCCACGCAGATCAAGATCAAACAACGCTTCGCTGGCGCCAAGGCTGGCGGCATAGACGGGTGCGCCGAAGGCCTCAGCCAGCACCGGCAATTCCGCGTTTTCATGAATCGCCAGCAGGAAATGCGCGCCCTGACCGCCGCGCAGGCATTTCGGCGACCAGGCTTCAGCGCAGCCTTGCGAGAGATGCACCGCGTCCGCGCCGGCGGCTGCGGCAACGCGCAAGATCGCGCCGAGGTTGCCGGGATCCTGAATATTTTCCAGCAGCACGATGCATGCGTCCTGCTCGGAGATTGGTGCCCGTGGAATTTCGATTACCGCCAGCACGCCGGTCGGCGTTTCAACTGGCGTCAAGCCATTGAACAAAGCATCCGGCAACACGCAAGCTGGCACTTGTGGCAAGCGCTGGCACCAGTCCGCCAGTTCTCCGGCAGCGGCGGTTTCGGCAAACACCAGACGCTGGAACACGACGCCCGCGTCCAATCCAGCTTGCAATAAATGCGGGCCATCGAGCAACGCGCGCTGGCTTTGACGACGCGCCCGGCGGTCGCTCGCCAAGCCGAGCAAATCCTTGAACAGCGGGTTGTCGCGCGAGGTAATGTGTTTCATCGAGATTGGGTTGGACGACATGGTGTTTTAACGAGATTATCGACACACATCGGTTGATCCAGCCGCGCAGACGCGGCCATTGACCCAGGTGGCTTTGTCGAGTTGCGTACCGGCGAAGCGGACGCCGGTCAGATTCGCCTGGGTCAGCACGGCATAACGTAGATCAGCACCACTCAGATCAGCGCCGCTGAGATCGGCGTGGGAAAGATCGGCACCGGTCAGATTGACGCCTACCAGTTCAATATTTCGCAAACTGGCTGACTGCAACGACGCATAAGCCAGGTCCGCGCCCTTCAGCCGTGCATCATCCAGCCTGGCCTTGTTCATCATCGCATTGCGCGCTTTTACGTTCGGCTGAACATAGCCGGGATTGCTGCAGCCGGTCCAATTCACACCATCGCGCAAAAGTTCGGCGCAGTTGACAGTCTGGCTGATGCCCGCCTGAATCGGTTTATCATCCTGCCCCAACCAGATGGTGATTCCCGCGCCAACAATCAGCAGCAGCGCCAACATCACGATCCAGGGCGAACGGCGTTTGTTCTTCGCTTCGTTCAGCAAGACCTGGGTACGGATGTGATCGCGCTCTACCGAGCTCCGATCAGCGGCATTCTGCTCGAGATCGCGCGCCACCTCGGTCACACTTGCCCCTTCTTGTAGCCAGCGTTTGCGTGCCTCGCGACGTTGCTCATGCCAGGAAACCGTACCATCCGACGCCTCACTGATTTCGCTGTTGACCGCGATCTCGAATTGCCCGCTATCGGCTATGCTGAGCCAATCGACGGCGTTCAGGCTGACTTCCGAATCCGGTTTGATCTCGCCGGATATCAATGCCTCTTGAATCTGCTGAGGAGGAAAAGGGCCAAAGACCTTGTCTTCATGCCTCAGATACCAAATTGACTGCGCCATACCAGCCCCTGCATCGAAGATTGATGCGAAATTAGACTTTCGGATTGTCGCAGTGCATGGATAAAAAAAAAGCCCGGTCCTTGGACCGGGCTAAATCCACCTATGAAGGAGGATGGAGGAGACAACACTGAAAACGCTCAGAACAAGTGCTTTCACTGTTATGAGCATTTTCTAATATTAGGATTCATTGAACAACAGAAAAATTTGTCCGTTGCAACATCGAACGCCGTTTTGCTCGACAATGTTGTTTACCAACCACAACGGCTTCGCTACTCTGCGTTAAACCTTGCGGAACAGATACATGAACAATGATTTGATCGCTGCGTTCAACCAATTTTTTGATCTGGTGCACGCAAACACGCCTGAATTGCGGATGCAGGTGTATTTGCTGCGCTATCAGGTCTATGTTGTGGAAACCGGTTTTGAGTCTGACTCGGACTGCCACAGCGGGTTTGACGAGCATGGCAACCCCATACTTTGGGAGCAGGACGACTTTGACGAACGCTCGGATCATTACCTGTTGCAACATCGTCGCACGGGTGTTTATGCCGCCACTGCCCGGGTAATTCTGCCCAACCTGTCCGATCTCTCGGCGCCCTACCCGATCGAGTTGCACTGTCCGCTCGACATGCCCGTATTGGACGCGGAAGTACGCGCCAAGTTGGGGGAGATTTCGCGCTTTGCAGTCTCCAAGGTGTTCAAGCGGCGTATCGGCGAACTTGGTTCGCTGGCGGGTGTGGCCGATAACATCGACATCTATTTCGAAGAAGACGAACGCCGCGTGTTGCCACATATTTCACTTGGCCTGTTCGCCGCCGTGATGCGTATGGTTCATCAACACAAAATCACCCATTGTTACGCTGTCATGGAGCCCGCTTTACTGCGTTTGCTCGGACATTTCGGCATCGTCTTCAATCGCATTGGCCCAAATGTTGATTACCACGGCATCCGCGTGCCCTGCATTACATCGGCAGAAGAAACGCTGCCCAGCATCCGGCAGATTGCCCCTTCTGTCTGGGATCTCATTACCAATCGCGGCGAACTGCTGATAGATACTGCCGCCTGACTTTTCCTCCTTGCTGTCCCTGCCGTCCCAATTGAAAGTCAACCATGAACGCCTCAAATATTCGTACTCTGGCCCTCGTCGGCCATGGTGGTGCCGGTAAAACCACGCTGATCGAAAACCTGCTCGCCACGGCAGGTGCCATTCCAACCGCCGGATCGGTGGAACGCGGTTCAACGGTCTGTGATTACGACCCGCTGGAAAAAGCGCATCTGAACTCGATCAAGCTCGCGGCGACCCACCTGCAACATCAAGACACGCTGATTCATCTGCTCGACACGCCTGGCTACCCAGACTTCATGGGCCAGGCGTTGTGTGCACTCGATGCGGTGGAAACCGTGGTGGTGGTGATCGACGCTCACAAGGGCATTGAGCTGACCACGCATCGGATGATGCACTGGGCGCAAACCCGCAAGCTGTGCCGGATGATCGCGATCAACAAGATCGACGCGCCGGATATCGACCTTCCGGCCCTGCTGGAAGGGATTCAAACCGCCTTCGGCCGCGAATGCCTGCCGATCAACCTGCCCGCCGAAGCCGGCACCAGGGTTACCGACTGCTTTTTCACGCCAAACGGCAAAGCCGATTTCTCCTCGGTCGAATCCGCACACCGCGCGCTGGTCGATCAGGTGGTCGAAGTCGATGAAGACCTGATGAACCTCTATCTGGAGCAGGGCGAAGTCGCCCCCGATCAACTGCATGCACCGTTTGAAAAGGCGTTGCGCGAAAACCATCTGGTACCGGTCTGCTTCGTCTCTGCCCAGACAGGCACCGGCATCCCGGAGCTGCTCGACATCATGGTCCGCCTGCTGCCCAACCCGACCGAGGGCAACCCGCCGCTGTTCGTTCAAGGCGAGGGCGAAGCAGCACAACCGCTGATCTGCGAACCGAACCCGGTCAAACATGTGCTCGCTCACGTCTTCAAACTCGAAGTCGACCCGTATATCGGCCGCATTGCCACCTTCCGCGTGCATCAGGGCACGATCACTGCCGATTCCTCGTTGTTCATCGGCGAATTGCGCAAGCCGTTCAAAGCCAATCACCTGTTCCGCATACAGGGCAAACAACTGCTGCCGGTTGATGCCTGCGGTCCGGGCGACATCTGCGCGGTGACCAAGGTGGACGATCTCAACTTCGATTCCGTGCTGCATGACGCACCGGAAGACGACCACATCCACATGCAGCCGCTCGACTTCCCGCATGCGGTGTTTGGTCTTGCTGTGCGGCCGAAGAAACAGTCAGACACCGACAAACTGGCGGAAGTCCTGCATCGTCTGGTGGCGGAAGACCCGGGCCTGCATGTCGAACACGACCCCACCACGCATGAAGCGGTGATTCGCGGTCTCGGTGAAACCCATCTCGCCCGCGTGCTGGAAAAGATGCGCGAGCAGTTCCGCCTCGATCTGGAAACGCATCCGCCCACCATCGCCTACCGTGAAACCTTGACCCAGCCGGCGGAAGGCCATCACCGGCACAAGAAGCAGACCGGCGGCTCCGGCCAGTTTGGCGAAGTCTATCTGCGCGTCGAGCCGTTGCCGCGCGGCGCCGGTTTCGAATTCGTCGATGCGGTGAAAGGCGGTGTCATTCCCAACACCTTCATCCCGGCGGTGGAAAAAGGCGTACGCCAAGCCATGCAGACCGGCAGCGTTGCCGGCTTTCCGCTGCAGGACGTGCGCGTCACGGTCTATGACGGCAAGAATCATCCGGTCGATGGCAAGGAAATCGCCTTCGTCACCGCCGGCAAGAAGGCGTTCCTGGATGCTGCATCGAAGGCCAAGCCGATCGTGCTGGAACCCATCGTCAACGTCGAGCTGACCGCGCCTGACAGCGCCATTGGCGACGTCAGCGGCGACCTGTCCGCCCGGCGCGGCCAGATCACCGGCCATGTCAGCGGTCGCGGCGGCATGATCACCGTGGTGGGCCATGCACCGCTGGCCGAACTCGACAGCCTGCAATCGCGCATCAAGTCGCTCACCGGCGGGCAGGGTTCCTACACGCTGGAATTCAGCCATTACGAGCCGGTGCCGCCGCAAATCCAGCAGAAGATGGCGGCCGAGCATCACCCGGAGCAGGATGAGCAGTAACGAAACTTTCCCGTCATCCCGCCTGCGCTGGGATGACGGGATTGATATCGACAGGTCCAAACCATGGAACGCTTCACCATCTCCCTTGATGAATCACTCGCCCAGGAATTCGACACCCTGCTGCGCGAACGCGGCTATGCCAACCGTTCCGAAGCCGTGCGCGACATGTTGCGGCGCGAGCTCGAAGCCAATCGGCTGGACCATCAAGACGCGCCCTACTGCATCGCCAGCCTGTCCTACATCTACAACCATCACGAACGCCGGCTATCCGAACGGCTGACCGACTTGCAGCACCACGCGCACGATCTGGTGGTCTCCAGCATGCACGTTCACCTCGATCACGATAACTGCCTGGAAACCTTGTTCCTGCGCGGCGCTACCGCCGATGTACGCGCGCTGGCGGA
>CAMDHJ010000165.1 GCA_945897865.1 Tepidiphilus sp. J10
AAGGTCAGCGTCGGATAGCCCATGAACAGCACGTTGCCGAAAGTGCCGCCGAGCAGGATGGCGGCGCGTGTCTGACGGCTCAGATTGCGGCCGATGCGGCTATGCCAGAGCAGCGGGTAGAGCAGCGCAAAACTGATCAAGATGCCGGCCAGTGTGAGAAACGGCACGGTCAGCATTTCGCGGCTGATTTCCGCCTGCGCCGACAGCGCGAACAGCAACGGCGGCGCGAAGACGTCGATCACCAGCCGGTTCAGGTTGATGCGTAGCGGTTCGGCGGGAAACTGCGGCCGGAACCTGACCCAAAGGCCACCGGCAGCGACCAGCAAGGCAATCGGTAGCCAGACCTGAAGCAGCAGTTGAAGCAGGAAATCAGCGTTCATGACGGGCGAGTGGACTTAAGGGCGGCTTGCGGGCGAGCGGGCAGGAATTCAACCCAGGCGGGTCAGTTCGGCCGCGAACTCGAAAAAGCCGTTCGGATGCCCGACCCGACCGGGCTCACCCGCCGGCCATTGCCAGCGTGTGGATGGAAACAGCGTTCGCATCTCCGGCACGGCGCAGTGGTAGGGCGGGCCGCCGGCGCGTTCGGTCTGCATGAACAGTGCGAACAGTTTGCCACCCGGACGCAGCCAGGCAAAAAGTTGTTGTTCGTAAACCGCCCAGTGATTCGGGTCCAAAGCGCACAAACAGGTTTGTTCGTAGATGGCATCAAAGGGCTGCGCCGGTTGCCAGGTCAGCGCATCGGCGCAGACGCGCTCGGCATCGACGCCGGCGGCGTGCAATTCGGTGGCCAGATGGGTCAGCGCGGTGGGCGCGATATCCAGCGCAGTGACCTGGAAGCCGCGCCGCGCCAGTTCGAGTGCTTCGTGGCCATGGCCGCAGCCGGGGATCAGGATGCGTCCAGCTTGCAGTTCGTTGTCGTCCAGCCAGCCCAGCAGGGCGGGGCTGACGGCGCCGCGATCCCAGGGGATGACTTTGGTGCGGTATTTCTCTTCCCAGTGGCTCATGACAGGTTCATTTCCAGGGCATGTTCAGCCATGGGTTGTAGGGCTGATCCTTGATTGGCGGTGGCGTCAGGGAATCCTTCAGCTTTTTTTTCAGACTGCTTTTCAGATCAGCCTCGATCTGCTTGATCAGGTTATCCATGTAGTGGTCGCTTTCCTTCTTCAGACGCACCAACAGAATTTCCAGCTTGAACGACAGGTCCGGCGGCAGGCTGACTTCTTCACCTTTGAACGAGGCGATTACCGACTCCTTCATGTACTGGAACAACAAATCGAGTTCATCTTCGGTGAAGTAGCTGCGCAGCGAGCGGCCAAGGTCGGACAGCGTAGGCGGCGGCGGTTCAGCGGGCTGCGGCGGTTCAGCGGGCGGAAACTCAGTCGGGGCGGTGGTTTCCGGCGGTAGTGCAGGCTGCGGGAGCGTCGTCGGTGTGGCTGCATCGGTTGCGGATTCCGGTTCTGGCGAGGTGGCAGCCGGTGCCTCGTCGTGCGTGGGTTGCGCCTGCACCGGGAAGGTGATGCCGAGGAGGAGGGTAAGGAGGAGTGCGTGTAGTGGGAGGCGAAGGATCGGTGTGTACATGGCGATGATCTTGTTCACTTGTGAAGCGTGGAGGCCGACGATAGTAACAAGCTAAGTTACTTTTCGCCGATTGATGGCGTCATGGCTGGACGAATGCGCTGCAAAGCCACTGCCGTGCAGGCTCAGAATCGATAATTCATTTCTGCCGTGTATTGGGTTTCGGCGTTTCGGTCAAACATCTGATCGGCTGAAAAGCGGAACAGCCAATGCTTGGCACGCGATTCCCAGAACACGTCCAGATTACCGGTCAGGTTGGCCGCCAGAGGTAGCGTGTTGGCCTCGTCGGAAAAACGGTTGCTGCGCCAGGTCAGCAGGCCCGCGACATACCAGCCGCTGGGGGATATCCAGGTGGCGCCGGCCGAGACGGTGTGGCGCGGCAGGCGAGGAATCTGCCAGTCAGCATTGTCGCGATTCTCCGAATCCATCCAGGTATAGCGGCCGAGCAAGCCCCATTCCTTGCCCAGCATCCGGTTGATGGCACCGCCCGTGCTGAGGACGCTGCCGCCGCTATAGTCGGGTGTATTGATAAAGTCATAGACGTCCTCCCGCATCAGCGAGCCGTAGTCGCGCGGCCTTAATTTGCCCAGGCTTTCCAGTTCGCTGACCGCGAACGGGCGGATCGTGAATGGACGGTTGTCGATCTTCTTGTGATCGGCAAAGGCGGTCAGGAAGGTGCGCGGGGTGGCCTCCCATTCACCCTGCAAGCGGAAGCGGGTCAACTCGCCGCCGCGCGACACCAGTCGGTCGTCGAGTGGAATGCCGGCGGTGGCGACCGGGCCGAGCGAACTCATGGCGGCCGGGCGTAGCCAGTTCTGGTAGGCAAAGCGCAGGTGGGCGGTTTCGCTGGCTCGCCAGACCAGGCCGAGACGAGGGCTGAACTGACTCTGGTCGAGATTTTCAGTCTCCAAAAAACCTGGTTCCAAGCCCAACCCAAAATCAATCCAGGGTTGATGTTCAGCACGCCGGACCTGGTGCTGATAGAACAGATCGGCTTGCAGGGTCAGCTCCGGGTTTGCCTTGAAGTGGCCGGAAAGGTAGGCGTCCCAAGTATCTTCATATAGGTCGTATTCGTCCAGATTCTGGATGAAGCCGAACTGAAGCACATCGAGTGCGGCTTCTGTGTGGCGCTTGCCAGACTCGATGCCCCAACTGATTTGATGCCCGGCATCAGTCTCAAAGCTGTGGCGCAAGGCCAGTTCAGGCAGTGCGACTTTGGTTGCGCTGGTCATCGGGTCGCTGTTCAGAGTGCCGCTGCTTGCATCCTTCGAGGAAAAATGGCTGCCCTTGAACCAGATTTGTGAAACCGGGCTGAGTTTGTAGTTGAAGCCGATATCCAAGCGTCGGGTGTCCAGCGCTTCGACCAGATCAAACGGCGTGCCCAACCAGTCACCAGCCAGGCTGTTGTCGAGCTGGCTGACATCGGCAAACACGAAGGCGCCGATGTCGTGGCGCGGCTTGACGCCAAAAGCGGCGGTAAAGATGTCCAGATCGAAGGGGCGGTCGAGCAGGTCCAGATTGAAATTCTCGTAGCCGAGATACCAGGCCAGCGGCTTCGGCGCGACCTGGTAGCCGCTGAATGCAATCTGCGGGCTGATGCCATCGAGATTGCTCGCGTGGCTGGCGCGTAGCGAAGCGCTCAAATGGGTGCCTGGGCTGGGGATCAAATCCTTGAAGCGGTTGCTGGCTCCAAACACGGTGGGGTCGGAAATCAGCCCCTGGAATAGCTCGGAGTTCTTGCTGAACAGCCCGCTGTAGCGGTCGGCCAGAAAAAGATGGCTGCTTGCCCACAAGGGGTTATAGGCGTTTTCGGCGTAACTCCTGGCCCATTCCTCCATCCCCATGAAGGCGAAAGCTTGGCCCAGGTTGGCGCTGCCCTGCGGGTTGTTAGCCAACTGGTTGAGCGACTTCAACCAAGGCAAGCGGCGCCTCGCCTCGCGCGCCGCTTGCACGGCTTCGGCGGGGGAGAACTGGTCGGTAAGCAACAAGGCGCTCATGAAATACGGCAGTGGATCCTTGTCGTCGAGTTCGGCTGCACGGGCGAGTTCGCTACGTGCCTGCTTTACGTCTCCCTGCTTATAGTAGGCTGCCGCGGTGTAGATATGCACGCGGGCATAGCGCGGTTCCATGACGCTGGCCTTGAGGAAGGCGTCGAGCGCAGCCTGCGGGTTGCCGCGTTTCAGTTCCATCAGGCCAAGGCCGCTGAGTGCGACGAAATCGGCTGGTTGGGCGTCCAGCGCGGCCCGGTAGGCCGTGTTGGCGGCATCGAACTCGTTGGCGAAGGTTTCCAGCGTACCGCGCTCGCCCTGGTAGCCAAGCCCGTTCGGGTTGCGCGCAATAGCGGCGTCGAGATCGGCGCGCGCCTCGCGCACATATTCCCGTTCATTGAAAACATTGCCGCGACCAAACCAGGCGCGGTCGTCGTCGGGGGCCAGGCTGAGGGCCACGCCGTAGGCGGCGAAGGCGGCGTCGGCCTGGCCTTCGCGGCGCTCGATGTCGCCCCGCACCAGCCAGGCTGAGTAGTCCGCCAGATCGTTGGTGATCGCCCGGTCGCTGGCTGCACGCGCCGCAGCCACCTGATCGCTCAGCAGGTGAAGGCGGGCAGCCATCGCATCGACGCGGGCGGATTCCGGGAATGCTTGCCGGGCGGCATCCAGCGTCGCTAGCGCGGCCTCGATTTTTCCTTCATACGCCATCAGGTCGGCCAGCATCAGGTGAGCTGAGGGTTGTCCGGTGGGACGGTCGATGAGGTTGCGCAAGGCGGTCTGGGCCGCCGTGATGTCGTGCGTCAGGATCAGATGTGCGGCGTTGGCGAGTTGCCAGTTTTCGTTTTTTTCCTCGGCGCGGCTGGCGTCGAGTTGGGCGGCAGCTGCTGCCGGATCATTTCGCCAGAGCGCGGCCCAGGCCAGCCCGATTCTCGCTTCCTGGCGCGCCGGTTGCGCGGCCAGCGATTGCTTGAATGCCTGTTCCGCCTCCGCCCATTGATTCAGGTCGGCCAGCAGGCTGCCTCGCTCGAAGGCTGTCTCGGACGTGGCTGGATCCAGCGTGGCGAGTCGGGCGCGCTTGTCGGGCAGGCTGTCGTTGTGCAGCCAGATATGACGTAACGGCTCGACCTGATAAGCGGTGACCCATTGCACACGGTCCTTCAGGTTACGCACCAGCCGCTTGATGGGCGCCTTGCCCTGTTCGGCAACCGCCTGTTCATTCGCCTGAATGATCACTTCTCCGGCATCGTTGGCGTAGTTGACCTCGCCATGAAAGACCGACAGCACAGAGCGTCCATCTTCCGCCACCTCGACCTCCCAGTCGGTGCCGCGTAAGCCGGCGACCGCAGTGGGCGTGACCCAGGTCAGGTTTTTCGGCGGCGTTTTTGATTGCACCCAGGCGCGGCCAAGCCTCTGGCGGAATTTTGTTTGTCCTGGGCTGAGCGGCTTGGCGCCGATGGCAAGAATTTCCAGAACGCTGTTCTGGTTCAGCCGGACCTGGGTGTGGTCGGTCAGCAGCAGTGCCACCCGGCTGTGCGGCGCGGTGCGCAGCCAATGTCCGGCCTCAAGTCGTTGATTGACGCGGACGGCTTGCCAGGGCGCGGCCAGGTTTGTGCGGTATTCCGCTCGGCCCTGCAGGCTGAGCACGCTGGCGCTGCCGCGTACCTCCTGTGCCGCAGCGGGCTCAAGGGGATCAAGGATCAGGCAGACGAGGCAGGTGAGGAGGATACGAAAGTTCATTGTTATCTCCAGCCGGCTGCGCATGACCGGAACTTAAGTCTGGAACATCAAGGAAGCCAGTTCAGCGGATATTCTTCATCGCGTTCTGGGTCGTTGCTTGCTGTTGCGCGACAGCATTGCCCAGCAGGTTGATCAGCGGTCCCTTGGCCTGGCCTTTCAGTGTTTTCAGACTGGCCAGGCTTTTGATCAGTTGGTCGACGACCGGGGTCATTACAGCGGGGGCGGCGGGGGGGGGGGTCAGCTTCAATTTCAGATATTGATCGAGCAGTTTGCCGGTAGTGTCGGTGGCCTTCAGATACTTGCTGATCAATTCGGCGTGCTCGGGTTGGCCGGCGAGCGGTGCAACTGAGGCCTCCAGCTTTTTCTTGGATTCCAGCCATTGGGTACGTACGCCATCCGCGATTTCGGTCGGCGTGGCGGCATGACTGATTGGTGTCAGCGCTGCGAAGGTAAACAGGCTGAACAGGGTAAACGTCAGGCTACGAATCAGTGCGAGGTTCATGGCTAATTCCTTTCCGGTTGAGCTTGTTATCTTAGCCCATCGGGTGCGGCTACTTGATGACGGGACAGGTTGCTATTGATCAGGCACGAATTAAACGTGATTGTGCATTCGGGTGATTTCAGCCCGGTAGATGGGCCCGCTGCGCTTGGCCCATCCTACGCCTCGGTTTTTTGTGGCAATGGGCGATCCCGGAAAAACCTGGCCGGATCAATAGGTTCATCGGTTCGGTTCTCGCACTGCCGGCAGCGGCGCCAGCAGGGCGCGTAGATCGGATTCGCCGAATTTGCTGAGTGCGGCGGCATCTTCGCTCAATACGCCGGCGGCGAGTTCGGCTTTCTTTTCCTGCAAGACAAGGATTTTTTCCTCGATGCTGCCGGCGACCACCAGTTTGTAGACGAACACCTTGTTCTTCTGGCCGATGCGATGGGCGCGGTCGGTGGCCTGGTTTTCCACGGCCGGGTTCCACCAGGGGTCGTAGTGGATGACGGTGTCGGCGGCGGTCAGGTTGAGGCCGACGCCACCGGCCTTCAGGCTGATCAGGAAGATCGGCACGCCGTCGTCCTGGAAGCGGCTGATGACGCTTTCGCGATCCTGCGTGTTGCCGGTGAGCATGACGTAACCCAGGCCCAGTTTGACCAGTTCCTGTTCGATCAGGTCGAGCATCGAGGTGAATTGCGAGAACACCAGCACGCGACGGCCTTCGTCGACCAGCTCCGGCAGCATGTCCATCAATTGATCGAGCTTGGCGCGTTCCTTGACGCCTTTCGCACTGTCCAGCTTGACCAGGCGCGGGTCACAGCAGACCTGGCGCAGTTTCAGCAGGGCGTCGAGGATGACGATGTGGCTGCGCGCGAAGCCCTTGTCGGCGATCGCTTCGCGCACTTTTGCATCCATCGCGCTGCGCACGGTTTCGTACAGGTCGCGCTGACCGCCGTCGAGTTCGACGCTGCGCACGATGATGGTTTTTTCCGGCAGTTCCTTCGCTACATCTTCCTTGCGCCGGCGCAGGATGAATGGCCGCACGCGAGCCGCCAACAGATCGCGGCGGCCGCTGTCGCCATGTTTCTCGATCGGTGAGCGCCAGGTCTTGGTGAATGATTTCTGGTCGGCCAGAAAACCTGGCAGCAGGAAATCGAACTGCGCCCAGAGTTCGCCAAGATGGTTTTCCAAGGGCGTGCCGGTCAGGCACAAACGGTGGCGTGCCTTCAGTTTGCGCACCACCTGGGCGGCGTGGCTGGCGGCGTTCTTCACGGTCTGCGCTTCGTCCAGGATCAGCAGGTGATATTCCTGCGCCGACAGCACTTCTTCATCGCGCCAGAGTAGCGGATAGGTGGTCAGCACGATGTCATGTTCGGCAATCTGTTCGAAGCGTTCGGCGCGTTCCTTGCCGTGCAGGGACAGCACGCGCAGCGCCGGCGCAAAGCGTTCCGCCTCGCGTTTCCAGTTGAAGATCAACGAGGTGGGCAGAATCACCAGGCTGGGTCGATCCATCCGCCCGGACTCCTTTTCCAGCAGCAAATGCGCCAGCGTCTGCGCGGTTTTGCCGAGACCCATGTCGTCGGCCAGGATGCCGGCGAGGTTGTGTTCGCGCAGGTATTGCAGCCAGGCCAGGCCTTCCAGTTGATACGGGCGCAGGGTCAACGCAAAGCCGGCGGGCGGTTCAGCGGGCTTGATGCCATCGCTGTGTTGCAGGCTCTTCGCCATCTGGCTGACCGCATCTGCACCCTTGAATTGCCAGCGTTGCATGTCAGCCAAACTTGCCGCCATTGCGGCCAGACGCGGCGCATCGAGTTTTGATAAGCGCAATTCGCCATCGCCCGGTGGCTTGTCGAACAGGTCGATCAAGGTCAGCGCCAGCGGTTTGATGCGCCCGGCCGGCACGCGCAGCCGCGAGCCGGATGGCGTGGTCAGGATCACCGCCGATTTGTCCGCCATGGCCCTAACCTTGGACGCATCCAGCCAGCGCGCATCGCTGTGAAACAGGTCATACAGCAGCGGCGCCAGCGGTAGTCGCTGGCCCTGCACCATGACCCCCATGGTCAGGTTGAACCAGCCGCCGGCATCCTCGCTGAGTTCGGCGTCCCAGTCTTCCGCTTCCAGCACCAGATGCCGGAATGCGGCAGCAACCTGAATCTGCCAGCCGGCATCGCGCAGCGCGGGCAGATGTTCGGACATGAATTCAGGCCAATGGCTTGGGCTTTCCAAGCCATAGATATTGGGTGGACGCGGCCGGCTGGCAAACAGTGTGTTGGCAGGCACATGCGCGATGCCATGTCTTTCCAGGTCTTGCAGCCACTGTTTCTCCTCAGACAGCCGGCGTTTTATGCGCACCGTTTCACCGCTGGCGGTGGTGACATATTCCTGTTTGCTGTTGGCTTCGACGCGCACGTCGTCGTACTGGAAGGCCGGCAACAAGTAGTCGAATTTGCGTTCAGTGAAGCTGTAGCGGCGGTAGCGTCCGACATCCAGCACGTCGATCGTATCGAGGCTGAGGATGGGCGCGGGAGCGGAATCGATGATGCGCAGTTCGGGGGCGGCCGGGGCTGGCAATTGCGGCGCCAGTTCCGCCAGCGTGCTCGCCACCAGCGGCACTTCCGCCTTGTTCAGCGCCGGCATGGCGAGAATCTGCGCCACCTGGCTGGCCGGGAAATCAAGTTGCAGCAGTCCGATCTGCAGCCGTTCGCTGTCCAGATACCAGATGTCGTCGAGTGGAATGGTGGCGTCGATGCGGGGCTCGGATTGCA
>CAMDHJ010000166.1 GCA_945897865.1 Tepidiphilus sp. J10
GCGCTGGAAGTTTGTAGCGTCATTGCCGCGAATGCGGGTTAACCAGCGACTTGGCGAGCCACCCGTAGGATGGGCGAAGCGCAGCTCCCATCATTTCTGCGTTGGATGATGGGCGCGCCTTCGGCTTCGCCCATCCTACGACTTGGGTACTAACCGGATGGTCACGGTTGCTTCAACGACGGCTTGGGCTGTTTTTTGTCGCCCGGAGCCGGGACAATGCCCTCATGTCACGCTCCCTGATCGCCGCCGCGCAAGCTTTCCTCGACCTCGAGTCGGTGCGCGCGCCGGATTTCTCGACTTGCCTGATTCTTGTGCCGCATCACCACGCCGCGCAGGCGTTTCGCAAAGCTTTGCTGGCGTTGTTGCCGGGCCGCTATCTGCTGCCGCCGCGATTGCTGACCTTGCCGCAGTTCGCTGCCAGTGCGGCGATTCCCGATGTCGTCGAAGCGGACAGCCTGCGGCTGGCGCAATTGCATGATTTCCTCGCCGGCAGCGAGCGCTTGCCGCGCCATGTCGAATGGCAGGCGGCGCAGGAGTTGCTGGCGCTGGTGAATGATCTGGATGCCGAGTCGGTGACGCTCGACGCCGCGCATCTGGATGCCACCGAGGGAGCGAACCGCTATCTTGCGCTCGAAGCCAGCCTTGCCGATGCGGTCTGGCGGGCACTGTCGAACAGCGGTCAGCCGGGTCGCCAGCGACTGCATGCCTTACGCCTGGCCTGGCTGGCGGAACGTGCCGGCCAGCCGCTGTACTGCCTCGGACTCGCCGGTTTGAATGGAGTGGAACAGGCATTCCTGCAAACCTGGCAACAACATCAGCCGGTGATCACGTTGCCCAGCGTGCCGCCGGATGCCGCTCGCCTGGCTTTGCTGCAGAGCGCCTGGCAGGGTGATGAGGCGACGCTGGCACAACGTGGGACGGAATTTGCCGAGGCGCTGACCGCTTCATCAATGTCATCCTCTCCGCTGACGCCCGGTGTGTTTCTGCTGGCTGAGCCCGGCCTCGAAGCGGCGGCCTTGGCTGCGGAACAGGTGCTGATCGAATGGTTGTCCGAAGGCTTGCGCGAGATCGCATTGATTGCGCCGGATCGACTCATGGCCCGGCGGCTGCGAGCCTTGCTGGAAAGGCGCGGCATTCTGGTGCAGGACGAAACCGGCTGGGCATTCGCGACAGCGGCGGTCAGCCATGTGATCGAACGCTGGCTGCAACTGGTTGGCGACGCCTTTGCGTTCAATGAATTGCTTGATCTGCTGAAATCGCCGTTTGTGTTTGCCGACGTTGAAGGCCAGCGTTTGCAAGCGGCCTACGAGCTCGACGAGGCGTATCGACGCCATGGCGCGCCGGATCGGCTGGCCGGGCATATCGCATTGGCGAAGCGGGAAGGTTTGCACGCCAGCCTGGGTTTGCTGTTGCGCATCGAACAAGCGCGCTCGGCCTGGACGCCGAAGCGTTTGCCGCTGGCCGAGTGGACGCGGCGCTTGCTGGCATCGTTGGCCGAGATTAGCGCGGAAGCTTCGCTGCGGGCCGACCCGGTCGGCGCGCAACTGATCCAGTTGTTGGAAACGCTGGCCCGCGACAGTGCCGCGCATGCGCAACGCTATGCGCTGGCGGACTGGCGGCGCTGGCTGTTTCTGCATCTGGAACAGGCGACCTTTGCCGATTCCGGCATCGCCAGCCCGATTCGTCTAACCCACCTGGCTGCCGCGCACACGCGCGATCTCGATGCTGCCATCGTGCTGGGCGTCGGCGCCGCGCATCTGCCCGGCAAACCAGTGGCGGCGATTTTCAATGACGCAGTGCGCAACCAGCTTGGTCTGCCCGGCGCGCGGGAAAAGGAAACCACTGCGCGTACAGCATTCACCGATCTGCTCGCCCGCGTGCCGCGCGTGGCACTTGTCTGGCAGTCGGAAATCGACGGCGAAGCCGCGCCGCTGTCGCCCTGGCTGTTGCAGCTGGAGGCGTTTCATCATGCCGCCTGGGGTGTTGGCGTCGGGCGGGTAGGAGGTCCGCTTGCGGGCCGAGCAACGTTTTTCCGCCCGCAAGCGGCCCCCCCTCGGGTGGAAGACTGGCCTTGCTCCGATGCCGTGCCCACGCGCATCAGCGTCAGCGCCTGGCAAAGTCTGGTCAGTTGTCCGTATCAGTTTTTCGCGCGTCATCTGTTGCGCCTGAACGAGCGTGATGACGTGCCGGAGGAAATGGACAAGCGCGATTACGGCAGTCTGGTGCACGCCATCCTGGCGCGCTTCCATATAGCTCACCCTAGATTGAGCGCACATACGCCACAAGACCTGATCGCCAGCTTGCTGCAACTCAGTCAGGAAGGTTTTGCCACTGCAGTTGCCGAAGCGTATCTGGCCGGCATCTGGCAGCAGAGATGGGAGCAGCATATTGAATCGTATGTGGCCTGGGCGTTGCAACGGGAGGCGCTGGGCTTTCTGTTTGAAAGTGCGGAAACGCCGTTCAAACGCGAGATCGAATGGGCACCCGGGCAAACCACGCGCCTGGAAGGTCGCGCCGACCGGGTGGATCGCAACGATGCAGCGCTGGCGCTGCTCGATTACAAAACCCAGTCACGCCAGACCCTGAAAAAGAAGCTTGATCCGAATGCCGAGGATGTGCAGCTGACCGCTTATGCCTGGCTGGTCAACGCCAGTGGTTTGGTCAGCCAAGCCGGCTTCGTCATGCTGGACGAGGACAAGATCGACAACCTGGATTGGCAAGACGATCTGCCCGCCGCCGCGGAAGCCGAGGGTGAACGCCTGCGCGCCGTGCTGGTAGGCATGGCGCAAGGATTGCCACTGCTGGCGCAGGGCGCGCCGCAGGTCTGCAAGTGGTGCGAGATGCGCGGGCTGTGCCGGCGCGAACATCTGCCAGGGTAGGCGCGTCCGCTTGCGGCGCGAACACGGTGACGACGGCATAATCCAGCCCGCAACACCCTCATAACAGGAGACAACATGAAGATCGAAACCATCGCCGTCCACGGCGGCTACAGCCCGGAACCGACCACCAAGGCGGTCGCCGTTCCCATCTACCAGACCACCTCCTACGCGTTCGATTCGACCCAGCACGGCGCCGATCTGTTCGACCTGAAAGTGGCCGGCAACATCTACACCCGCATCATGAACCCGACCACCGACGTGCTGGAAAAGCGCGTCGCGGAAATGGAAGGCGGCATCGGTGGATTGGCGCTGGCCTCCGGCATGGCGGCGATCACCTACGCGATCATGACCATCGCCGAGGCCGGCGACAACATCGTCACCAGTTCGACGCTGTACGGCGGCACCTACAACCTGTTCGCCCATACGTTGCCGCGCTACGGCATCGAGGTCCGCTTCGCCGATTACCGCCAGCCCGACGCCTTCGAGGCGTTGATCGACGCGCGCACCAAGGCGATCTTCTGCGAATCGGTCGGCAACCCGCTCGGCAACGTCACCGACTTCGAAAAGCTGGCTGAACTGGCGCATGCGCATGGCATTCCGCTGATCGTCGACAACACCGTGCCGACGCCCTACCTGTGCCGGCCGTTTGAACACGGCGCCGACATCGTCGTGCATGCGTTGACCAAATATCTAGGCGGCCACGGCAACAGCATCGGCGGCATGATCGTCGATTCCGGCAAATTTCCCTGGGCCGAACACAAGGTACGCTTCGCCCGCCTGAACGAACCGGATGCGTCGTATCACGGCGTCGTCTACACCGAAGCGCTTGGCCCCGCCGCCTACATCGGCCGTGCCCGCGTTGTGCCGTTGCGCAACATGGGCGCGGCGATCTCGCCGTTCAACAGCTTCCAGATTCTGCAAGGCATCGAAACTCTGCACCTGCGCATGGATCGCATCTGCGAAAACGCCCAGCACATCGCGGAAAAGCTGCGCGACCACCCGCAGGTTTCCTGGGTGCAATACGCCGGCCTGCCCGATTCACCGTTCAAACCGCTGGCCGACAAGTACATGGGCGGCAAGGCCTCCGGCATCGTCTCGTTCGGCATCAAGGGCGGCCGCGAAGCTGGCGCCAGATTCATCGATGCGCTGAACCTGATCGTGCGTCTGGTCAACATCGGCGACGCCAAATCGCTAGCCTGCCACCCAGCCACTACCACGCACCGCCAGCTGTCGCCGGAAGAGCTGGCCAAGGCCGGTGTGTCGGAAGACCTGGTGCGGCTGTCGATCGGCATCGAGCATATCGACGACCTGATGGAAGACATCGAACAGGCGTTGAACGCGGCGAAGTAAGGTGCCCCCGCAAAGCAAAATGGCCAGCTTAATCAGCTGGCCGTTTTGCCTTTCGGCTATTCAGCATCCAGTGAAGGATCGAAGGCATCACTGTTTTGAACCTGAAGTGAACTGCAGGTATCGACCCGTTTTAGACGGTCAGGCTTGCAGTTCGGGCGTCTCTTGCTCGGCCTGAACAGACGCTCACCTGAATGCTCTGAAACGCTTTCAGCGTCGGCTTTCAGGATGCAATGACCTGGTTGTGGCCTCGGCCACATGGTCAGCTTTCTGAAGGAGATTATCTTTCCCCCGCTCGATGCAGCCCGCCATCAAACCCAGCTTGCGGTAACAATGACACTTGCTTCACAGCCTGCCGCAGGCCCGTTGTCAACAGCAGCATTTACCAGGCAATCAGCACTGACCCGGCCATCAACCGCCAACATAACCCGCCTGTAATCATCCACGAGTAGATCTTCCCCCGCCCTGATCCAGACCAGCACGCTTTTGGCACGTGCCAGGTCAGCACCCGTGATGCTTATTCGATCCAAAGCCTGCTGAGTCGCATAAAGGAGCTGGTTGGCGGTCGATGCCACACCAATTTGCTGAACCGAACGGCGTGACTGATGGATGCATTCCCTGATGTCCGCAAGGTCCATGGTGATCATGCAGGAATTGGTCGCACCACCGACGAGGGCGCGTACCGCATCGGTCAAATCCAGCCCGTCGGCCACGTGAAGGAGTGGAAAGATGTCAGCAGGAAAGATTTCAGGGACATGCGTTGCCACTACGGAAGTCACGTTGAACCGATTTGCCTGTTGCAAGACATGCTGGATGGACGGATGAAACGATTCCGCCATGATGAACAGGATGAGCGCTTTTTCCATCAGTGATTCCCAAGTCTGTTCAGACCATGGCTGGTGTGAAACCGGATCGCTCCATTGCTCGTATTGCCGCAAGACGGACTGGAACTCGTCGGAACGCACACCGGCATTTTGTCCCAGAGGTATCGTCACCAAATCCCCCAGATATTTGTCGACGTAAGCGATTCCGATAACCGGAACAGCGTTCATTGATAAGTAGGCAAACTCCTTGATGGCGCTCTTGATCTGGGCCTGTGCGTCTTGCCCAAAAATAAAGGCAGCACCAGCCAACGTTTTCAGAAAGTTGCGACGTCGCATGATGTGTCCTTGTGGTTTGCTATGGAACATAGAACAGCGGTCTTCAACTCACAAAAGTCGCAACACAGGCCGCCATCGTATTGCGGTGAATTTCAAGAACCCGCGCCAGCGGTTGCTGATAGCCGCCGGCCAGATTCCAGACCACTGGAATGCCGATTTCCTTCGCCACCGAAAAAACGATGCGGTCACGCTCGGCCAGTTCATCGGTGGTCAGAAACCCGCCGAGCGGGTCATGGATATGCGGATCGGCGCCGGCCTGATAAATCAGCAAGTCGTAACCCGCAAAGACGCGCAAGACCGCCGGCAAGGTGTCGATAAATCGCTGGGCAGCGGCTGCGCCTGCGTACTCTTCTGAGATGTGGCGTATCCAGTCGATGCCCTGTTTGTTGATGATTTCGGCGGTGCCATCGCCGTAGTGTTCGTCGCAGTCCAGAATGCCGACGCGGCTGGCTTTGCCTTCTGCCTTCAATACCAGCGCGGCCACCATCAATCCATTGAACGTGCAGTAGCCATAGCCCGAATCCGGCCCGGCATGATGGAACCCGGAGGTTGGCGAGCAGGCGACCAGGCCGTTGTCCAAAGCACAACGGGCGGCCGACAGGAATGATCCGGAAGTCCACGGCAGGGAATCGGCCACCTCCTTTTGATAGCCACGAAAACCATTCGGCAACACGCAATCCAGCACGCCATTGACGTAGCTGCGTTCATGCGCAAGGGCAATCTGCTCGCGGCTTGCCGGCACGGGTTCAATGACCCGAATCGGGAAACCTTGCTCGATCCAGTCGGCCACCACGAATTCCGGTTTGCGCGGACTGGGCGACGCGCTATCCGGATTGGAAAGCTGCTTCGGGGAGAAATAGACATCAATGCATTCCACAGTGGTCTCGATTTCCAGGTTTCATGACGATTCGTGCAGTGTCCGGATGGGTGCGACGGAATGCGTCGTGGGAATAAACAGCCTGGCTCCGAACCGAAAAATCGTGCGACGCAATTTGACGCACGTTTGCTGATAATGGCCCCGTCTCCCCCGATTCTCTGACCTGCCTCAGCGTCAGAACCACCTGGAAAACAGCATGCGCACATTCTCAAAATCCAAACTCATGGCATTGCGCCAGTGCCCCAAACGCTTGTGGCTGGAAGTGCATCGCCCGGACTTGCGTGAGGACTCCGCCGCGACTGAGGCGAGTTTCCAGATCGGTTACCAGGTCGGCGACATCGCCCAGAAAATCTATGATCCCGAAGGACTGGGCGCGCTGATCGACGTGCAGAACGAAGGATTCGAGCAGGCGTTTGCACGCAGCAAGGCGCTACTTCAATCGACGCAGCCCATCTTTGAGGCGGGCTTCTCCGCCGGCGGCGCGCTGGCCTTTTCCGATGTCATGCTGCCCGCTCAAAAAGACGGCCAGCAGGTCTGGCGCATGGTGGAAGTCAAATCGGCCACCAAAGTTAAGGACTACCACCGCGATGACGTGGCGGTGCAAGCCTTCATCGCCCAATCCGCTGGCGTGGCGCTGGAATCCATCGCCCTGGCGCACATTGATAGTTCGTGGGTTTATCCGGGCGATGAAGACTACCGGGGGTTGCTGAAAGAAAACGACCTCACGGCGGAAGCGTTCGCCCGCACCGAAGAAGTCCAGGGCTGGATTGCCCAGGCGCAAAGCATCGTCGCCGAAACTGACGAACCGGTCATGGCAACCGGTATCCATTGCGACAAACCGTATGAATGCGGCTTTTACGACTATTGCAACCGCGACGAACCGAAGCCGGAATACCCGGTTTACTGGTTGCCCCGCATATCTGCCACCAAGATCCAGAACCTTGCCGCGCAGGGCGTGGACGATCTCAGCGATGTGCCCGACGACCTGCTCAACGTCATGCAACAACGGGTCAAACAACACACCCTGGCCAACACCGTGTACTTCGATGCCGCAGGCGCCGCAGCGGATTTGGCCGCGCACAGTCTGCCGGCCTATTTCCTCGACTTCGAGACCATCCAGTTTGCCGTGCCAATCTGGAAAGGCACTCGGCCATATCAAATGATCACGTTCCAGTTCAGCTTGCATACGCTGAACGAAGACGGCCAGCTTAAACACACTGGCTTTCTCGATCTCTCCGGCAACGATCCGTCCGAACCCTTCGCGCATGCACTGATCGCCGCCTGCGGCGAGCAAGGCCCGGTGTATGTCTACAACGCCGGATTCGAGACCGCGCGCATCCGCGAACTGGCCGCGCGTTACCCGGAATTAAGCGAACCCTTGCTCGCCATCAATGCCCGCGTCGTCGATCTGCTGCCCATCGCCCAAGCGCGTTACTACCACCCCAGCCAACATGGAAGTTGGAGCATCAAAAAGGTGTTGCCCGCCGCAGTGCCAGAACTGCGCTATGACGCGCTCGAGGGGGTGCAGGATGGCGGCATGGCGATGGAAGCCTTTCTCGAAGCCATCCATCCAGATAGCAGCGCCGAACGCAAAGCGGAAATCGAACAACAACTTCTGGCCTACTGCCAGCTCGACACCTACGCGATGGTGCGCCTGTGGCAAGTGTTTGCCGGCCGCACGGAAATGAGGCTCTGACCATGTCCAAACGTCCTGATTCCCTCGAAGCACTCCAGATTTCTCATGAGCTGCTACGCCGCATCCCCAAAGGCCGCACCGTCACCGCATCGGAACTGCATCAACAACTGGCTGAGGCTGGTTTTGAGCGTGACATGCGCACCATCCAGCGCCAACTGGAAACGCTTTCCGAGTTCTACGAGGACATCGACCGCAATGAGGACACCAAGCCATTCCGATACTCCTGGAAGGAACGCTCCAAAGGCTTGATGTTGCCCAGCCTAAGCACGCAGGAATCCTTGCTGCTCATGCTGGCCGAGCAACAACTGCGCAGCCTGCTGCCCGCCAGGTTGATGAAATCCATGGATAGCTTTTTTGCTCAGGCGCACAGCGATCTGGAGAGCAAGGCCACCGGCCAGCTCGACCGCGAGTGGCTGGAAAAAGTGCGCGTGGTCAGCACCAGCCAGCCGCTGCTGCCGCCCAAGATCGACCCCACGGTTTTCGAGCAAGTCAGCAACGCGCTCTACGG
>CAMDHJ010000167.1 GCA_945897865.1 Tepidiphilus sp. J10
CCGAGGCAGGCGCCGTCGCCGCTAGTCATCGAGCTGTAGTTCAGCTTGTCGAGCAGCAGGGTTTCCAGGGCACCGATTTTTTCATCGAGATTGTCGATCCGGCTGTACTCCTTCGGCGTGGTCGGCAGATCGAGCCAGAAGCTCCAATCCTGGCGCAACTGGCTGACGCTGTCAGCGGTCTGGGTCACCATCTTCAGGGCGTCATCCTCACAAACTTCGACGCACAGCGCGCAGCCCTTGCAGGCATAGGGGTTGACGGTAATCGAGAAGAGACCGCCGCTGCCCTTGTTCTTCTTTTCCTTGTTGGTCCAATAGGGTTTGGTCGTGGCGAACTGGAACGCGCCCACTTCCTTTTCCAGCAGATGGAATTCCTCTTCCATCGCCGCATTGCCCTGGTTCGGATCTTCATGCATGGCGTCTTCGATCGCCTGATGCAGCAGCGCGCGCACGTCGAGCCCATCCTTTTCCAGCGCACCGCGCAGCTTCTTCTCGATACTGCGCGAACCCTTGCGCAGATAGCGGGTGATGCGGCCGCTCATCTCGATATTGGTGATCGCCGCGTTGAGCACATCGCTTACCGTCGAGACCAGGCCGGGAATAGCCGAATCCGGGCAATGCGTGTAGCAATTGCCGCAGGCGGTACAGTTTTCCGCCACCCACACCGGATGCTCGAAACGAATCTGGGTCATGTCGCGATAAATCCCGGTCACCGCCGGGAACACCGCCATGCCCATGAAGGGATCGGCGAGGTTGTCGGAACCCTTGCCGGAAACATAGAAATTGCCGGTCTGTTCCCAGAACCGGTGCGGATCGGCCGCCTTGGCCAACTTGCCCTGGTTCTCCGGGATGCGCTTGAGCATGATCGGTAGCGTCGGGGTCAGGCTGAAGGCGGCAGACTGGCGCGTACCAACCTGCTTCACAGCGGCCGGTATTTCATTGATTTCGGTGTAGCCGCGTTTCACCACGCGCAGGTTGTCGTCAACCACACGCTTGCCCTTCTTGCCAAACTTGTCGTTGAGCTGGTTTTCAATCGCCTTGAACAGAAGCTCTTCGCTCAGACCCGCGCGCTGCTGGATGTCTGAACCATGGAAGAACGCGCCCTGGAAGGCATTGCCCTGCATGCGCAATTGCAGTTCCGGGTTGGAAGATTCTTCGCGCGCGATACTGAAGGCATCGAGGTAGAACACCTTGATTTCATTGTCGACCAGATACTTCTGGATATGCAGCGGGAAGGTGGCCCACAGCGCGGCGGCATCCGGCAGGTTGCTCTGGATGATGAACACACCGCCCTTGACCAGGCCGGCCACCGCGTTGGTGTGCAGGAACACTTGCGGGTCAGGCGACAGCACGACATCGACCTGGGAATACTCGCAGTTGACCCGAATTGGGTCGGGCGCGGCGGAGAGGTAATACGTCGTCGGTTGTCCCTTCTTCTCGGAGCCGTATTTCGGATTCGCCTTGATGTCCCAGCCGAGCAGTTCGAACAGTGTCATCGCCAGGTTCTTGCCGGTGGTGACCGCGCCCCAGCCGCCCACCGAGTGCATCCGCACGGCAATGCCGCCCTTCGGCATCAGGTTGGGATTGACCGAGCCCTTGAGCGCGAGCTGCTTGACCTGCGGATAGGCGGCGAGGATGTCCTGCTGATGGATTTCCTGCTTCGGGTTGGCCGCCTGGTCGCGCACGAAGTCGATCGACAGATAAAAGAATTTCTGATGCGTGCCCTTGTCGGTCATGTTCTCGACCGCCGCGATCAAGCCTTCCGGTTGCAAGTCGCGCGAACCCAAGCCGTAGCAGCCGGAATACAGGCGCGGCATGTCGCTGAGCTTGCTGTAGGCGGCATAGGCCGGATAGGCGCCGGCTGCACTGCCGTTCTCCAGACACTTGCTCACCGTAGCGCGCACTTCGCGCATCAACGGCAGGTCTTCCGACATCGGTTGGTCGGTGCGCTCGAGCACCGCTACCCCTTTCTTGCCTTTCAAAACATGGCCGAGCAATTCGCCCGGGAAAGGCCGGAAGCAGGTCAGGTTGACCACGCCGACTTTCAATTTGCGCTCTTCGCGCAGCCAGTCGGCAACGGCTTCGGCCTGGACCGTCATCGAGCCCATGCCGAGAATCAGGTAATCGGCATCTTCACAGCGATAGGCATCGACCCGGCTGTATTTGCGTCCGGTGAGTTCGGCGTATTCGGCCATACACTGATCCATCAGCGCCGGGATGTGGTCGAAGAAATAGGGCCGCTGCGCCGCCGTCGCCTGCATGTGCGCGTCCTGATTGGTGACTGCGCCGGAGACCATTGGCGAATCGACATCCCACAACGCCGGCACACGTTGGCGCTTGGGACCATAGATCAGGGCTTGCGCCGGCGTTGGCGTATCGATCAGGTCATTCGGATGGCCGAGAAACTCTTCCACCAGGGCTTTTTCCGGCACCAGAACCGGCTCGATCAAGTGGGTGGTGAGGAAACCGTCCATGCCTGCGATGGCGGGCGTCAGTGACAATTCGGCGGTCTTGCGCGCGATCAGGTTGAGGTCAGCGGCTTCCTGCGCGCTCTTGGCCATCACCTGAATGAAACCGGTGTCGTCGACGCAGTGGTAATCGTCATGTCCGGCATGCACGTTCAAAGTCGCCTTGGTGATCGCCCGGCAGCCCATGTTAAGCACATAGGGCAAGCGCTTGCCAACCGCGCCGTAGAGCGATTCGTGCATGAACGCGACGCCCTGCGAGGAGGAGAAATTGACCGCGCGCAGACCGGTCATCGACATGCCGGCGGTAACGCCGGCGGCGGCGTGTTCGGATTCCGGCTCGATGAAGATCAACGGCCGCCCAGAAATGTTGACATGGCCGGCGGCAGTGGCCTCGGCCCAGTATTCGCCCATCTGGGTGGACGGCGTGATCGGGTAGGCGCCAGCGGCATCGGAAGCCTCACGCTCGACCAGAATCACCGCAGTGTTGCCATCGATGGCATCACGCACGCCGGGATATTTGACTGCCTTGGCTTCGGAAGCTGATTTACCCGCCGCGGCGGGCTCGATCAAATGCATGCTGCCAAGCAACTTGGAAAGGGGATTCTTGATCATGTCTGAGTTACCTTTTTAAACAACATTGGCGCTGACGGGCAGCGCCTTGATGCGGAAAATCTTTTTGGCCTCGCGGCCTTTGATGCCCTGGCCATCATTCAGCCAGACGATCGCCCCGGTCGGGCAACGTTGGATCGCATCCATCGACGCCTGGGCGTTTCGGCTGTAGTCGATGGTCGCCAGATTATTGTCGAGGCGTATCAAACCCGGCTTGGCATCCATGACGCACTTGCCACAGGCAGTGCAGGCGACCTGACACTGCGCCTCGGCAACATCGCCTTCGGCGTGGCTTTTGCAAGCGACCCAGAGCTTGTGGCTGACCGGATGCAGAGAGAACAAGTCCTTGGGACAGACATCGACGCAATCGCCGCAGGCCGTGCACAAATCGGTATCCACTACCGGCAAACCATGCTGGCTCATGCTGATGGCGTCGAACTCGCACACCACTTCACAATCGCCCAGGCCGAGACAGCCCCAGGCGCAGGCCTTGCCACCACCAGCCACGGTAGCCGCCGCGCGGCAGGTGCCCAGGCCCTGATATTCGGCGCGCTGCCAGGCAACATGGCTGCCGCCGGCACAAGCCAGACGCGCCACCTGCTTTTCGACCTCGCCCATCGCAACGCCGAGAAAGCTGGCAATGAAGGCATTCTGATCGGGTGAATTGACGCTGCATTTGGCTGGATTGATCTCGCCGGCCACCGCCTTTTCGGCGAAGTTACGACAACCGGCAGTGCCGCAGGCGCCGCAATTGGACTTCGGCAACATCTCTTCGACCTCGCTGATACGCGGGTCTTCATAAACGTAAAGCCGCTTGTTCGCCAGCGCCAACATCCAGGCCAATGCGCCACCCAGGATCGCCATAAAGATCCCCGCCATCGCCACGCCTGAAAGCATCTCCATACGTACTCCTTGATCCATGAATTCTAGAGGAGATTCAAAGGACCGTTAAATCCGAAATTGCTGCGGTGCACAGTTTAATGCAGCGCCTGACGATGACAGCCCCTCGAACAACCAATAATCTCAATCTTGAACATTGAGCATATTAATGATGCAATGCACCAATCCCGCTCAGGAAACATCCTCATGCCCTCAGATTCGCAGCTTTACTACAAGAACAACCGGCTCAAGCAATTACGTGCGTTCTATCAGGTCATCCGCTGCGGCAGCATATCAAAGGCAGCGGAAAAACTGTTCCTGTCGCAACCTTCGGTTTCGCTGCAAATCCAGGCTCTGGAACGCGAAATGGAAGTCGTACTGTTCGAACGACGCGGTCCCCACTTGAAACTGACTCCGGAAGGCGAAGTGCTGTTTCAACTCGCCGAACCGCTGGTCGATGGTATCGACAAGTTGCAGGAAAACTTTTCCGCCCATTTCGGCAAGATGGAATCAGGTGAACTCAAAATTGGTGCCGGTGAATCAACCATCCTCTACATCATGCCGGAACCTGTGCGACGATTCGTTGCTTCTTACCCCAAAGTGCAGCTAAAGATTCTGAACGTCACCGGCCGCGACGGATTGAAAATGTTGCGCTCGGACGAGATCGACTTCGCCGTCGGCTCGATGCTGGAAGTACCGGAAGACATCGAATACAAACCGGTAGTGAACTACGACCCGATGCTGATCACGCCGCTGGACCATCCGCTGGCAGAAAAAGCCGCCTCCGGCGAGGAAGTCACGCTGGAAGATGTCAGCCACTACGGCCTCATCCTGCCGCCGTCGCATCTATCTACCTGGCGTATCGTCAAATATGTGTTCCAGCAGAACAATCTGACTTTTACCGTGACCCTTGAAGCCGGTGGCTGGGAAGTGATCAAGAAGTACGTCGAACTTGGCATGGGCATTTCCATCGTCACCGACATCTGCATGACCGGCACGGAAAAGCTGGTCAGCATCCCACTGACCAAATACTTTCCGCAACGCAGTTATGGTTTGGTATTGCGGCGCGGACGCTTCATGTCACCGCAGGCACGACGGTTCGTCGAAATCATGGCCAGCGTGCATTCCGGCAAACCAGACACTGCCAAAATCTGAAGCAGCCAGATCAACCTCTGCCGGCCGTGGAAGGGTTGATGATTTCCAACAACTCGAATGACTGGATCAGCGAGGTTTGCATGATTTCAGCCAACACTGCCCGCTCCAGATTGAGCGTATCCCAGGCGCTTTCGAGAAACGTCAGGTTGTATTCACCCAACTGAAAACGGGCCTTGACATCCGGGGCCATGTGGAAAGCGATGTCGGCGGACATATGCACAATGGCCGCCTCTTTGGCCTGATTTGGCGCATGCAGCGGATCCAGTTGGAATTCGACGACTTCATCCAGCGCCGAGGGCACCCGCCAGGCGCGCAGCAGCGCCGCACCCAGTTGCGCATAATCGAAGCCGAAAACGGCCCTTTCCGCCTCGATGATCGCGGCCTCACCCCGCTGTCGATCGAGCAGAACCTGACGATATTGAACAGGCCGGCTGGCATAAAACACCAAGCGTCCGACCTTGTGCAGCAATCCGGCAAGAAACATGCGTTCTGACTCCCGCATGCCGACTTTTTGCGCCAGATTTCTGGTCACCACACCGCACGTCACACTGTTGTCCCAGAAATCGCGCATATCGACGAATTCGGCGGAAATGCCCTTGAATGTCCGGATCACCGAGCTTGACAGCACCAGATCACGCAGCGCTCGCTGTCCGATCAACGTAATGGCACGCGAGATGGTATCGACCTTGGAAGGCAGGCCATACCAGGCGCTGTTGGCCAAGCGCAACACGGTAGCTGCAATTCCGGCATCAAGCTGAACCACCTTGACCAGATCTTGGACGGAGGTATCCGGCTGATCAATCAATGCATTCAGTCGGATTGCGATATCCGGCAAACTGAAAAGTGTCTCGACTTCCTGAGCCAACTGTTGAGGAGTTATCTTCATCGCCCAAATCACTCACGAACGAACAACAGGAAAAAATACGCTCAAACCAGCGAACCCATGCCAGGAGTCTGACATAAAGTCAGGCACCAGCAGGAGAAATGGCAATTTGAAAGGATAGTTGGCGCGATGGCTGGCGCCCCCCGCTAGCAGCCTGTTGGACTTTGGTCGTCGATAGCGAAAATCGACCCCACCGAGCTCGTTTTTTGTCGGATTCGCCGCCGCGTGGTTGTTCCATGGGGCAAGAAGCTGGCAAATAAGGGGCCGGCGCGGTCGATTTTCGCTATCGACGACCAAAGTCCAACAGGCTGCTAGTGCCTGGATGCCAGATTGATTCAGAACCAGTAGCCAAATGCCACTTTTCCGCCATGTGCCTGGCCTGCATCAAACAACGTCAAACCAAGACGATACCCGCCCGCGGTCACTTTGTAACTTCGCTTATTGCCAACCGTCAGGCTGATTTCCAACTGGCTATCGGTATATGTTTGCGTACCTGAGAAAATGGTATGAACAACAGCCCCTTCCCAATAGACCTTATTTCCGAAAAGTACGCCCGGTTTAGAAGCCATCATGCCATTGCGAAGAGTGTTGTAATGCATTTTAGGTGGGGGGAGCAAACCTGAGTTCGCACTTTCATTCACTGTCCGTGCATAACCAATCATGTTGCCCAGGCCAAAATCAAATCCCCCATCTTTAAAAAAGTAGGTGCTGGTCAGTGAGGATGAGACCAAATCCGATTTAACCGGAAAATCGCCCATTGCCGCATAGGTGTAATTCAGGCTTGGGGTGACAAACCAACGAGCGGCCAAAGGGTACGTATAGGAAACACCAAGCCCGACGTGGTGAGTTTTTCCGGGCATAGCCGGATTATCGGAATCAACCCAGGTTATCGGCATCTTTATTGTCAACCGCCGACGGGGGTCAATTTCATTATGAATCGTATAAGAGAGTGGGACTGTACATACATTCGTATCGCCGTTGGTTTTATCCTTGGACCAACTACATTCCAACCCCACAGCAGTCTGATTAGTTGAAGCACCGGAAGAGGGCGTCATATCTTCCAGCGAGTCAACGGGAACACTTGCTTCAAGCGCCGTAGAAAAATCATTCTGCAAGGCAATGGGCAATGCACCGCCTGGCGACACTGTCGATGCATTGCCACTACAAATAATATCGCCGTGATCATGTATTGATTCACAACTAGCGTTGACATTGGCTGTCAATAAAAAAGAAGAAAGAATAAATAATTTTGGATACGTTTTGGACATTTTATTACTCCATATCAAAGGAAAAATTGCACAAATCTAACCCGGATATTTCATAAAATAGCGTGATGCCCTGATAGATAGCGGGCAAGTCCATAACCGCGCCGGTCAATTTTTGGTAATTTGAATTACACGAAATAACTGTGTAGTTATTCATACGCCCGATTGAGCCTTGCATTCCAGCAAGGTCAAGTGACCAGTGAGTGCGCGCGAGCATTGATGAAATATCCGGGTTAACAGATTTGATCGTTTCTCAGAAAGAACTGAAACCAGCCGTTTACTCCATTGCCTTACGGATATTTTCCAGAATTGACTTCGCCTCGGAATTATCCGGCTGTCGGGCAACGATTTCAGCGACAATCTCCTCTACATCGCGGAACAGCTTGAGTTCGTACAATGCGCTCATTAAATATAGCTCTGGAGTGATGTCATCTGACGTGGCAGCGCATCGCATTTCTTCATAAATGGCTTCAGTTTCGCGCAGCTTGTCGAGTAGCCCACCGGAACGCACCATGACCATACCCGTTCGGCTGCGGATATCCGTCAACACCCCCGGCGCCTTGGCAAGACGCTTCAATGCAGCCGTTGGCAATGCTTTCACCACCGGGGCAGCCGTACCATTCGATTGCGATTGTTGCTCGCCGATCGTCAAGCTTACGGCACCACTCCATGTCTCCTGCCGCCCCGTGCCGGTGTAAAGCAGTTGAGCAGTACAACCTGGCCCCAGCGCAAGGCGATCACCAGCATGTACTTTCATGAAAGGCATCAGGTTGGAAACAGCATGGTCTGTCTTGAGCTGACAATCCGGCCCTTTAACCATGGTCAGTAGCACTTCAGATGCCTGTGCGGCGAACCCCAGTGACGCCAAGGCAAAGATGGAAACGATTTGTAAGGCTTTCATGGTCAACCCCTTTCAATAGCAAGCACTTCATGAACTTGAACAGGTTCTCGATGCCCTTTGACGCTGACAACCATCGATTTTCCGAGTTTGATCTGGCCGGCGCATGCCTGAACCACGGCCTCGCTCACGG
>CAMDHJ010000168.1 GCA_945897865.1 Tepidiphilus sp. J10
CAATTCGCCTTCGTCTTCAACCTGGACAAGTGCATCGGTTGCCATACCTGTTCGGTGACCTGCAAGAACGTCTGGACCAACCGCAAGGGCGTCGAGTACGCCTGGTTCAACAATGTCGAATCGAAGCCCGGCATCGGCTATCCGAAGCAGTGGGAAAACCAGGAAATCTGGCGCGGCGGCTGGGAACTGAAAGGCGGCAAGCTGCAACTGAAATCCGGCTCCAAGCTGGACCGGTTGCTGAACATCTTCGCCAATCCGGATATGCCGGAAATCGACGATTACTACGAGCCGTTCACCTTCGATTACGCGCATTTGCAGAACGCCAAGCTGTCAGAAGCCTGCCCGACCGCGCGCCCGGTGTCGCAGATCACCGGCGAGAAGATGGAAAAGATCACCTGGGGTCCGAACTGGGAAGACGACCTGGCCGGCGAGTTCGAGAAACGGTCGAAAGACCGGAACATGCACAACCTGGAAAAGTCGATCTACAAGCAGTTCGAGAACACTTTCCACATGTATCTGCCGCGCATCTGCAACCACTGCATCAACCCGGCCTGCGTGGCGTCGTGCCCGTCCGGCTCGCTGTACAAGCGCGAGGAAGACGGCATCGTGCTGGTCGACCAGGACAAGTGCCGGGGCTGGCGCATGTGCATTTCGTCCTGCCCATACAAGAAGGTGTTCTACAACTGGGAATCAGGCAAGGCAGAGAAATGCATCGGCTGCTATCCGCGAGTGGAATCCGGCATGCCGACGGTGTGTTCGGAATCCTGCGTCGGCCGCATCCGCTACAACGGCATCATGCTGTACGACGCCGACAAGATCGAGGCGCTCGCCTCGGTGCCGAACGAGCAGGATTTGTATCAGGCCCAGCTCGACATCTTCCTCGACCCGAACGATCCGGAAGTGATCAAGCAGGCGCGCATCGACGGCATTCCGGAAGACTGGATGGAAGCCGCACGCAAGTCGCCAATTTACAAGATGGCGGTGGAATGGAAGATCGCCTTCCCGATGCACCCGGAGTTCCGCACGCTACCGATGGTCTGGTACGTGCCGCCGCTGTCGCCGGTGCAGTCGCACATCGACCAGGGCGCGCTGTCGTCCGATCCGGGCAGCGTGATTCCGCCGGTGGAAAACCTGCGCCTGCCGGTGAAATACCTGGCCAACCTGCTCACTGCCGGCAAGGAAGCGCCCATCGTTTCCGCGCTGAAACGCATGATCGCGATGCGCGCCTACCAGCGTTCGATCCACGTCGAAGGCAAGGCCGACACGCGCGCGCTGGATGAAATCGGCATGAGCGTGGAGATGGCGCTGGAGATGTACCGCTATCTGGCCATCGCCAACTACGAGGACCGTTTCGTCATTCCCACCGGGCATCAGGAAGTCACGCTGGAAGACTTCTACGGCCATCAGGGCCAGAACGGTTTCAGCTTCGGCAACGATTCCTCGCCCGGCATTTCGCCCAACTCGCTGTTCCCGGAACGGCGCAAAGAGACGGTGGAACCCCGTGACCCGGCGCCGGCGGCGGACGAACGCTAACGCTCTGCCCTCCCTCGCGAGAGGGGGGGAGAACAAACCCCAGGAGAACCCCATGTTCTACAAACTGATTTCCAAATTGCTCGACTACCCGGACGCGGAACTGATCGCTGCAATTCCTGAACTGCGCGAAGAAATCAATCACGGCTCCGGCCGCAGCTTCGAAGCCGCCGAATGGCTGGTGCTGGACCGTTTTCTCAACCATCTGAGTGGTCTCGACGCGACCGAAGCCCAGGCCGCCTACGTTCAAACCTTCGACCTGACGCCGGAACATGCGCTGCATCTGACGCATCACCTGTTCGGCGACGACAAGAATCGCGGCCCGGCGTTGATCGACCTGACCGAGTTCTACAAGCAATACGGCCTGGAAATGCGCACCGCCGATGCCACCAAAGCGGCTAATGACGAGCTTGTCGATGACGGCAAATCCAACGAACTGCCGGATTACCTGCCGCTGATCCTGGAATTCGCCGCGCTGCTGGAAGAAGAGGAAGCGCACATGTTCCTGTCGCAGTGGGCCAAGGTGCTGAACGTACTGGCGAAAAACCTGGAAGAAGCGGGCAGCCCCTACGCGCCGCTGATTCGCCTGGTCGAACAACGCAGCCTGCTGGTTCGGGCGGCAGCGTGAAAATGGCCGATTTTGTAGGGTGCGCCGTGCGCACCGCCCGTCTGGAAATGGTGCGCACGGCGCACCCTACGGCTAACCCATAAGGAGCAACTCATGGATCTGCATCAAATCGTTTTCGGGGTTTATCCCTACCTTTGCCTGGCCACCTTCATTCTGGGTAGCTGGATCCGTTTCGACAACGAGCAATACACCTGGAAAAGCGATTCCAGCCAGCTGCTATCCAAGCAATACATGCGCTTCGCCAGCAACGTCTTCCACATCGGCATCCTCGGCATCTTTTTCGGTCATCTGGTCGGCTTGGTGATGCCGCATTCGGTGTTCCTGGCGCTGGGCATTTCGGACATGGCGCACCAGGGTATCGCCATCTTCGCCGGCGGCGTGTTCGGACTGATGACCATCTTCGGCGGTCTCATCCTCTGGCTGCGCCGGCTGTTCAACCCGCGTGTCCGCGCCGCCAGCCGCTGGATGGACATCAACATCCTGGGCTGGTTGATCATGACCGCACTGGTCGGCTTCTCCACCATCTTCTGGTCGATCGGCCACGCCGAACATGGCGATGCGTCGGTGATGCTGCGCCTGGCCGAATGGGTGCAGAGCGTCATCATCCTGCAGCCGAATCCGGAACTGCTGCGCGGCATCGACACCGTCTACAAGCTGCACATCTTCTTCGGCCTGTCGGTGTTCCTGTTCTTCCCATTCACCCGTCTGGTACATATCTGGAGCGCGCCGGTCGGCTACCTGTTCCGCGCCTATCAGATCGTGCGCGCAAAACGGACCGCCTGAACCCGGGACGAACTGAAGTCCGAATGACTTTTGTCAAACCCGTTTTACACCGCCGCGATCATCATGCATCCCGCCCTGTTTCCCCATGTGCCTGCTCAAGTGCGGGAGCTGCGCGGCGGTCTTTTTATGGAGCAGAGTCAATGTTGAAGACGGAGTCCAGCATGTCATCCACATCCCACATGCCCAAGATCAACTATCGGAAAGATGCCATCGACAGCACCAGTCCCTACTCCATCTACACCTGCAAGCTGCTGGTGGATGGCCAGGAAGTGCTGACCGATCCGGAAGGCTACATCCTCGACATGGATGCCTGGAGCGAAGGTTTCGCGCGCGCCCAGGCCGAGAAGGAAGGCCTGACGCTGACCGATGAACACTGGCAGGTCATCCACTTCATCCGCGCTTATTACGAGGAGCACAGCGTGCAGGCACAGGTGCGCGACATGGTCATGCATTTCCGCGAAATATGGGGTCCGGAGAAAGGCAACAGCCGCTATCTGCACGACATCTTCCCGATGGGCGGCCCACAAAAACAGGGCAACCGCGTTGCCGGCGTGCGCAAGACCAAGGGCGAGCACTGACAATAGTCAAGGCAATCCCAAGTTCATTAGTCAAGTATTCACCCACCCCAATCAACTGAGAGTTTCCAGCATGAACATCAATATCCCGGTCCAACCCATAGTCCACAACCATAACCGGGCCGACAGCATCTACGGCTTCGACGCGCGCGGCATTGCCAAGCGGTTTCGCCACGCCGCGATCTTCGGCGCGCTCGATTCGCTGCAAGCCGGCGAGCGCATGCGCTTCGTCAACGATCACAACCCGATTCCGCTGCTGCAGCAGATGCAGGCCCGTTATGGCGAAAAGATCGAGATCAAATATCTTGATCAAAGCGAAGAAGGCGTCATGATCGATTTCATCGTCCAGGCCTGATACTCCAGGTCGGCCGTCCGGTGCAAGCCGGACGGCCATATTGGCTGCGGCAAGGCGAAGCAGATCGTTGGTGGTGATAGTCAGCAGCCTTTGTTTTTCGGCACAATAAAAGACAAGAAGGTATGTTTAGCTCCTGCAATACATCTGCTTGAAGACATGTCGAATCCCGCTCTGCTTGAACTGATATGCCCCGCCGGCAGCCTGCCGGCGCTGAAAACCGCGGTCGACAACGGCGCCGATGGCGTCTATCTCGGCCTGAAGGACAACACCAACGCGCGCAATTTTTCCGGCCTGAACTTCGACGAGAAATCGCTCGTGGAAGGCATTCGCTACGCCCAGGGCAAACGTCGCAAAGTGTTGATGGCGCTGAATACCTACCCGCAGCCGGCCACCTTGTCCCGCTGGCACAAGGCGGTGGATACCGCCGCCAGTCTCGGCGTCGACGCGATCATCCTGGCCGACCCCGGCCTGATGGACTATGCCCGCAAGACCCATCCGCAACTGCGCCTGCATCTGTCGGTGCAGGGTTCCGCCACCAGTTATGAAGCCGTCAATTTTTATCGCGAGCGCTTCGGCATTCAACGCGCTGTGTTGCCGCGCGTGTTGTCACTGGCGCAAGTGGAAAACGTCATCGACAACACCGAAGTTGAAATCGAACTGTTCGGATTTGGTGGTTTGTGCGTCATGGTCGAAGGCCGCTGCCTGCTGTCGTCCTACGCCTGTGGCGATTCGCCAAATACCTTCGGCGCCTGCTCACCTGGCCACGCGGTGCGCTGGGAACTAACTCCAAAAGGCATGGAAACCCGCCTCAACGGTGTGCTGATCGACCGCTACGCAAATAACGAAAAAGCCGGCTATCCGACGCTGTGCAAAGGCCGTTTCGAAGTTCAGGGCGAAACCTATTACGCACTGGAAGAGCCAACCAGTTTGAATTCGATGGACATGCTGCCGGAAATGGCGCGGCTGGGTATCGCAGCCATCAAGATTGAAGGCCGCCAGCGTAGCCCGGCTTATGTCGCGCAGGTCACCCAGGTCTGGCGCGCCGCGATCGATGCGGTGAAGAAGAATCGGGAAACCTTCAAAACACAACCGGCCTGGCAGGCGGCGCTGGCCAAGGTGTCGGAAGGCAGCATGAACACGCTCGGCGCGTATTACCGGCCATGGAAGTGAAGCGTATGAAACTCTCCCTTGGCCCCCTCCTCTACTACTGGTCACGCGAGGACACTCTCGCCTTCTACGAACAAGCCGCCAAATGGCCGCTGGACATCGTCTATCTGGGCGAAACCGTGTGTTCGCGGCGGCATCTGCTGCGTCTGCCGGACTATTTGGAACTGGCGGAAAAACTCAGCGCCGCCGGCAAGGAAGTCGTGTTGTCCAGCCAGACACTGATCGAATCGGAATCCGACCTGAAGGCGCTTCGCAAATTGATCACCGATGGAAGATTCAAGGTCGAAGCCAACGAATGGGGCGCGGTGCGTTTACTGGCGGAAGCCAGACTAACCTTCGTCGCCGGACCGACGCTGAATGCCTATAACCCGGACACGCTGGCGATGCTGGCCGAAATGGGGGCAACGCGCTGGGTGCCTCCAGTGGAAATGCCGCGCGAGATGATCAAGGACATGCTGGCGGCATTGCAGCCTTTACCCAACAGCGCGACCTGGATTGAAACCGAACTGTTCGGCTACGGCCGGCTGCCGCTGGCGTTCTCGGCGCGCTGTTTCACCGCGCGGCATTACAACCTGCAGAAGGATGACTGCCAGTTCCGCTGCCTCGATCATCCCGACGGGCTGGTGCTGACTTCGCGCGAAGGCGAAGACTTTCTCGCCATCAATGGCATCCAGACCCAGTCGGCCAAGGTTATGAGCCTGGCGCATCGGTTCGACGAATTCGCCGCTGCCGGCATCGACGTGCTGCGACTGTCGCCGCAGGCGCGCAACATGCACCGTGTGGTCGAGATCTTCCGCGCCCTCGCGGTTGGCGACATCAAACCGGCACAGGCCCCCGCCCAACTAGATCGCTTTATGCCCGCTGCGCCGTGTGACGGCTACTGGCTGGGCGAAGCCGGCATGGCCTTTCACCCAGTCAACACCCCCGTCACCGAAGGAGAACCCGCATGACGTTGCCGACGCTGCATTTACCCACCCTGCCGCGTGTCCTTTCAAGGCTTACCGTCACCATTCCGGCCTGGCCGTTTACGCCACCCACCTCGCGCGCTTTTGCCTTCGCCGCCAATCTGGCCGCATGGCCGTCGCTGCGCGAACTGGATTGGTCGCATGTTCATGGCCGCCACTTCTGCGTCCAGGTGAGCGATATCGGCCTGCAGTTTTTTTTCACGCTGCATGCCGAGGGTTTCCGCGCCGAACGCCGTTCCCGTGCCGATGTCACGTTCACCGCGACCAGCGCCGATTTCGCGCGTCTGGCGTTGCGCCTGGAAGACCCGGACACGCTGTTCTTCAACCGCAGACTGCTGATCGAGGGCGATACCGACCTCGGCCTGACGGTAAAGAACATGCTCGACGCGGTGGAACTTGAAACCGCCGCAGCAAAGATGCCAGTCGGGCTGGGGCATCTCGTGCTGGCGTTACGCAGGTTGGCGCTGAAAGATTAAGTACGATCAACTTCACAAGAAAGAACGTCATGCACGACATCAGCGACTACCTGACGGCTGACCATCATCATTGCGACGAGCTGTTCGCGGAAGCCGAAAACGCCGTTGCCAACGATGACTGGCAAACCGCGATGACTCAATTCAGGGCTTTTGAAGCCGCCACGCTGCTTCACTTCACGCGTGAGGAAAACATACTTTTTCCCGCCTTCGAAGAGCGAACCGGCATCAGCCACGGCCCCACCGCCGTGATGCGCAGCGAACATGTCGAAATTCGGGAAACCCTGCAAGGCATGACAGATGCGCTGGCGAGCAGGAATGCCGATGTCTACCTGGGTTTAGCGGAAACACTGCTGATGCTGTTGCGTCAGCACAATACGAAAGAAGAACAGATTCTGTATCCGATGGCCGACCAAGCTCTGGCCGACAACGCCGGCGTGATGGTGCTCGAAATGGAAGCGCTGACGGCATGACCGGCAGTGATAGCGAGGGGCAAGCAGAAGCCCAGTCCGACCGCTGGGTGCGGGTCGATGCCCGCTGGCTGGAACCGCCGGAACCGATGGAACGTGTGCTGAATGCACTCTTCAGCTTGCGCCCCGGCCAGGGCATTCATTTTCTGATCCATCGTGAACCGATACCGCTGTATAGCGAACTGAAACTCCGGGGCTTCAGCCACCGCGCGCGGATGATCGAGAACGACTGCTACGAGATCACTATCGAGCGACGAACGTCGCCGGACAAACTGAAAAACGATGGCTGAATCCGGCCTGTCCTATGACCAGGGGCCGCCTTTCGGCGCACCGCTACGCTACTTCCTGGTCGCCCCGCTGTTCATCCTGCTTGCCGCTGGTCTCGGCACCCTCCTGCCGGATTGGCTCACCACGCGCTGGTCACCGATCAGCCTGGCACTGACGCATCTGGTCACACTGGGCTACCTGGCCATGGTGATGCTGGGTGCCTTGCTGCAAATGTTGCCGGTAGTACTCGGCACACCAGTACCGGCGGTGCGCCTGGTTGGCTGGCTTGGCCTGCTTGGATTGAGTATTGGCACGCCCAGTCTGGCGCTCGGTTTCCTGCTTGGCGAACCGCTCTGGCTCTATGCCGGGATATGGATTCTGGCCGCCGGCCTGATTCCGTTCAGCATCGCCATCAGCGTCAGTCTGATCAAAACCGCCGCGCCTCTGGTTGCCTGGCCAATTCGCCAGGCTGCGCTGGCGTTGGTCATCACGCTGCTGCTCGGCATCCTGCTGGCCGGCGCTTTTGCCAGCCTGTGGCCAGTCTCGGCGATCACCGAACTGACCGCACTGCATGCCGCCTGGGGGCTGATCGGCTGGGTATTGATCCTGATCATCGGTGTCGCTTATCAAGTCGTGCCGATGTTGCAGATCACGCGGCCTTATCCGCGCTGGCTGACGCACGGGCTGACCTGGATCCTGTTTCTCGGTTTGTTGTTGATTTCCGTGGCGACACAAGTTGAATCGATGGCCAGCTTTGGACTACTCGGCACCCTGCTGCTGAGCGCCAGCAGCATTGTGTTCGCCAGCGTGACCTTGCGGCTGCAAGCCGGCAGACGCCGCAAGTTGCCCGATACCACGTTGAATTTCTGGCGTTTCGGCTTGGCCAGCCTGATCTTCAGCGCGCTGGTCTTCCCGGTTCTGCATTGGCTGCCGGAAGATTGGACGGATGCCGCCGAAATCAGCCTCGGCATCGCCTTCCTGCTGGGTTTCGTGGCTTCGGTAGTCGGCGGCATGCTGTACAAAATCGTGCCCTTTCTGGCCTGGTTTCATCTCAAGACCCAGAC
>CAMDHJ010000169.1 GCA_945897865.1 Tepidiphilus sp. J10
TCGAGATCGACCAGCAAGGCCGCCACCGGTTTCGAGCGCATGCTGCTGCCACGGTCGGCGTGCAGGGTCAGCGTGCCCGGCATGATGGCCTGCTTGGCCACGCTGTCGGCGATCAGTTTCTCGGCCAGTTCGGCGCTCTCCTGGGGTGCGATCATCCAGCCCACGACATAGCGGCTGAAGATGTCGAGGATCACGTACAGGTGAAAGCAGGTCCACTTGCACGGTCCCTTCAGTTTCGTGATGTCCCAGCTCCAGACCTGATTCGGATCGGTGGCCAGCAATTCGGGTTTGGCATAGGCCGGATGCACGCGCTGGGCACGCCGTTCGGCGGTTTGGCCAACCTCGGCGAGCAGGCGGTACATGGTGCGCACCGAACCAAGATAGATCCCCTCGTCGAGCAAGGTGGCATAGACGGTGGGCGGCGCGCAGTTGGCGAAGCGTTCGCTGTTGAGGGTGTCGAGCAGGGTGTCCCGTTCCGCCTGGCTGAGCGCCAGTGGCGGCGCCGGTCTGCGCACGGGGACCGGTGTTGGGGCTTGCAGATGGCGCTGGCGGGCATCCGCGCGGTAAACGCTGCTGCGCGGGACGTGCATGGCGCCACAGGCGCGGGCCAAGCCGACCTCGGGGGCGAGGGCATTGACGGCGTCCATCAGAATGCGCCGCTGGTCGGCTGCGCCATCGACACGCCGAGCAAGGACGCCACTTTTTTTTGGACGTCGATGATGAGCTCGGCCTGGGCCAGTTGGCGGCGCAGGCGTTCGTTCTCGCGGGTCAGCGTCTCGATGCGTCGCGCCTCTGCCAGTGCGGGGTCGACCTTGCGGCCCCGTTTTTGCGGTTCCAATGCCGCTTGTTCAGCTGCATCGCGCTGCTTGCGCCAGGTGCATAGATGCGACGAGTAGATGCCTTCGCTGCGCAGCAGCGCGCCGATCTCTCCAGGTTGCGTGCAGGCGTCGGCCAGCGCGAGGATGCGACGCTTCTCGCTGCTGCTGTACTGGCGCCTTTGCGCGACGGCGACCACCTCCGGATCGGGGCGCGCGCTGGATGAGGCGTTTCCAGTCGCCCTTCGGGCTCCTTCCAACGCCTCATCCAGCGCAACTACGTGCTCAACTGCCTGCTCAACGTGCATCGGGACTTTCTTCTTGGTTGTCATGATTTTGACCTGCCTTCTACTCTAATTTCTGAAGGGCAGGTGTCTCAGGGGATATTGGCACGGGGGGGGAAGGCCGAAAGGAACCATAAGAGGATCGCGACTGATACCACGGGCGGCAGCAATTCACACTCAATCGGCGTCGATTTCGACGATGGCTATCACTATAGCTTCGCTACTCCATTAATCACCTTGGGCCGACACCCTTCAAACAATGTGCCGTTGCCAAAAAATGGCATTAGCCGCCGCCATGCCGTTATCGTGAACTACCCAGGCGATGTCTGGATTTACGATCTTGGCAGTGTGACCGGGATCCGCGTTGATGGCCTGGCTGTGGAAGGTAAGGCTTATCTGGATGGGGTGCGTACACTGAAAATCGGTTCTTTCAAAATGACGTTGTCTACCAACAAGCAGTTGTTGATCTAATTAGTCTGAGACTGCATCGATGCATTGCGCCGATGATGAAGCCTATCCCTCGTCACCGGCCGAGCCATCGTAATGGATAGTGCCAGTCAGCTTCCCGACCAAAATCACACGGCTACTGCGGATTGCTAACCCATCTTTGCCTTCGTTCCATCGCACATAGATATACCAGCATGACTCGGAGGTGGCCTTATAAATGCGGCAGTTGAGCGGCATCGTGCCATAGCAAGTTAGTGCGGCATTACGCGCATCCATTGCAAGCGCGCGGGACGCAATATGAAGTGCTTCGCTCCGATGTATTGGCGGAAACATGCGCGTCAGCAATCCTTGTAGCCATTCCTTTGCCATTTTATTTTTCGGCGCGCTTTACCGAATCTTGCGCGGCAAGGGGTGAACTTCAGTCCAATCAGTCTCGATACTGCCGTTGAAGTTGTTGCTGCTTTCGTCCCGCCGCGCAGAAACAGTGGAAGGTTGGCCTCCGACTTGCTCCTACGCATTTGGCGCCCCCTGAGGAAGTTCAGAATGCCATACTGTTCACGCAGCTTCTTGATGAAGCCGGCAAGGCGCTCTCGCAGTTTGGCCACCATCCCAAGCTCGTGATAGCGGCAGGCCGCGCGGAGTTCACTTGACGTAGTGACGATGCAGGGGCCGCAAGTGGTATGGTGAAGAAGGGTAAGGTCTTCATTTTCCAAGACGCTTTCGCTTCGCCGTTCGAGGTTGTTAACTTGGTCTGGCATGAGTTTTTCCATTACCGAGTCCGTCGAAATTGACGCTAAGCCAGTTTTTTAGGGAGTGGGGCCGGTGAAGGAACATCACGGAAGCACGAAAGTCTTGAAGAAATGTTCAGCGCTTGCTGGGTCAAGAGTCTTGAGTCGTTTGTAGACCTCTAGCACTTTGCCACGGGGCCCTACGACCGAGTAGATGATTCCAAAGTTGTACCACGCTGCTACATCGTCTGGATCGATACGTAAGACTTGCTGGAAGGCTTCGATTGCCTTGTCAGACTGACCTTCCTTTGTGTACGTGATGCCCAGGTTTCTCCAAGCATCGGCATTTTCTGGATTAATGCTTGAGGCATGTTGGAAGGCTTCGATTGCCTTAGTGGGCTGACCAACCTTGCTGTATGCGGTGCCGATGTTGAGCCACGCTTCGATATAGTCCGGATTAATACGTAAGGCCTGCTGGAAGGCTTCGATGGCCTTGTCAGACTGACCTTCCTTTGTGTACGTGATGCCCAGGTTTCTCCAAGCATGGGCATCGTCCGGATCGATACGTAAGGCTTGCTGGTAGGCTTGGATGGCCTTGGCACGCTGGCCGGACTTGCTGTAGGCGACGCCGATGTTGAACCAAGTTGCAGCATATTCCGGATTAATGCGTAAGGCCTGTTGGAAGGCTTCGATGGCCTTAGTGGGCAGGCCGGCCTTGTTATGGGCAATGCCAAGATATATCCATGGCAAGCTATGTCCATGCTGCGCGTGAGTCCATTCACTCGCGTGCTTGACTAACCCCGGCCAATCCTGCTTGGCCTCAAGGGCGAGGGCATTTGCAAGCCAGTTGACAGAAGTGGAACCTGCCGGTTTTGACATCTCTGCACGCTGCGGCAACGCCTGCACCCACTCCACCGGCACAGCGAAATTGAGTTGCTGGCCTTCGCTCAGGTAAAAGGTTGGCAGACCAATCAGGCGGCCATCCTCGTCGAACAACCCGCCGCCGCTTGACCCCGGTGAAATGGGCGCGCTGATTTGCAGGTATCGCCCGTCGTCAAGTTCGCGCAGGCTGGAAAGAATGCCTTCCGACAGAGTGAGTTCCAAGCCCTGGGGCGCGCCGATAGCGAATACCTTTTGGCCTACCTTGAGCCGCTTGGTACTGCCGAGGGGCGCCACGCGTGCGTCAAGGCCTTTTACGGTGAGGCTGCATATATCGCGCGTCCAGTCGGCATGTTTGAGTCGTGCCATGAACTGGCGCTCCTGATGCTTGACGGAATAGCTGGCGGCGTTCTCGATGACGTGGCAGTTGGTGACGATTTCTTCCTTGCCGATGACCACGCCGCTGCCCTGGCCCTCAGTTTTTCCCTTGGCATCCTTGACTTGCACCACGACGATGCTTGGCGCGGCGGCTTCGAAAACGATTGTGGCCGTATTGGCCCAAGCCGGGGAAGCGCAAACCGAAACGAACACGCCAATGGCGAAGATGGTGCGGATAGCGAGGTACATGCGTTGTTTTCCCTTTGGTATTGAATTTTGCAGTGTCATTTTATAACGCACTGGTAAGTGAACGAATCCGAGAGGCTTGGGTGTGGTACCCGGAGAACTCGAATCGCTCAGTCAGCGATCCGTGCTATTTACGGATTCAGCATCAAAGATTACGGTTCTACCTGCCAAGTGGCGAGGCGTGCATCAGACCGCTTGCCCCTGGTGTTTAACTTGGGATTTGAAACCGCCCAGTCATTCACAGGCTTCCTTACGTCAGGAGTAACAAGCGGTGTAACAGGTCCGGAGGACTTCAGGCTCGCTTCTGATCGGCGCAACTGCTTGTCTGCGGACTGCTTCGCAGACATAGTGCTTCAAATTTTTCGGATTCATCTTTGCCCAAGGGAGGGCTGTATGCAGTTTCAGAGCAGAAACGCGGTGTATGTATTGATGCTTGCTTTATCTGGATGCTCATCTACTGGCGTAGTGCAAACAGACGGTGGGAGATACATGATTGCCAAGAAAAGCGCACAAGTCGGATTTGGCCCGCCGATTGGCGTTCGTGCAGAGGTATATCAAGAAGCAAACAATTTCTGCGCTCAGCAGAACAAGACCGTTGAAACGATCAATCTCGAACTGACTAATGCCGGATTTGCAAGATCGGCAGCGGCAACGCTGGAGTTTCGTTGTAAGGCACCGTAGATGCTGAAAATCGGTCAGCGATAATGTTCGAAAGTGAAACTTTTGAAATGTGGAACCCGATCAGTCTATGTTGCCAATTTTCAGTGGGGTAGAGCTGGTGGAGTCAGCTTAATAAAACGGAGCAGAATTCGCTAGCCGAGGTGGGTACCTTCGATAAATGTTCCCAGATTTGTTCCCATGCCGGAAATTGTCAAAACACAATCCCAGTGCAGGCAAGGCTTCCGGCAGTTTCGCTAGCTTCTGCATAGGCAAGTGAGACTTCTGCAGACCAAACGTCGTCACTACCAGACAGTATTTTCAAGTTACAGCAGCACCCAGGTATTTGAATTCGAGCTACACAAATCTGAACGGTTGCCCGAGTAACTGAACGCTTCGGCAGAGGTCGTATCGATCAGCGTTCCGCATAGATGGGTTTGGTGCCAACGTATGCTGGCAAGGAATATCAATTCATCCAGCACTTCGATCGGGAACCCCATCCGATCGCCGCGATCATCCAGGAGCAACCCATCAAGGTAATGGTCTACAGCTGGTGTTTGCCAAAGTGAAGTGAGCAATTCTGCGATCCGCATGAAATCCCGTTCGAGGGGGCTTCTGTCTTCGGTCGCTTTCCGGTAAGGCTTACGTTGACCATTGCGTGAGAGTACTGTGCTAGCGAGCATGATAAAGCTCCTTTAAATCATCCATGTACCCTTCTCAAGCGATTGGCGTGCCAATTGAATATTTAAAAATATCAAACAAAATCAATTAGTTGAAAACAAATTTTGTTAAAACCTTCGCTTTTTTACAGTGACTTGATTTGATCCTGACAGGCATGACGAAATCATGACAACCCGTTACACGGTTTCCCCCTCTCTTTCATGGCAATCCATTTGGGCGGATGTACAACCGCACCGAAGCGGGCTGATCCGCGGCAATCTGATCGCCATATTTGCCGTCGCGTGCGCTGTACCTGTGCCGCTATTTCTTCCGGTTTTGGTGGATGAGGTGCTATTGCGCCAGCCGGGCGGGTTTATTGCCTACTTCTCACCCTGGTTTCCTGTTGGCTGGCATGGTCCGGTTTTGTTCATAGCGATTGCGCTTGCGTTGACGCTTGGCTTGCGCCTGGCTTCGATCCTGCTCAATGTCTGGCAATCTCGCACTTTCTCACTGGTTTCAAAGGACGTGGTCTATCGCATGCGTACGCGCATGCTTGATCGACTTTCCAAGATCGCACTCTCCGAGTACGAGACACTGGGTTCAGGCCGAGTGACCTCGCATTTTGTTACTGACCTGAATGCGGTTGATGGTTTTCTGGGTGCATCAATTTCCGGCTTTCTGGTTGCTGTTTTATCGTTGATCGGTGTGGCGGGGGTTTTGCTCTGGATGAACTGGCAACTGGCGTTGTTCATTCTTCTTCTGAACCCATTGGTGATCGCTTTTTCGACCCGCCTTGGCAAGAAGGTGAAAGAACTCAAAAAAAACGAAAACAGCGCTTTTGAGGCATTTCAGGAAGCGCTTGGTGAAACCCTGGATGCGTTGAATCAAATCCGCGCGATGAACCGGGAAAAGCATTACCTCAGCCGGGTGCAGGAGAAAGCAGCAAACATTCGCGTTCACGCAGCGGCTTTTGCCTGGAAGTCCGATGCAATGAATCGGATTTCCTTTTTCATCTTTCTTGCCGGGTTTGATATTTTTCGCGCTATCGCGATGCTGATGGTGGTTTTCTCCGATTTAAGCATCGGACAGATGTTGGCGGTTTTCGGTTATCTCTGGTTCATGATGTCGCCGGTGCAGGAGATCATCAATATCCAATACTCCTGGTATGCCGCCAATGCTGCAATTGGGCGTATCAATCGCATGTTGGCACTGCGTCCGGCGGAGCAGGGTGAGGCGAATCGCAATCCCTTCCAGACCTCGGAGGCCATCGGGCTTGATCTGGTCAACGTCAGCTTTTCCTACGGTGATGGGGAAACCGTACTTGATGCGGTCAATCTGTCGATTGCTCCAGGCGAAAAGGTGGCGCTGGTAGGCGCATCCGGCGGAGGTAAATCGACATTGGTGCAAGCGTTGCTTGGGCTTTATCCGTTACGTAATGGGGAGATCCTCTATGCCGGTATTGATGTTGCAGATATCGGCTGGGACAGGGTGCGGGAAAATGTGGGCGTCGTGTTGCAGCACCCGGTGCTGTTCAATGCCAGCGTGCGTGAGAATCTGACGTTGGGGCGGGAATTCTGCGACAGCGATTTGTGGCAGGCTCTGGAGATCGCTCAATTGAAGGAATTCATCTTCAATCTGGAGGACGGATTGGATAGCTTGATCGGCAAGAGCGGTGTCCGACTTTCCGGCGGACAACGCCAGCGATTGGCGGTTGCGCGGGTGGTTCTGGGCCAACCCAAAGTGGTGATCCTGGACGAGGCTACATCGGCGCTGGATAGCAAGACAGAACATGATCTGCATGCAGCAATGGCGGAATTTCTGCGGCAACGGACAACCTTGATCATCGCGCATCGGCTTTCAGCGGTGCGCCAGGCGGACCGTATTCTGGTGTTTGAAAACGGCCGCATCGTAGAGGAAGGTGTGCATGAAAGCCTGATGCAGAGCGGCGGTCTGTATCACCAACTGTATGCGCACGCTTGACGATGTTTCACGTGAAACACAACATCAAACCGGTGACCGCATGGCGTAGAATCCGCCGCCTGTCAGAGTCTATGAAGTGTCCAGCAAGGCCATGATCTTCCCCGAAGTTTTTGATGTCATTGTGGTGGGTGGCGGCCATGCCGGCTGTGAGGCTGCTTTCGCCTCGGCGCGCATGGGCGTAAGAACCTTGCTGCTCAGTCACAACATCGAAACGCTTGGCGCGATGTCCTGCAACCCTTCCATTGGCGGCATCGGCAAGGGCCATCTGGTGAAGGAAGTAGATGCCCTCGGCGGTGTCATGGCAATAGCTACTGATGAAGCCGGGATTCAATTCCGCACGCTAAACTCATCCAAAGGTCCGGCGGTAAGAGCAACGCGAGCGCAAGCCGATCGTCTGCTCTACAAACAGGCGATTCGCAGCCGGCTAGAAAATCAGGCCAATCTGACCCTATTTCAGCAGGCGGTGGATGACCTGATTCTGGAGGCGGACAGGGTTGCCGGTGTGCGTACCCAGCTTGGCATCGTGTTCAAGGCGCGCGCGGTCGTCCTGACCACTGGGACTTTTCTTGCTGGTCTGGTACACGTTGGACTGGCTAATTTTCAGGCTGGACGCATGGGTGACCCGCCCGCGGTGTCGCTTGCCGCCCGTTTACGAGAATTGAACCTGCCGGTCGGCCGCCTGAAGACGGGAACACCCCCCCGGATCGATGGCCGCAGCATCGATTTTTCGGTGATGCAAATCCAACCAGGTGACGATCCGGTAGCCGTTTTCTCGTTCATAGGTCGGCGCGAGATGCATCCAGCCCAATTGCCGTGCTGGATTACGTCGACCAATGAAGCGACGCATGAAATCATTCGCCAGGGGCTGGACCGTTCGCCGCTGTATACCGGCGTCATCGAGGGCGTCGGGCCGCGTTACTGTCCCTCAATCGAAGACAAGATTTCACGCTTTGCCGATAAAACCGGCCACAACGTGTTTCTTGAGCCGGAAGGCCTGACCACGCACGAGTTTTATCCCAACGGCATTTCCACCAGTCTGCCATTCGATGTGCAGTTGAATCTGGTGCGGTCAATTCGTGGCCTGGAGCGAGCCCATCTTCTGCGTCCGGGCTACGC
>CAMDHJ010000170.1 GCA_945897865.1 Tepidiphilus sp. J10
TGGCCTATACACTCCCCTACCGACGCTTCGCCTGCATCCTCACGAATACATACGCACGGCTCGGGGCCAATGTGGGTCGCTAATCCTTCATTGCAATGGACTTTCACCATCTACTCCTTGCCGGTCTTTACCGGCGCACACCTAAAAAACGCAGTTGACCGGACTGTAGGTGCGAATTTGTTCGCAAAATCAACCGCTTGTGTGCGAATGAATTCGCACCTACATCAGTAACGCAACTGCTTGAAATTTCACAATATTCAATCCCAACTGAGGATTCCAGGTTGAAAGGGTGTATCCACTGGAAGCGCCAATCCACCCAGGCAAGAAATTCTGCAATGGATTGCACGTCATCAAGGTGTCGCATTCGCTCCTCAATATCCAGGCAGAAGTTCTTGATCTGGACCATGACCTCATGCGCTGGTGGCGGCAAATGCCTTCCAACCTGTACATCAGCACTACGGAACTGGCCGCCCCAATCTGGAAACAACTCGCCCGCCAATTGATGATGGATGTTGCTTATCCAGGCCGGTGTGATGCGAATGTCTTCAGGAACCGCATCGAACAAAGCATCAAGGCAATGGACGATATTGACCGCCAAGCATTCGGATACCGCCGTATAAGTAAGCGTCCCGGAGGACGTTTGCAATTCACGCGTCGCGTCTAATGGTCGGGTCGATTCAGAAGGCTCTGGAGTCGGTTCATTTCCACCGGTTCGCGTTCCATTGCCATCGTGCTCAGCGTGAACGTCAGAATCTTTTGCCGATACGCCGCCCGCAGTGTATCGACGCCCCGATGCGCTTCGCGCCAGGTTTGCAGTTGACGTTCCAGATTTTCGAGTTGCTGTGGGGTCATCGGCAGGTTCCTTATGAACTGCATTCTCATGAGACTTCTCGGTCTCGGCAAGGTGCACTTGGGTGCGATCCGCGCCAACTTGTCTGTCCTTGTCCATCTTGCAAGAGCCATTTGTACTCATGTCAGGCCGCCACCAGTCAATGTCCGAAGCAAGCTACGTTGCCGAATAGACTGCTGCTTCACGCTGCATCGGGCAATACATACGACACCTTTGAGCCTTCCACTTTGACAACGCCCTTTTGACACAACGCAGAAAACAACGTGGCAAGCTGTTCTTCAGACAACTCCTTCTTGAACAATGCATGCAGCGTACTCAACAGGGTTTTCTGGGTTCTTGGCTTTGATGTCTTGCGACGAACCAGATCTGCCACAACGGCTTCGACCTGGGAATCTGTCGCTGACGGCAGAGCAGGCTTGAAGTAAGGAATATCGGCAATACAACCTGAACGATGCGCGGACAGCTTCTTGCCCTTGAGATGCTTGATCAGGGGATCGAAGCCAGCATCCTTGGAAATGATGTGAAAGAAAGCTGCAGGTTCATCCCGCGACAACACGCCGATGTAGTACGAAATATGGAAGTCGAGCGCATTGGGTCCAGCACTTTCAAGCAGAACATATTCGGCGTTGTTACCCAGACATTGGAGCGCAGATGCGAGCGATACAGGAATTTTGGTTTGATTGGGGCCAAGGAATATCTTGACCTTGAAAGGCCCCTCCTTGAGCAACGCCAAGTCTTTCGGCTGCACATTCTCGTAATCGACCAGCACGATATTTGTTCTCACAACGGACTCTCCCAACTCGGAAACCGGCATCTGAGGACTTGCCTCAGCCGTTTCATGTACTGCGGCATTTGGCGCTCGCATCGCGGTGGCAACCGGGGCGGTTTCCGCCATGGCAAACGCGCTGTGCTGCAGCACTTGCAAATCCAACGCCATCAGCCTTTTTATTGCATCCGTCTTTCGCAAGCTTGCGGCAGCTGACCAGTCTCCCATGCATCCACTCCAACAATTTCGATCTTGCTTAGAGGTGCTTATTCAAAGGATTGCGCGCGCGCCAGCCTAACGAAGCGCGGTAACAGGCCGGCAGATTCCGGGGTATCGACCAAGCCGGCGCGGATTGCCTCTGCGTCCCGGCCGGCGGCTTGCAGGTCGGGGGCGAAGTGGTCGAGATAGACCGCCATCCGCGCAGGATTGAATTCGGGATGGAACTGCACCCCCCAGGCGCAAATTCCGACACGGAACGCATGCGTCGCTTCAAAAGCGTTGCCGGCCAGCAGGGTCGCTGCCTTGGGCAGCTGGCTGACACTCTGGGCATGCACGGCGTGGGCGCGAAACCGCTTCGGCAAGGAGGCGAACAGCAGGTCGCTCTGCGCGGCAGCATGCAGTTCGATATCGACGCTGCCGATCTCGCGCCCCTGCGGATGGAAGCCGACCTGGCCGCCCATGGCCCGCGCCAGCAACTGGTGGCCGAAGCAGATGCCGAGAAGCGGCACCTGCGCAGTGACCAGCCGCCGGGTCCAGTCGGACAGGCGCTGCATCCAGGGCAGATCATCGGTGATCATCGCGTGGGCGCCACTGATCACGACGCCGGCACATTCGGCCGGTGCCGGCAATTTGTCGGCCTCACGCGCGTCGATGACCCGCACTTCGTTGCGCGGCAGACCGAGGCCGGCAATCAGCCAGTCGTCGAAATCACCGGTTTCGGCGAGATTTTCCGGAAACGTGCTGCCGGCTTTGATGATGCAGATCGGGAGAATGGGGGCAGCTGACGGCATGGCGGCGGCAAGGCTCAAGGACGCGAAAGGGGCTCAATTATCGAACATCCGGGTCACCGTGACGCCGACATCAAGCTGATGCATGCCGCCGCCGTAGATGACCCCCTTCAACGGCGCAACATCGCCGTAATCGCGCCCCCAGGCCAGCGTCAGATGTCCCTCGCCAATGGCGGTACCGTTGGTCGGATCGAAGTCGAACCAGCCTGAATTTTCCTCTGACCCAGGCAGATAGACGCTGATCCAGGCGTGCGACGCATCGACGCCGGTGAGCACCGGCGCGCCCGGCAGCGGCGTGGTTTCCAGATATCCGCTTACGTAGCGCGCGGCGAGGCCGAGACCGCGTAAACCGGACACCGCCAGGTGGGCGAAGTCCTGGCAGACGCCATGCCGCTCGGCGAGCACTTCGCTGATCGGCGTGTCGATTTGCGTAGCGCTCGGGCGATAAGCGAACTCGGTATGGATGCGCGCGGTCAGGTCGGCCACCGCTTCCAGCAAGGGCCGCCCAGGCGGGAAGCTGATACGCGCGTATTGAATTGCGGCGGGTTCGTAGGGCGCATGTGGTGACGGCAAACAGTATTCGCGCACGCCCACTGATTCGGCATCCGCCTCGACTTCGCCGTACAGCGGCATGTTCAAGCTCTCCACCACCGATTCCCAAGCTGGCGAGCCGGCGGGCAGAGGTTGCGCGACGCGCTCGATCAGGCTGCATGCGGTCACCATCAAGCCTTGGTGCGGCTGGCGCAGATTGAACCAGACCACACGGTTGCCGAAAGCGTCGTCTCGTTCGCGGTAATCATCGACAAACGGCGTCATCACCAACGTACGTTCGAGCACGCGCTGGCCGGCCGCAGCGCGCGGCAACAAACGCGCTTCGCCGTAATTGAGGCCGACGGTGTGGGCATAGTGATAGGAGTTGACGTGTTCGATGCGGAATCGGCTCATGGCGTGGGCAAAATCATTCTTCAAACGCGCGGCGGCAACGGGCGCAGGGCATACAACTCCTGCACATGGGTGAACCAGGTATGCGAAATGGCATCCGAAGCAGCCGTCAGATGAGCGGATATTTCGCCCAGCGTAGCGATCAGCGTCTGTCGTGCTGCCGTATCGACGCGCCAGTCTTCGATATTCGCCTCGGCGGCGTAGATGCGTTCTTCAGCGGTGAACAACGGCCGCTCTGCATTGCAGCGCTGACCGGCATGGGTCAACGCGGTCAGGTGGCGGCGTGCGGTATGAATCTGGTAAATCAGCGCGCGCGGACTTTCCACATCCCATAACAGGAGTTCCAGCACGCCGGCCAGGAACGGTTCGGCCCGATAACGCCGACGGAAAGTGATCAAGCTGTCGGAGCTGGCCAGCACCAGCGACAGGCTTTCGCGTTCGGCCTCGCCAGTCAGGCGAGATTGCAGGGTTTGCGCCAACAGAGTCGATTGGTTCAGGCCGCGCTCGATGCGGCGGCCAAGATCGAAATAGCGGAAACCGGTCTCGCGCGGCAGGGTTTCCGAGGCCAGACCGGCCAGACCAGCCAGCGCATCGACCAGGCGACCAAGCCAGAGATCGATACGCTCATGGCTGCCGCCGGCTTTACGAGGACGTTGACCCCAATCGCGTTCGACCCGGTCGAGCAGACGCCAGATCGCGACCGACCAGTATTCGCGTGTGCCGTAGGCACAGGCCAGCAGGCCGCGCACAGTATGCGCGAGGTTGCCGGGCCGCTCGTTCTGGGTGGTCAGTTCGCGCACGCAGGTGGCCAGATCTTCCCGATCCTTGCAGCCGCAATCGCCTGGTGCGTAGCCCATCAGTCGCATCAACGCATGCAACACCGGCTCTAGACCGGGCGCAGTTTCCTCTTCCCAGAGACCGTCGAGCACCGCGCGCAACAAACGTGTGACCGATTCCGCCCGCTCCAGATAGCGGCCGGTCCAGAACAGATTGTCGGCAGCCCGACTGGTCAGAATTTCGGCTTCGGGGTGAACACTGGCCTGGTGCCGTGGTACTTGCACCGCAGGCTGCAGCGTTTGCTGAAAGGTTTGCCGCAAGTTTTGTTGCATCGACGTTTGCATCGACGTTTGTGTCAACGTCTGTGTCAACGTCTGTGTCTGCGTTTGTCCACTTTGCTGGCTTTGCATTTGCGTCAGGTCCGGCATCTGTCGCGGGCGGACAAGTTCAATCGCCGGCGTGATCCAGGTGTCCTTGTTGAGCGCACCGCTCTGGGCCGACAGCATATGTCCGCTGGTACAGCGGGTGAGTCCGCCTGGCAGGGTGGCATAGCCTTCCTCCCGACTGACCAGAAAAGTCCGCAAACTGGCCTTGTGTGGCGTCAAGCGATTGTTATGCAAGGCCGGCGTGGTCGATGGCTGAATTGGTTCCTGGCCGACGTACAGATGCGGCCGCGCCAGGATGCGGGCACGCCAGGCGGCGAGTTGCTTGCGATCAAGATCGGCGCCAAACACCGACTCACTGGCCTGGCCGCGATGAATCGGTTTCAGCACCAGACGCTGCATGTTGGCGAGCACATGCTCACGCTCACGCTGCTGGCCGCACCACCAGGTCGCCGCACTCGGCAGCAACAATTTTTCGCCTAGCAGGGCTTTTGCCAACTCCGGCAAGAACGGAATCAACGCCGGATTCTCCAGCAGTCCGCTGCCGAGCGGATTGGCCATTGCCACGTTGCCGCGCCGCACCGCCTCGACCAGGCCGGCCACACCGAGACGCGAGTCCTGATTCAATTCAAGCGGATCACACCACTCTTCGTCGACCCGGCGCAGGATCACATCGACCGGCTTCAAACCCTGCACCGATTTCAGCCAGACACGGCCATCGCGCACGGTCAAATCATCGCCCTGCGCCAGGTTGTAGCCCAGGCGGGCGGCCAGATAAGCATGTTCGAAATAGGTTTCGTTGGCCGGCCCCGGCGTCAGCACGACGACTTCGGCATGCTCGCGCGCTACGTTGCCCAAGCTGTTGAGCGCGCCACGAACCGCCTCCAGCCACGGATTCAGGCGGGCGACAACGCTGTCTTCCAGAAATTCGGGGAAGGTGCGCGCCATCACGCTGCGATTTTCCAGCGCGTAGCCGGCGCCGGACGGCGCTTGCGTGCGGTCAGCCATGACCCAGATGCGGCCATCCGGCCCGCGCACCAGATCGGCGGCATAGAAGATCAATTGCCGCCGGTCCGCCGGCAGCGCGCCGAGCAGCGGACGCAGATAACCGGCATGGGCGAACACCGGGTCGGGCGGCAACAGGCCGCGTTTGAGCAGGGTTTGCGGACCGTAAAGATCGCGCAGGATCAGATCAAGCAGACGCGCGCGCTGTTCCAGACCGGCTTCGATACCGCGCCATTCGGCGGCGTCGAGCAACAACGGAATCGGGTCGAGTTCCCAGGTGCGTGAGTAGCCGCGCGGATCGTTGTAGACGTGATAGGTGACGCCGTTCTCACGCAACAAACGCTTGATCCGCTGTCCGCGCGCCGACCAGTCGCGGGCGCCCAGATTGGCCAGCCCATCGACCAGATCCCCCCAATGCGGCCGTACACCGGATTCGGCATCCCACATCTCGTCCCAGGTGTTGGGCAAGGGCTGGTAGTCGGGTGTGCTGGGCATGGTCAGGTTGGGGGTGTTCATGCGCTATCTATACACCGCATCGTGGTCGCCGACATTGATCGGAATGATTTCCTGCTCGGTAATCAGCATTTCCAGGGTAATTCGGTATGACAGATTGATCGAAACCGAATATACGTCATCCAGTTTGCCGCTCAGACGATGCAGTCGTAACGAAGGATGCTGAGGATTCGCCGCAAGCAATTGCAGCGTCTTGGTATAGGTTGAAACCAGCTCCGGATGCTGTTGCAGAAATTGCCTGGCGCGCTTTTTATAGCGCTCGGTAAAGATCAGGCGATAGGGCATGGCGTGCGCTATTGCTCAGCCAGCAGTCCGGCAACATGCTCTTCCGGTGTTTCCTGGCTGAACCTTCCCGCAGCAAGATCGGCACGCGTTTCCGCCAGCGCGGCTTCGAGTTCGCACTCGCGCAGATAGTGGTAATGCGCCAGTTCCATGACCACATAGCGTTGGTTGCCACGCACAGAAACCACGGCTTCCGTGTCATGCTCCAGCGCAGCTTCAATGGCAGCAATGCCCCGGGTTTTCAAATCGTTGGCGGTAAGTTGATTCATGATTCGCCTCCTTGCGTGCGATAAACCGCATTCTAGTTCATGCGACTCATCGCACTCCAAAGAGAATTTCGACTTACTCCGGCTTCCGCCGCAAATCCAGCGTGTACGGATACTCGTGCGTCGGTTCTTCCGGCGGTGGCGCCATCGGGCGCAGGCCGCTGCCTTTGGGCAAGAACTCGGCCAGGCGGGCCAGGTCGGGCGGCACCGGCACCGGGCCCGGTGTGTGGTTCCAGTCCTGATAGCGGTTGACCCGGCGCGATTCGGCTTCGTTGGCGTTGATCGGGAACACGTCGTAGCTGCGGCCGCCGGGGTGGCTGACGTGATAGGCGCAGCCGCCGATGGCCTTGCCGGTCCAGGTGTCGATCAGGTCGAGGATCAGCGGCGAATGAATGCCGATGGTCGGATGCAGTGCCGAAGGCGGCTGCCAGGCGCGGTAACGGATGCCGGCGACATATTCGCCGTGGCGGCCGGTCGATTTGAGCGGCACGCGGCGGCCGTTGCAGGCCAGCACATAGCGGCTGTCGGTCAGCCCGGTGACCAGCACCTGAACGCGTTCTACCGACGAATCGACGAAGCGGGCGGTGCCGACGTTGCTAAGCTCTTCGCCCAGCACATGCCAGGGTTCGATGGCGGTCCGCATCTCGATTTCGATGTCGTCGATCTTCACCGTGCCGATGCGCGGGAAGCGGAATTCGATGTACGGATCGAGCCATTCGGCCTGATATGGATAGCCGGATTCGCCGAGGTCGCGCATCACGTCGAGCAGGTCGGCGCGGATGTAGTGCGGCAACATGAAACGGTCATGCAGTTCGGTACCCCAGCGCACCAAGCGATGGCGATACGGTTTTTCCCAGAAGCGCGCCACCAGAATGCGCAGCAGCAGGATCTGCGCCGCGCTCATCTGCCAGTGCGGCGGCATTTCGAAGCCACGGAATTCGAGCAACCCCAAGCGTCCGGTCGGGCTGTCCGGCGAGTACAGCTTGTCGATGGAGAACTCGGAACGGTGCGTGTTGCCGGTGAGGTCGACCAGCAGGTTGCGCAGCAGCCGGTCGACCAGCCAGAGCTGGCTGGTTTCGCTACCTGGCGTCAGGGCCGGCATCTGCTGGAAGGCAATTTCCAGTTCGTACAGCTTCTCGTCGCGGCCTTCATCAACGCGCGGCGCCTGGCTGGTCGGGCCGATGAACATACCGGAGAACAGGTAGGACAAGCCGGGGTGATGCTGCCAGTAGCCGACCAGGCTCATCACCAGATCGGGCCGGCGCAGCATCGGGCTGTCGGCCGGTGTGGCGCCGCCGAGGGTGACGTGGTTGCCACCGCCAGTGCCGGTGTGACGGCCGTCGAGCATGAATTTCTCGG
>CAMDHJ010000171.1 GCA_945897865.1 Tepidiphilus sp. J10
CGACTGGCTGCCACCGGCCCACATCATTCACCCCTGGCCGGAGACACGCTTTGCCGTCAATCATCCAAGGTAGGAGCCCGGTGCCCGAATTGGGCACGCCGGGATCTGTGCGGGGGGTGCTCAGCAATGGGCATCCCTACCGCGATTGATGTGACCGAGCGTCATGTCGAAGTCGCCGCGTGCATGAGTTCAGCTGATATTTTGCAATTCAAATAGGAACGGTTATCATTAAGTCAATTCCGGGTCGCTGCTTGTAGAGAGTCAGCCACCCGTTCAAACCGCGTCAGCCAGCCAGATAGCCAGCCAGCGTTTTTCCAGTTGTTACGTTGGAGTGGCCGTTTGAATCCCCCTGTCTTCCCGAGTCCTGAGGCATCGTCTGCAGCGCAGACGACGCAGCCTGTCGTCGAGTCCAGCACGCTGTTTCAGGGTTGCCAGGAAGTCGTGATCCGTCACGACGGGCATGAATACCGTCTGCGCATCACGCGCCAGAACAAGCTGATCCTGACCAAATGAGCCACCCCTTTCAGACCGGCGCGGGAACGTGCACGCCGGCGTTCATGCCGCCTGTCATTGGGTGGCGTTTTTTGTGCGGAGTTGATGCATGCAACCTAATCTGGGCTTCGGCCACTTCCTTTCCCAAGCTGACGGCGTCGGTCATTTTCTGCTCGTCGCCATGGCGTTGATGTCCATTGCCACCTGGTATCTGATCGTCAGCAAAACCTGGAGCAACTGGCAGATGCGTCGGCGTGGCCAGGCGTTCATGCAGCATTTCTGGGAGGCGTCGGACATGCAGTCGGTGTCGAACTACCTGAAGCAGCATGGTGTCGGCGATCCGTTCTCGCACGTCAGCCACCACGGTTTGCGCGCGGCGGAGCAGTACCGCGACCGCAGCGGCAAGCGGATGGTGGAATCCGGCAGTGCCGATGATTTCCTGACGCGTGCGCTGCGCCGCGCCATCGAGCAGGACACCGCGCGCCTGGAATATGGCCATACGGTGCTGGCGTCAGTTGCTTCGAGTGCGCCGTTCGTCGGTCTGTTCGGAACGGTCTGGGGGATTTACCACGCGCTGCTGGCGATCGGCATGAGCGGTCAGGGCACGCTGGACAAGGTGGCCGGTCCGGTCGGCGAGGCGTTGATCATGACCGCGCTGGGTCTGGCGGTGGCAATTCCCGCCGTGCTCGCCTACAACGCGTTCACCCGCGCCAACCGGATGTTGCTGTCCGAACTGGACGGCTTTGCGCATGACCTGTTCGCATTCATGTCCACCGGCAACCGCAACGAAGCACCGGCGAGTTCCAGGCCGCTTGTGCTGCGGCCCGTGGCGGAGGCGGCGTAAATGGCGTTCGGCGGACTCTCCAATCAACGCGGTGCCCAGCCAGTGGCGGAGATCAACATGATTCCGCTGATCGATGTGATGCTGGTGCTGCTGGTGATTTTCATCGTCACCGCGCCGTTGCTGACGCACGCGGTCAAGATCGATCTGCCGCGTGCATCCAGCGAGGTCAACATTCCGAAGCGGGAAAACATTCATCTGTCGATTGATGCCGCTGCCCAGGTTTTCTGGAACGGCCAGCCGGTGACCGATGACGAACTGAAAGCCCGCATGGCGTCGGCGGCAACCCGGCAGCCGCAGCCGGAACTGCATATCCGCGCGGATGGCGAACTGGCTTACAAGCGGGTCATCACTGTCATGTCCGGGGCTTCCCGGGCGGGGCTGAGCCGTATCGGCTTTGTCACCGATCCGCGTGATGCGCAATAAATTCCACGGTAAGTTGGCCCTGAATCCACCATGACCTGTTGTTTGTCCAATCTGAACTGGCGTGCCTTGTCGGTAGTCCTGCTGGCGCATCTTCTGGTGTTGGCTGGCATCCCGGCATTGCAGCACACCGACAAACCGGAACCGCCGGATACGGTGCTGCTGGCCAGCTTGCTGACGTTGCAGTCCGAGCCACCGGTGCCGGAACCTGCGCCAGATATTCCGAAGCCGCCGCCGCCGAAACTGCAGCCGAAATTGCAGCCGAAATTGCAGCCGAAATTGCAGCCGAAACCCCCTGCTGTCGTGCAACCGCAGTCCGAGTCGCCGCCGGTCCGTATCGAACCAACGTTGCCGCCGCCCGTGGTGCAGATGGCAGTGGAACGGCCGGCACCGGTTGTGGTGCCGGCGCCACCGGCTCGGATCGTGCCACCCGTGCCGGTTGCGCCGCCAGAGCAGCCCAAACCGCCGGTTCAGCTGGCGGAAGCTGTGCCGGCGCCGAGCAAACCGGCACCCAGCGCGGCTTCCCAGGCCAGGGAGCGGGATGAGTTCAATGCCTATCTGCTGGATCTGATACGGCATCTGAAACGCCACAAGAAATATCCGGCATCGCTGAAGAAAGCCAAGGTCGAGGGCAAGGTGACGTTGCGCTTCACGCTTGATGCGTTCGGCCGTGTCGTTGCCTCCGGCGTCAGTGTCAGTTCCGGCAACGCCGAACTTGATCAGGCTGCCATGAGTATGTTGAGCCGCGCCAATCCGTTGCCGGCGATGCCGAAATCGCTGCAGAAGGATCAGCAGACGCTGGTCATCCCAATTGAGTATTCGTTGATCACAGATCGTTAGCCCGCCGCCAGGACGTGATCGTTATTTGTAGGCCGTCTCGCGGTCATTCCCCACTTAAGGAGAGTAGTAAGTGATCAAACCCGTGATCAAACCCAGCCATAACATCAAACTGCCTGCCAGTTTCCGAACTGCCGATCGACCCGGTACGTTGAAGCGGACCACGTTGGCGCTTGGCCTGTCGTCGATCATGCTGGTACCCGCCAGCACGCTGGCCGCTGATGAAGCGGTGCAATTGGAAAAACTGCAGATCGAAGAGCGCACGGTTGATACCAACCCCTATGCGGAACTGGGCGCGCCGTACAAGGCCAAGGTTTCGGCTGATGAACGCATCAAGCGTCCGCTGGCGGAAGTGGCGCAGAACATCTCGGTGCTGACCAAGACTCAGATTGAGGATTCCGGCTATACCGACCTGCGCGAGATTCTTGATGCGCAACCGGGCATCACGCTGGGCACCGGCGAGAACGGCAATGCCTTCGGCGACCGTTACATCATTCGCGGCCAGGAAGCCCGCAGCGACGTATTCGTCGACGGCATGCGCGATCCGGGCATGACCATCCGCGAAAGCTTCGCGACCGAGCAGGTGGAAATTTCCAAGGGACCGAATTCCAGCTTTGCCGGTCGCGGTACCTCGGGTGGTGCAATCAACTCGGTGACCAAACAGGCTAGTACCGAATACGATTTCGCCAAACTCTCAACCGGTTTTGGCACCGACAAGCACACGCGACTGACGCTGGATACCAATCACGTTCTCTCCGACACCGTCGCGCTACGCGCCAATCTGCTCTACAGCTATGAAGAAGTGCCCGATCGCGCCCCCGCAGATCGCGATCGCAAGGGTATCGCCCTGTCCGGCCTTTTCCAGCCCAGCGACAATCTGGACATCACACTGGACTACTACGGCATGAAGGCGGATGACACGCCCGACATGGGCAGCTTCCTGGTGGGCACCGTACCAAATCGAATACCGTTCAAAAACCCGCCGGTCTACCTGCAGGAGCAGGATTTCCTGAGTTCGGATGTGGATACCTTGACCGGTCGCATCAAGTTCCGCATCAATCCGGATATGCGCGTCACCAATGCAACCCGACTAGGCAAGTCGAAGAACGGGTATGTCGCCACAGGTGCGCGTATGAGCACTGTCTATGCCAATTCGATTGACGCGGCGGCAGGTCTTGCGACAGACACCGTCGGCGCCAATGGTTATGACGCTGTAACGCCATCGACCCACCAGGGCTGGCAGGATGTCGAATATTTGGCGAACCAGACGAATTTCTTCCTGGACAAGGTGATTGGCGGCAAGAAGCACGAGTTCATTTTTGGCCTCGAATACACCAACCACAAAGTGTTGAATGGTGTGTACAGCGTGTCCGCAACGCCCGCCAGTTCGAACAATTGCTTTACCCGACGCAATGCAAACCTGACCAATGCCAGCACGACGGATGACGTTGCCACTGCGGTCGCGGCCACTTGTATGACTGATGTCAATGGCGATTCGGTCAATGGCATCAACTCCATACTTGACCGCCAGATCACCAAGGGCAACTGGGACCAGGACTGGCAAGCCAGGACGATCGCCGCATCGGTGATGGATACCGTCGATCTGAACGACAAGTGGACGATATTTGGTGGCCTGCGCTATGACCGCTCGACCATCTCGCTGACCACGCAGAACGCCACCACCCAGGCGCAGACTGGTGATTACAAGTTCACCGATGGCATGTGGAACGGACACTTCGGCGCTACCTTCAAATTCCGGCCCGATGCCAATGTCTACTTCAGCTTCGCCACTGCCAGCGATGTCAACGGCGGCGAGTCTGATGTCGGTACCAGCGCGGGATATGGCGGTTTGATCACCTACAACGGCAGCGCTGCCGGCGCCAAGCCGGAGCTCACGCGCAACATCGAAGTGGGAACCAAGTGGAACGTCATGGGTGGCAAATTGCTGGCAACGGCGGCAGTGTTCGACATCACCAAGTCGGACGTGATGGAAGGCGCCGACTATGTTTCGGCCGGCACCTTCAATACCGGCAAGAGCCGCGTGCGCGGCATCGAGTTCGGTCTCAGCGGCAATATCACCGACAAGCTGAGTGCTCAGGCTGGCGTGGCGTTCATGGAGGCGGAAGTGTTGGAATCGTTCACTGCTGCCAACGTCGGCAAGACGCTGAGCAACTTTGCCGATACCACGGCGTCGGCTCAGCTCAAGTATCAGGCCACCGGCCGCCTTTCCGTCGGCGGCGCGGTCAAGTACGAGAGCGAGAAGTATGCCGGCCAGCCTGACACCGCAGCCGGTTACAGCACAGCGACGGGCGAGTACAGCCAGCCTATCCCTGCTTATACGGTGGTCGATCTGTTCGCCAACTACAAGTTCAGCAAGAACCTTGATGGCAGGTTGAACATCGGCAACGTCTCCGACAAGGATTACTACCTGGCCGGTTATCGTTCCGGGTCGTTCCTGTACAAGGGTGATGCGCGCAACGTGCGTCTGACGCTGAACTACGACTTCTGATCCTGACTCGCGGTCGGACCGGGGTTTTCAACCGGTCCGACAGGCACCAAGGCTATTGTTGATGAACCCTGCACCTAAGACTGCCGCGCCGCGCGCGGCACTCAATCCACTCAACCATATCCCCGCCCAGATACTCTGCGCGCAGGATTACGAATTCCTGGCCCGGCAATTCATTGCCGGACCGAGTTATGCCTACATTGCCGGCGGCAGCGAACATGACATCACGGCCGAGGCGAATCTGCGCGCCTTCGCCGAGGGGTGCGTTCAACCACGACTGCTGTGCGATGTACGCGATGCTCATACAAGACTGAATCTGGCCGGCCTGGACTTGCCGCATCCGTTGTTGCTGGCGCCGGTGGCGTTTCAGAAACTGGTGCATCCAGCCGGTGAACTGGAAACCGCGCGTGCTGCCGCCGCGATGCAAAGCGTTCTTGCAGTCAGCACGCTGGCCAGCCAGCCGCTGGAGTCCGTCGCGTCGGTTCCCGGGGTCTATGCCTGGTTCCAGTTGTATTTCCAACCTGATCGCGCGGTCACGCTGGATTTGCTGCAGCGCGCCAGCGCTGCCGGTTACAGAGCGATTCTGCTGACGCTGGATGCCAGCATCCAGGTGCCGAGTTTCCGCGCGCATCGGGCCGGCTTCGTCATGCCCGAACACTGCCGGCCGGAGAACCTGGCTGGCTATCCAGCCGTTACGGCGTCGCAACCCGCAACCGGAGAAAGCCGTATTTTCCAAGGTGTGATGCGCCATGCGCCACGCTGGGACGACCTGGCCTGGCTGCAGGCGCAGACCGACCTGCCGATCTGGGTCAAGGGCGTGCTGCATCCGGATGACGCGGTTGCCTTGCGCGAACGTGGCGTCAGCGGCCTGGTGGTTTCCAACCATGGCGGTCGCACGCTGGATGGCGCACCAGCCAGCCTGAGTGTGCTGCCGGCCATCCGCAAGGCGGAGGGTGACGATTATCCCGTGATGCTCGATAGCGGCATCCGCTCCGGCATGGACGTGTTCAAGGCGATTGCGCTGGGCGCCGACGCGGTGATGATCGGCCGCCTGCAGGTCTATGCACTGGCCGTGGCCGGTGCTCTGGGGGTCGCCCATATGCTGAAATTATTGCGCGAAGAGCTGGAGATCTGCATGGCCATGAGCGGCTGCGCCAACCTTCAGGCTGTGCGCCAGACCCGGTTGTTCCCTTCCCCTATCGAGTGAGTCGAGCATGCTGATTCCCATCAAGCAGGTACTGAGCAAGGACGAAGTCCGTCAATTCCGCAACCATCTGGATGCCGCAACCTGGCAGGACGGATTGCATACCGCCGGCACGCTGGCCAGCGCAGTCAAACGCAACCTGCAACTGGAAGACGGCGTCGAGCCGGCGCTGAGCCTGGGCAACCACATTTTGCGCAAGCTGGCCGCTAACCCGGCGTTCATTTCAGCGGCGCTGCCGGATCGCATCTATCCGCCCAAGTTCAACCGCTATCAGGATGGCGGCAGCTATGGCGCGCATGTTGACAGCGCCGTGATGCAGGTGCCCGGTATGCCGATCAGCGTTCGCAGCGATCTCTCGGCTACCTTGTTCCTGGCTGAACCCGAGGAATATGACGGCGGCGAGCTGGAGATCGAAAGCGCCTTCGGCATTCAGGCGGTCAAGCTGGAAGCCGGTGACATGGTGTTGTACCCGTCCAGCAGTCTGCATCGGGTCACACCGGTGACGCGCGGCGCCCGCATCGCCTCCTTTTTCTGGATTCAAAGCATGGTGGGCGATGCAGCCGCCCGAACCCTGCTGTTCGATCTGGATCAGGCGATTCAGGGTTTGACCGACACCCTCGGCCGGGACAACCGCGATCTGTTGAAGCTGACCGGCATTTATCACAACCTGTTACGCCGCTGGGCCATGACCTGAGCCGGCGGGCAAGCGTAGGGTTTTTTGGGGATTATCGATATGTCGATATCGGTCTGCCAAACCCACCGTCCGCAAAGAAAAAGGCCCGCTTCCGGGCAGAAGCGGGCCTAGTCGGTGACAACGAGATAAATCAGCCGAAGGGTTTCGGTTTCGGCGTGTCGTTAGTGGACGGCGGCAGGATCGGCATCAGGAAGGTGGGTTGCTTGCCGGTCAGCGTCTTCAGGAAGGCGACGATCTTGGCGATCTCATCCGGTGTGTAGGCACGGCCGACCTGCAATTTGCCCATGATGTCGACGGCTTTTTCCAGTGTGTCGGCTTCGCCGTCATGGAAGTACGGATAGGTCAGTTCCACGTTGCGCAATGTCGGCACCTTGAACTTCATCCGGTCGGCATCAACGCCGGTCAAACCACCGACGCCTTCAGCCTTGTTCTTGGTGTCGTATTTGGCGACCAGACCCATGGTCTGGAAGGAGTTACCGCCGACCGCCGGACCGTAATGGCAGGCGGTACAACCACTGTCTTTGAACAGCGTATAGCCTTCTTTTTCGGTATTGGTCAGTGCATTCTTTTGGCCTTTCAGCCATTTGTCGAAACGTGAATGCGGTGTGGTCAGCGTTTCCTCGAAGGCGGCGATGGCATCGGTGACCATGTCGATGGTGGCGGCATCTTTACCAAATACCGCTTTGAATTCGGCTTTGTAGCCGGGCATCGAGTTCAACACGTCGACAGCCAGTTCATGCGTGAAAGCCATTTCACCCGGATTGGCGATCGGGCCGCCGGCTTGCGCCTTCAGATCCTTGGCGCGACCGTCCCAGAACTGGGCCACGTTCATGCTGGAATTGAGCACGGTGGGTGAGTTGATCGGGCCTTCCTGCCAATTGTGGCCGATGGAGGTTTTCAGGTGTGCGCCGGTAAAGACCGGCAAGGAGTAGATGGTGAAAGTCCATTGCAATGAAGGATTAGCGACCCACATTGGCCCCGAGCCGTGCGTATGTATTCGTGAGGATGCAGGCGAAGCGTCGGTAGGGGAGTGTATAGGCCA
>CAMDHJ010000172.1 GCA_945897865.1 Tepidiphilus sp. J10
GTGCAGGTCGTTCCATAGCAGTCGTGTGCTGGGAACCGGGATTGCGAAGAGGTCGCGACGGTTGATGGTTACACCGGGCCGTTTGTCCGGGGCCACCTTTCTCGGTTTTCCCTGTGTTGCCTTCTCCCGTTTTTCAGACCAGCGTTTCCAGCCGATATCCCAAAGTGCCAATGCTTGCAATGCAGTCGTCTTGCCCGCGTTGTTCGGACCAATAAACACGGCTGCATTACCCAGTTCAAGTTCGGCATCCTCCAAACGCTTGAAGTTGGTGATACGGAAACGAGTGATCATGCGGGGCGCTCCTTGGATTCAGGCGTGATCCTGCCGATTGCCGGCTTGTATGCAGGAAAAAGGAGGGAAAGTAGCGGCATCAGTTCAGTTCCATCCAGCACTTGAGAACCGGGGCCACGCCCAGCGGGGCTTGCAGGGGTTTGAGAAATTCCGAAGTGAGCTGTTTTTCCACTTTTTTTCGCAAATCGCTCAGGATGGCGTGTTCCAGCTTGACCCGACGCGGGGTATCAGGGGTGGAGCGAATGAGGGCGGCGATGGCGCCGGTGTCTGTGAGTGGTTTGTCGCTTACAAGGTCGTAACAGGCCCAGATGGTGAGGCCGGCGGCGTCGGACCAGTGGGCTTGATTCGTTTCGGTATCGATGAGCTTGGCGTCGGGTCGGGGGATGCGGTAGCAGAAGAACACCACGCGACTACCCTGTGACGGATGCGCCTTGCCGGAAAAGATCTTGAGCGGGAAGCCGGCTAGTTTGCCGGCAAGGTCGGGCTGTTCGGCCAGCAGGCGTTCGTATTCCAGGCGCAGACTTTCGGCATCGGAGAGCTGGCCCTCGCATTGTTCGTTGAGTTCCTTCACCGGGTCGAAGTCGTCGTCCGGGGTGAGCAACTTGCGGCCTTCGATGCCGAGGGTACGGGAAATGACCAGGGTCTTGTGGGTGACGCGCTGGAATAGGCGCAGGAGTTCATCCAGTTCATCGGGTGGCAGAAAGTTCCAGAATGCCGTCTTGCCGCGCAGTTTCTTGCGTTCCGGATGATCAGCGACGATGCGCGCTTCGATCTCGGGATTCATGCGCCGGTCCACCCGGCCGATGCGCTGCATCAGGCGCACCGGATTCCAGTGCAGGTCGTAGTTGATGAGGCGGGTAGCGTCCTGGAGATTGAGGCCTTCGGAAAGCACATCAGTGGCGATTAGGACGCGTATTTCCTGCTTGCCGTCGGTGGCCAGTTCGGCGGAGGAACTGTCGTTGTAATAGGGCGAGAAGCGGCGGATGACGTCGCTGCGCTGCTTCTGGCTGCTGCCACCGTCGATGCGGCAGAGTCCGTCGAAACCTGCCTGGCCAAGCTGGGTTTCCAGATAGCGGGCGGTATCGGCGAACTCGGTGAACAGGATGACCTTTTCCTTCTTTAATACCGGGTCGGTCTTGAGCAGCTTGATTAACGCCTTGAGCTTGTCATCTCGCTCGGGTTTGGCCTCGGAAAGCAGATTGAGGAATTCGGCGAGTTGGTCCAGGTCGTCGAAGGTGTCGTCGATGATGGCGTCGATGTTATAGAGATCTGCATCTAGTTGCTCGACGGCGGCCAGTTGGTCATCGGTGAGAAATTCTTCTACCTGGTCCTCGTTGGCATCGTCTGGCCAGAGTTCATGGTTATGTGACTGGGTGTAGTTGATCAGCGCACCGTGCTTGATCTTCCAGCGTTCCAGGCGGCGCAGGTCGTGATCGGATTGGCTATGAACGGTGATCCAGGCGAGCAGTTTTTGCAGCAACCGCCAGCAGGAGCCGCCAAAGGCGCTGGCGGAGCTTTCAAAGCGCTTTAGAAACAGGGTGCGAACCAAGGTCACAACCTGTTTCTGGCGGCCTTCATCAAAAGAGTTCAGTAGCGGGTCGGTCTGGTCGCCTTTCCAGTAAGCCAGGGGGTAGTACACACCGAGGACGAACAGGGGTTTCTTCTTGTTGAAGGCCTGTTCCACCGCGGCGAGCAACTTGCCGTAAGTCGCCTTGAGGTTGTAGGCCACGACCTTTGGCGCTTCCCGTTCGGGGAACAGAGCTTCGTTGGCACCCTGTTGTTTCTGGCTGCCTTTGACGTAGGCCCGGCTACGTTGAACAACAAGGGCATCGAAGACGCTATCGCTGCGCAAGGCATCTTCCGCCGCGAAGATTTCTGGGCCGAATTCGAGTTGCAGGTTGGCTTCTTCACCCAGTTTGCCCAGTAGGTGCTTTTCCAACAGGTTGAAATGGGCACGCAGGTTGTGGATGCCCAACTGATGTACAAAGACCTGTTCATCGCTGGTCAACTCGACCATGTGGCGGAAGTCATGAATGCTGTTGTTGACTGGCGTAGCAGTAAGCATGAAGACCTGCTTGGGCCGCTCGCCTGCTTGCAGATATTGCTGCAACAGACGGTAGCGCGATGGGGCCTTCTCACCTTCGCCCTTAATGCCGGGATTGCGGAAGTGGTGAGCCTCGTCGATAAGCACCACATCGGCATCGCGTAGGGTGAGTTCAATATCGCGTTGCCAGCGGCCTTTGCGTTGCAGGTCGGTGTGGTTGTAAAGGACAAAATTGACGAAGCCGCTGTTCAGGTCAGGCAGGAATTTGCGGATGGCGCGTTCCCAGACGTCTTCCCGCGCGGCCTTGGGCGCGAACAGAACAACCCGCTTGCCTTCCCGAACCACCATGCGTTCCAGCAACATCAGGCCGACAAAGGTCTTGCCCAGGCCGACGCCATCGCACAGGAAAGCTATACCGAAACGGTTGGCGATCTGGATGAGATTCTTGTATGCGTCTTGCTGGTATTTGGCGAGTATGGGGAAAAGGCTGGATTGCTCACGGTCCCACTCGTCCGGGGTGAGTTCATGACCGCGCATGAGTTCATCCAGCGCCTTGATCCAGACTTCATAGGGGCTGTAATCGCGGGTATGGCGCTCCAGTGTGTGCAGAACTTCCGGGGTGACGTCTTCGGCCTCGGCCCAGTGCCGTTCATACCATTCCTGCAGCAGGCCGACTTCCGGGCCGCGAATCTGGACGTTGAGTTCGACGTTGTCGGTGAGGCCTGGATAGGTGAAGTTGGAGGAACCCACCAAGCCGAAGGAGCCAATCACGGCGGCGCGCCCGTGAGTCAGATAAGCCTTGGCGTGGAATTTGTCCTTGCGGTACACCCGGCATTGGATCTTGCCATTGCGAATGGCATCAACGATGGCCGGTACGCCTTGCAGGAAATCGTTTTGTGCTTTCTCGGCTTCCAGGCTGTTATCCAGCCGCTCGTGGATTTTCTGAAGACCCTGGGCGAAAGCGCGCTTGGTGCGCAGGGAAACTTCATCGCCCATGAGGATGCGGAGGGATTCAACCCCCTGCCATTTTTCTTCGAGAGTAAGCAGCGCGCCGATCTCGAAGTAGCCGGTGGCGATATCAATAGCGCTGGAGAGCTCGCACCAGTCTTTCAGGTAGGAACGGACTTTCCAGTCGGCGTCGCTGTTATCGACGATAAAGAGATCGGAAGCGGACTGTTTCACCTGATAGCGGCTTGCTTATAGGGCATTTCACTTACCAAATCCACAATCCGCCGCGCCGCTTCAACGCATTGTTCCAGCCCATCAACGAGTGCAATCCGGATGAAGCCCTGGCCCGGATTGATGCCTTTGGCATCCCGCGCAAGATAGGAGCCGGGCAGAACCGTGACGTGTTTATCCCGATACAACTCGCGGGCAAAGGCGGCGTCGCTGTTGGCTATTTCTCCGCTGGGCACTTTCGCCCAGAGGTAAAAAGCGGCGTCGGGCGCATCGAATTCGAGCACGTCCCGCAGCAGCGGCATCACGACGGCAAATTTTTCGCGGTACATGCGGCGATTTTCGTGCACATGGCCTTCATCTTTCCAGGCAGCGGTAGAAGCGGCTTGTACCGCTGGGTTCATCGCGCTGCCGTGGTAAGTGCGGTAGAGCAGGAATTGCTTGATCGCGTCGGCATCGCCGGCGACAAAGCCAGAGCGCAGGCCGGGCACGTTGGAACGTTTCGACAGGCTGTTGAAAATCACCAGCCGTTCCTGGCTGCGGCCGAGTTGTTTGGCGGCAGTCAGTGCGCCCAGTGGCGGTTCGCCCTCATTGAAATAAATTTCGGAATAGCATTCATCGGCGGCGATGATGAACTGATGCCGGTCGGCAAGTTCGAAAATCTCGCGCCAGTCTTCCAGGCCCAGGACTTTTCCGGTGGGGTTGCCGGGCGAACAGACGTAGAACAGTTGCACGGATTCCCACATATCTTCCGGAATGTCCGCCAGAGCCATCTTGTAGTTGGTTTCCGGCAAGGTATTCAGAAAATACGGCTTGGCGCCGGCAAGCAGCGCGGCGCCTTCATATATCTGGTAGAACGGGTTAGGCGAAAGCACCCGTTTGACGTGTTTGGTCGGATCAATCATCGCCTGGGCAAAGGAAAACAGTGCTTCACGGCTACCGTTCACCGGCAAAATCTGCGTTGCCGGATCAAGATCAACGTCATACCGCATCAAGCACCAATCGGCGATGGCCTCACGCAACGCATCGGAACCCTGAGTCACCGGATAATTCGACAAGCCGCGCAGATTGTCGATCAGCACATCCTTGATGAAGTCGGGTGTCGCGTGCTTGGGTTCTCCAATCGACAGGTTGATCGCGGAAAATGCCGGATTCGGCGTTTCACCCGCGAACAATTCGCGTAGTTTCTGGAATGGGTAGGGTTGGAGTTGATTAAGGCGGGGATTCATTGATGAGTCCTTGCGCTTCCTGAATTTTTTGAGCCGCGAATTATATGCTTTCGTCATCAATACTGGCCCCGCTCAGCTTGATCCTTGCCGCCACGGTCTGGGGCTTGGTCTGGTATCCCTATCGTTTGCTGGAAGAGGCGGGGATTTCCGGTAGCTTGGCCTCGATGTTGACCTATCTGGTTGGTTTGATGCTTTTGCTGCCGCTGGTCGATCGACACCACCTGTTCGCGCGCTCCGAACGCGGCTTGCTGCTGGCATTGGCCTTCACTGCCGGCTGGACCAATCTTGCCTATGTGCTGGCGGTGATCCACGGCGAGGTGATGCGGGTCTTGCTGCTGTTCTATCTGGCGCCTTTGTGGACAGTGCTTTTCGCGCGTCTGCTGCTGGCCGAAAGAGCCGGTCGCATGGCTTACGCGGTGATCGGCCTGTCCCTCGCCGGCGCCTACGTCATGTTGTCCAAATCCGGTGGCTTGCCGCTACCGACCAATGCCGCCGAATGGCTCGGGCTGTCGGCCGGCGTTGGTTTCGCGTTAACCAATGTGCTGACCCGCAAAATCAGTTCGGCCCCGATTGCATTGCGTTCCCTCGCGGTATTTGGCGGCGTCGTGCTTTTGTCAGGGCTGTACGCGTTGCATGAAGGCAGTTCACTACGGACCGTGTTTGCGCTCGACGTCCAGGACTGGTGGATGGTGGTCGGTATCGCACTTGCGCTGCTGCTCGCCATCTTCAGCGTGCAATACGGCCTCGCCCACACGCCGGCCAACCAGGCCATCGTTATTCTGTTGAGCGAACTGGTGGTCGCCGCCATCGCCAGCCGTTACCTGGCCGGCGAAATGATGGACCCACAGGAATGGATCGGCGGCGCAATGATCGTCGCAGCGACCCTGTTTTCCGGCCAACTTGAGCAAAAATCGGAGAAACCCCATGTTTGAAATCGTCAGCCTGCTGCATGCCTCACTACTGGTCTCCGATCTGGCGCAGTCGCGCCGGTTTTATGAAAGCGTACTCGGCCTGAAACCCAGTCCGGCGCGGCCGGAGATGTCGTTTACCGGCATCTGGTACGACATCGGCGCGGCGCAGATTCACCTGATCTGCCTGCCAAATCCTGACCCGGTCAGCGAAAGACCATCGCATGGCGGGCGTGATCGCCATACCGCGTTGGGCGTCCACCATTTTGACGCGCTGAAAGCTAGCCTGGATACCGCAGGTTTGCCCTACACCCTCAGCCAGTCCGGCCGCCGCGCCTTGTTCGTACGTGACCCGGATGGCAATGCATTGGAGTTGGTGGCAATGGAATAATTCGCATCACCACTTAGGTTGCTTAGTAGAGGAAGTCTCGCCACAATCGCGGCGGCCCAGAAGAGACAAGGACAAAAAATCGCATGCAAAACCGGTTGGAAGCGCCGAGTTATCGATCCACCTTGCCTTTGTTGCATCCCGTCGATCTCGGGCTTGCATTGGATAACGCCCACGCCGGGATCATGATCATGGATGCGGGTCACCGCATCGTTTATGTCAATCGCGGTGTCGCCGAAATGACTGGCTTCAGTGCCGAAGCGGAAACCCTCTGGCCGCCGCAGTTGTTTCAATCGTTGCAATCCGCTTCCGAACAGTATCAGGACATGCTTCTGGCGCTGCGCGGCGCCGGGCGCTGGTGCGGCCAGGTTCTGGCGCAGCGCCAGAGTGGCGAGACCTTTATCTCCCAGCTTGATCTGCATGCGTTGACGGACGACGCCGGCCAACTACTGCATTACGTTGCGATCTTTTTTGATGCAAACCGAGAGTCCTTGTCACCTGTCGCGCATCAACCGGCAGTCTCTACGCCGTCGCCGTCGCTTGCGCGACTGGCGCAAGCGCTGACGGAGAATGAACTGGTGCTGCATTACCAGCCCAAGGTCAACATGCGCACCGGCGCGGTGATCGGCGCCGAGGCCCTGATCCGCTGGCAACATCCGGAGAAGGGTCTGCTGCCGCCGGCGGTATTCCTGCCGGTGATCGAGGAACATCCGCTGGCGATCGACATCGGCGAGTGGGTGATCGATACCGCGCTGTCGCAGCTGGAAGCCTGGCACGCGGTCGGACTGGATATCCCGGTCAGCGTCAATATCGGCGCCCGCCAGTTGCAGCAGGCCAATTTCGTCGAACGCCTGCGCGGCTTGCTGGCGGCGCATCCACAAATCCAGCCGAATTGTCTTGAATTGGAAGTGCTGGAAACCAGCGCACTGCAGGATCTGGCCCAGGTTTCCCAGGTGATCACCGCTTGCCGGGAGATCGGGGTGATGTTTGCGCTGGACGATTTCGGCACCGGTTATTCCTCGCTGACCTACCTGAAACGGTTGTCGGTGGCGCAGCTCAAGATCGACCAGAGCTTTGTCCGCGACATGCTCGACGACCCGGACGATCTGTCGATTCTGGAGGGCGTGCTGGGTCTCGCCATTGCGTTTCGCCGCCAGGTCATCGCGGAAGGCGTGGAGACGGTGGAACACGGCAAGATGCTGCTGCAACTCGGCTGCGAACTGGCCCAGGGCTATGGCATTGCGCGCCCGATGCCGGCCGACGAAATGCCCGGCTGGTCGGCAGCCTGGCGTCCCGATGCCTCCTGGTGCGACGTGTCCGCCGTCAGCCGCGACGACTTGCCGGTGCTGTTTGCCCGCGTCGAACACGTCGCCTGGTTTGCGGCGCTGGAAAACCACCTCAAGGACCAACGCGCCGCGCCACCGTCGCTCGACCACCGCCAGTGCCGCTTCGGCATGTGGCTGTATGGCGAGCTTCTGGCCGGCCGCAGGGCGATGCCGGTGTTGCAGGCGATCGAACCGTTGCACGAGGCAGTGCATGCGCTGGCGGGGGAGTTGTTGCAGCTGAAGGCGCAGGGCCGCACGTCCGAGGCGCTGGCGCGGCTGGGCGAACTGCATGGCCTGCGCGATGCCTTGCTTTCACTCCTGAAAACGCTTTGACCGAGACTGGCCATGTCCCAAACATTCAACGATACCGTCATGCTTGATCCCGCCGTCGTCGCAAAGGATGGCTTCAGCGAACTGCTGCGCCAGGAATCATTGCTCAAGACCGGCGCGTTGCAGAACGCGATCTTCAACAGTGCCAATTTTTCCAGCATCGCCACCGACGCCAGGGGCGTCATCCAGATTTTCAATGTCGGCGCCGAACGCATGCTGGGCTACGCCGCCACCGAAGTGATCAACCAGATCACCCCGGCCGATATTTCCGATCCGCAGGAATTGCTGACGCGGGCCGCAGCATTGAGCGCCGAATTCGAAACGCCCATCTC
>CAMDHJ010000173.1 GCA_945897865.1 Tepidiphilus sp. J10
CCCCACAAGGGATACCCAAAGGAGTTTCATCATGTCCATTCCGGCCGCTTACATCGCCGTCATCCTGATCTGGTCCACCACGCCGCTGGCGATCCAGTGGAGCAGCATCGGCGCGGGCTTCAGCTTCGCGGTGATGGCGCGCATGGTGATTGGTCTGGTGCTGGCGGGGTTGCTGCTGGCGGTCTGGCGTGTCGGTCTGCCGCTGCATCGCCGCGCGCGCATGAGCTATCTGGCCAGCGGTCTGGGCATGTTCGGCGCCATGTTGTGCACCTATTGGGGTGCGCAGTACATCTCCTCCGGCCTGGTCTCGGTGTTGTTCGGGCTGGCGCCGCTGGTGACCAGCGTGCTGGCCGCGTTCTGGCTGGGCGAACGGGCTCTGGAGCCGTTCAAGCTGGCCGGCATCGGCCTGGGTCTGGTCGGGCTAGTTGTGGTGTTTGGCGCACAACTGTCCGCCGACACCCATCATGCCGCCTGGGGTGTGGCGTCACTGGTGCTGGCGGTGCTGATTTATTCCGCTGGTCTGGTCTGGATGAAGCGGATCGGCGACGACAGCCCGCCGCTGGCCACCACCACCGGAACCCTGATCGTCGCGTTGCCGCTGTTCATCGGCGCCTGGTGGCTGGTCGATGGCCGCGTGCCGGTCGATATGCCGCTGCGTACCGAGGCGGCCATCGTCTATCTCGGCGTGTTCGGCTCGGTGCTCGGCTTCGCGTTGTATTACTACATCGTCAAGCATGTCGAAGCCGGCAAGGTGGCGTTGATCACGCTGACCACGCCGGTGTTCGCGCTGCTGCTGGGCGCCTGGCTGAATGGCGAAATCGTGCCGCTGCGCGTCTGGCTGGGCGCGGCGTGCATCGGGCTGGGCCTGGCGCTGCATCAGAAGTCCGCCTGGAGTGGGGCGATGAGTGCGGTGCGGTTGAAATCGACACAGGAGTGAAGCATGCAAGTCATCAATGAGAAGGAACCTGAAGAGTGCGCCGGCATGGTCGAGATCCGCGCCGAGATCGACCACATCGATCAGGCCGTCATCGTGCTGCTGGGCAAACGTTTTCGCTATGTCCGCGCGGCGGCGCCGTTCAAGACCGATGCCGTCGCCGTGCGCGCGCCGGAACGCTTTGCCGCGATGCTGGTACAGCGTCGCATCTGGGCGGAACAACAAGGGCTGAGCCCGGACGTGATCGAACAGATTTACCGTGATCTGGTTGCGTACTTCATCGCGGAAGAGATGCACCACTGGCAGGCAGGCCAAGGAGAAGCGTCATGAAATGGGACAGCGACGCTATTTGAACCGTTTCGCTTTCCGATTCTTCAAGCCGCCTGGGGACTTTCCTTTTTTCGAGAAATTCGCAGAGGAGGGATGCGCTGAGATTGACCTTGGCCCAAACTGGGCGCGATACTTCGCAAAGACTAATAAGTTCCCCATCAACTAAATTTTAGGGAGTCAGCATGCCGCGTTCCAGGTTTTCGAGCAGTCTTTTACTTGCTGCAGTGGTGGTGTTGTTGTCTGGTTGCGGATCGATGCGAAGCTACGATGGTGAGTTGAAACAGACAGTTGGCATGGTCAAAAGCGGTTCTGTTACCGCTGCCTTGCAGGATCTGGAAAAAAACAACAGCGGCAAGGAAGAAAACAAGGATTTGCTGTATTTCTTCGAGAAGGGGGAACTACTTCGCCTGACAACCGAATTTGACAACAGCAATCAGGCCTGGATGCGTGCCGACGCCAAGGTGCATGAATGGGAAGAAACCGCCAAAACCTCGCCGGAAAAACTGTTCGGCCAAGTCGGCAGCTTTCTTCTGAACGACCGCACCCGGCGCTATGACGGTTTCGATTATGAAAAGGTGTTGCTGACTTCGCGCATCGCCTTGAATCACATTGGCAACGGTGACTGGGACAAAGCGCGAACTGAAATCAAGAAGACCCATGAGCGTGAGGCGATCATCGCGCAGGTAAGGGAAAAGCAGTTGGAGGAAGCCAAGGCCGAGGCGGAGAAAAAGAACGTCAAGACCACCTACAAGGAGCTGAAGGGCTACCCGGTGGAGATGTTTGACGATCCGGAAGTCACCAAACTGGCCAACGGTTATCAGAATGCGTTCACCCATTACCTCGCTGGTTTTACCTATGAGGCGCTGGGCGAGAAAAGTCTCGCTGCGCCGGGGTATCGCAAGGCGATGGAGTTGCGCCCGGACCTGCCACGTCTGGGCGGCGCGCTGGAAAAACTGGATAACCATAAGCAGCGGCCGGGCTATACCGATGTGTTGTTCGTGGTCGAGGCGGGCACTGCGCCGGCGCGTGAATCGATGCAGATTCCTGTGCCGGTGCCCCTCGGACAGCGATTCGGGGTCGTGTCAATCTCGTTTCCGGTGATTCATTCCGACAAGAGCACCGCAGCTCCCGGGCAATTGATGGTGGATGGCAAGGATGCGATCTCGCTGGATTCGATCACCAACATCGATGCCATGGCGCGGCGCAGTCTGAAAGATGAAATGCCCGGCATCATTGGCCGCAATATCGTGCGTGCCATCGCCAAGGGCGTCATGCAGAAGGAAGCCGGCGATCGTGGCGGACTGATTGGCAGCTTGCTGGCGACTGCGTTTACCGTGGTGACCGAGCAGGCCGACGAGCGCAGTTGGCGGACTTTGCCGGCCTTGATCAGCATCGGCCGGGCGCAGATTCCTTCGGGCAAACATCAAATGACGCTGGCTGGCGCACAAGATTCGAAGGTGCTGGATTTCACGGTCAGCGGCAGTCATGCCGTGGTGCCGGTCCGCTTGATGAGTGGCAGCACCTATCTGATGCAGAGCAAGGCGCCGGCGGCGTTCGAGCCCAGTACGGTCGTCGCCAATGCTGAGCAAATCGCGCCCCCGGCTGCCTCTGTCAACCAGGTTGAAGTGATCAGCGCTTCTTCCGAGAGGGATACGAAAACCCAGAGCAAATCCTCGCTCGTCAGCAAGAAACGCAAGAAATAACTTAACAGGAGAACAGCATGACCCCTTTGTTCCGAGTTTTGGCCGCAGTCCTGTTGCTGGTTGGCATCGCCGGGCCGGCTGCAAATGCGGCCGGCATCGAAGACAAGATCGAAATCATGGGCCAGTTGAAAGATGTCAAAGTGGTGGAGATCCAGGCCCGCGTGCGCAACGGCTTGCTGTTCGTGCAGACCGAAATGGAAAACCTCAGCCCGAATACCCAGCAAGTGTTCTACCGCATCAAATGGCTGGAAGAATCCGGCTTTCAGGCTTGGGATGACGAAGCCTGGAAAACCCTGGTGCTGTATGGCCACCAGCGGCAGACTCTAGTGTCGAGTGCGCCAACGCCGATGGCAAAAGATTTTCGCGTGATCCTGCACACCAAGGGCAAGGATCAACAGGAAACCGACCGCGATACAAATACCTCTTTTAAATACTGATGAATCTGGAGTTTTCTCATGAAAATCAAGCACGTATCAATTTCCATTCTGGCGCTGGTCGCTGCATTAAGCCTTTCCGGTTGTGAAACCACCGGCAGCTCGCCTGAAGTGTCTGGTGGCAACGTCAAATACGGCGACAGCAAGGCCGTCGAAACCCTGACCAATGAATTCGGCTCCACCGACCTGCAAACCATCGCCGAGGCGATGTCGCGCTCGATGGTTCAGTCGCGGGTGATCATTGCCGGCAATCGGCCGCTGGTCACGGTCTCCGAAGTCAAGAACAAGACCAGCGAATACATCGACACCAAATCCATCACCGATAGTATTCGTGCGCAGTTGCTGAAAAGCGGCGCGGTACGTTTCGCGGTCGACATCGACGCGATGAAAACGCAGACCGATGAACTGATGCGGCAGAACAACAGCGGGCTGTACAAGAAGACCACGCAGAAGAAGGTCGGCAACATGCAAGGTGCCGATTACCGCCTGGAGGGCAACATCACTTCCATCGTCAAGCGCGCAGGCGACGTCAAGGACGTCTACTACAAGTTCAGCCTGCAACTGGTGGATATCGAAAACGGCGTCATCGAGTGGGCTGACGAGAAGGACATCCGCAAGACATCGGGTCGCTGAACAGGGGCCAATCATGAAATTGAAAAAATGGTTGATTGCTACCGGCTTCGCGTTGATCTCGACGTTGGCCCAGGCGGCCGAACTGCCGCGCGTTGCGGTGACCGACTTCGCAGTCGAAGACAAGGTGCGCGAATACTTCCTGCTCGAAGCGGCGAGTTCGTCACGCACCACGCGCGGCAGTGCATCTGAAAAGGAGACAGATAATTCCTACCGGGCGCGGTCGCGCTTTTCGGAAAAGGAAAAGTCAGACTACTTGCACGTCGAAGGCACTTACACCCGGATTGATCGCGGCGAATTGCGTAAATTCAGTTCCGACGTACGCGGTGAAATGCTCAAGTCGCGCCAGTACCGGCTGGTGGAAGCCAAGCCCTTCCTGTCTTCCGGCAAGAAGGAAGTCGAAACCGAAAAGATCTACGACGTCATCGAGCGCATCAAGAAGGGCTATTTCCCCAACGCCACCCATGTCATGTTCGGCACCGTCAGCAATGTCGAATGGCGTCAGGAAAGCCAGCCGGTGCAGGGTTCGGATGCGGTCAACAACTTGCTGAGTCTGGAACTGGTGGTCGATTTCAGTCTGATCAATACCAAGACCTATGAAATCACCGCAGCCTTCAGCGCCATCGGCGAAGGCAGCGACGCCAGACTGACAGCCGGTCGCGGCGAACGGGTGCATCTCAGTAGTTCGCGTGTGATGTATGACGTATCGAAGAGCCTGGGCAAGAACGTGGCGCAGGAACTGGAAAACTTCTACGGACTACCGGTAGCCAGAAATGTCGGCGGCAGCGTTGAGTCGTACGAAACCGAACGCAGCAGCAGCGAGAAAGTGATCATTTACCGCTGAACAGGCTGTTCATCAGCGGCTGTGCAACAGAAACGGCGGGTTGGTCCCGCCGTTTCGCATTTTCGGATGTCCGGGTGGGTTCGTTTATCGGTGAATGGCTGTGTAGAAAAGCTGCTCTACCGTGAATTCGTTGGAAGGCGAGATAAGGCGGTGTATATGGGGGTCGGGAATGCGATGCCGCACTGCACCCGCGCCACCGGTTCTGGCACTGTGGAGGAAGACACCTTCCAGCGTGTTACAACAGGGTTGCATGCATGCCCGTATCGCGGACTCGGTCGAGAATTTCTTTGGTTGGCGTGCACTCACTGTCATAGACCACCACCATCAGGTGGGGAGTGTGTTACGGAGCGACCGCGCTGATGACGCAAATATCGTCTCGCACATAGTCTTCCAATTGCCTGAATTTTTCTGCATTCAATTGTTCATCCACATGGACCATGAAATCTGAAATTGCTGTTGTCATTTCTGCCTCCTGCTGGAAGATTCTCTGTTGGGTCACTTGGTTCTAGTTGAGTAAAAAACTCAGTCAATAGGCTAACCGTGCAACCCCAGCTTGTCGCTTCATCCGGGCTCCCGGCCTTGACGAACGGCATAGCAGATGCTGCCCTGGTCCAGCCCCAGATCATGTAATTCGCGAGCATCCATCGCTCGCAATTCGCCCTCGGCACGGAACACGGCACAAGCCCTCGCCAGCCGCCGCAGGCTGCGTACAAGCCAACGCCGCAGCACCCGGTTGCGCAGGATTTCCGCGCGAAGCCGAAGTCGTTGTGGGTCGATTTGTTGCGTCTTTACTTCGGGATTGATTCGCCGGGTCATGTTCGTCTCCTTGCAGGCTTTGACGTCATGTTAGGTCCGGGAAAGTAGGTGATACAGGTGCAGCAATTGCTTCATTGATGCAATACAGTCTGGCTGTTATTTGAACTGTATTGGTTGATACGGTCTGTGGCTGTATCGCTGCGCCATGCCTGCCACGGCCTAGACTGGCGGCGTCAGGAGGATAGCCATGAACCTGTACGAAAACCTCGCCACGCAATTGAAGGACCGCATCCGTCAGGGCCTTTACCCGCCGGGTGAGCGGGTGCCTTCGGTGCGGCGGTTGTCTGAACAGCATCGCGTCAGCCAGGCCACCGTGGTAACGGCTTACCGTCTGCTGGAAAGCCATGGCTGGCTGGAGGCGCGGCCGCAATCCGGCTTCTTCGCGCGGCATCCCGAAGCGGCGCCGCCGCCGGCGCGTACCAGTGAGGCGAACGACGGACCATGCGCGGTCGATGTCACCGAACTGGCGGTGCGTTTGTCGCGTAATACTCAGCGCAAGGATCTGGTGTCGTTTGGCGCAGCGGTGCCGCATGCCGATTTTCTGCCGCTAAAGGATTTACGCGCCTCGCTCAACCGTAGCCTGCGGGGCGCTGTAGATGTCGGCAGCCGCTACAGTTTTCCGCCCGGCGAGGAGGCGCTGCGTCTGCGCATCGCCCGCCGCGCGGCGGAGTCCGGCTGCCTGTACGGAGCGGACGATATCGTCGTCACCGACGGCTGCCAGGAGGCGCTCAACCTGGCCCTGCGCGCAGTGGCCAAGGCTGGCGACATCGTTGCCATCGAAACGCCGGCCTTTTTTGGGCACGCTGCAGGCGATTGAATCCCTCGGCATGCAGGCGCTGGAAATCCCTAGCGATCCGGAGACAGGCCTCAGCCTGGAGGCGCTCACGCTGGCGTTGGACCGCTGGCCGGTAAAGACGGTGGTAACGGTGAGCAACTTCAGCAATCCCACCGGCAGCCTGATGCCGGACAGCCACAAGTCGAAACTGGTGAAGCTGCTGGCCGTGCGCGACATCCCGCTGATCGAGGACGACATCTACGGCGATCTCGCGCATGGCCGCGAACGTCCACGCGCGTGCAAGGCCTACGACCGCAGCGACAATGTGCTGCTGTGTTCATCGTTCTCGAAGAGCATCGCGCCCGGTTACCGGGTCGGCTGGATCGTGCCCGGCCGCTGGCGCAAGCACGTCGAACACCTGAAATACGTCAGCACCATGGCCAATGCCACACTGACTCAGTTGCCGGTGGCCGACTACCTGGCCGACAGCCGCTACGAGCGTCATTTGGCGCGCATGCGGCGGACTTCCGCCGACAATCTGGCGCGCATGTTGATCGCCATCAATCGCTATTTTCCGGCTGGCACGCGCACTTCGCGCCCCACCGGCGGCTTTGCTCTGGCTCGAACTGCCGGAAGGCCGCGACAGCATGGCCTTGTACGACCAGGCGCTGGCCGCCGGTATCAGTTTCACGCCGGGCCGGCTGTTATCGCCGCAGGAGAAATACGGCAACTGTCTGCGCCTGGCGGCGGCGTTGCCGTGGGATGCGCGGGTGGAGGCGGCGCTGGCGGAGTTGGGGGGGCTGGCGGGGCGCGTCTGAGTCCGCGACTACGCTTCCGCCAGGGTGTCGATCAGGTCGATCATGAACTCCATGTCTTCCTGCTTGACGGCTTGCCAGGCCGGGATGTGCAGGCCTTGCAAGATGTCGCGACCGAGGGCATCGCAGCTCAGATTGAGCAGTGCGTTCTGCAGTCCTTCGCGTTTCTCGGCCAGATGTGGACCGATCAGAAAAACGTGTTGCACATCGTGGATCTGGCTGCGCACCAGTATTTTGAGCGAGGTGCGCAAGGGGACAGAGAAGCGGTCGTAGATGTCGGCCAGGATGAAGCCGACGTCGGCGACGCCTTTCGTCAGGTCGCGGGCGACCAGCGCGTAGCTGCTGACGCGCGGTTTGTGAATGACGTTGGCATCGGATAGATCGGCAGGCTCCAGCAGGATCATGCCCATCATGTTGATGTCCGGGTCGTGCGTGGCGTGTCACTGCCGGATGTAATTTGATACAGCATGCCGATTGAAAACTGATACACCGAACGAGGACGATCAGGGCTTTTTCGGAGCCTTGATGATCAGTGACGAGGTGTATGTGGAAATCAAAGTTTTGAGAAAGCAGGGACTGAGCC
>CAMDHJ010000174.1 GCA_945897865.1 Tepidiphilus sp. J10
CACCCAGATTCGCTGATCTTCCTTCGTTCCGCGCTCTAGCGCACAAACGAACTTGGCGAACAAAGTGAAACAGGGGGCTGGCGGCCTAAGCCGGTGAGCGAGATAACCGGCGCCCAAAATCAGTGCGTGGGCAAGGTCTTCAACGCCCCATGTGCATGCTTTTTGAGCAGGGCGAATATACATTAATGCAATCAACAGGCAAAGCAGCAGTCACAAAAGTCCAAATCGGTTCCGAGCAGGCTGGACAGCGTCTGGACAATTTTCTTTTCAGGATGTTGAAGGGTGTACCGAAAAGCCGCATCTACCGGATGTTGCGCGAAGGCGAACTCCGCGTCAGCGGCCGCCGCTCGAAACCCGAATACAAGCTGATCGAGGGTGACGAAGTGCGCATCCCGCCGGTACGGGTCGCGGAACCGGCGCCGACACCCGCGCATGGACCCATCTCGAATCCCTTGCTGAATCGGGTGATCTATCGTGATGAAGCCCTGTTGGTGATCGACAAGCCCGCCGGCCAGGCTGTGCATGGTGGCAGCGGCGTCAGCCTGGGCATCATCGAACAATTGCGCCAGGAATTGCCGGACGCACGTTTCCTTGAACTGGCGCATCGTCTCGACAAGGAAACCTCCGGCATTCTGGTGCTGGCGCTGAAGCGTTCAGCGCTGGTGGAACTGCACCGCATGCTGCGCGACGGTGAACCGAAAAAGACCTATCTGGCGCTGGCCGTCGGCGAATGGCGCGATCCGATCCGCCATATCAAATTGTCACTGCACAAATTTCTTACTGAAGACGGCGAGCGACGGGTCGAGGTCAACGATGACGGCCAACGCGCCCACACGATTTTTCGACGCATCAAGGTCGCTGGCGGATACAGCCTACTGGAAGCCGAACTGAAAACCGGCCGCACACACCAGATCCGCGTGCATCTGGCGGCGGTGCAGCATCCGATTGCCGGCGATACCAAATACGGGAATCCGGAACTCAACCGTCAGTTGAAACACCAGGGATTGAAACGCATGTTCCTGCACTCGGCACGACTGGAAATTCACCACCCGTTGACCGGAGTGGAACTCAAGCTGGAAGCGCCGTTGCCGGCGGAGCTAAAGAGTTTTCTGGATACGCTCGGTTAACGTCACATTGAAAATATGTAGGGTGCGCCATGCGCACCGTTCCCTTCAGATGGTGCGCATGGCGCACTCTACGATGAGCGGAGTTAAATCGCTGCCAGCCCGCGTTCCAGATCAGCCTTCAGATCGCCCGGATGTTCCAGTCCGACGGCGATGCGGATCAAACCGTCGCCGATGCCCGCTGTCGCGCGCTGTTCCGGTGTCAACCGGCTGTGCGTGGTGCTGGCCGGATGCGTGATGGTAGTGCGGGTATCGCCCAGGTTGGCAGTGATCGACATGATCTGCGTCGCGTCGATGACTTTCCAGGCGGCTTCCTTGCCGCCCGCCAGTTCGAACGCGACGATGCCGCCACCGGTACTTTGCTGCCGCATGGCCAGCGCATGTTGCGGATGCGACGGCAGACCGGGATAGAGGACGCGCGCCACTTTCGGATTTGCTTCCAGCCAGATTGCCAGTTCCAGCGCATGCGCGGAATGCGCCTGCATGCGCAGACTCAAGGTTTCCAGACCCTTCAGCAGCACCCAGGCGTTGAACGCCGACAGCGTCGGCCCGGCAGTGCGCAGAAAGGTGTAGACGCCTTCCATCAGCGCCTTCTCTCCCAACACCGCGCCGCCCAGCACCCTGCCCTGCCCGTCCAGATATTTGGTGGCGGAATGTATGACGATGTCTGCACCCATTTGCAGCGGTCGTTGCAGCGCCGGTGTGCAGAAACAGTTGTCCACCGCCAGCCAGGCGCCAACGTCATGAGCGATGTCGGCCAAGGCGCGGATGTCGCTGACTTCGGTCAACGGGTTGGAGGGTGACTCGACGAAAAACAAGCGTGTATTCGGTTTGACGGCTGAGCGCCATTCGGCTGAATCGGTTGGCGACACGAAAGTCGTTTCTATACCGAAGCGGCCCAGGATGTTCTGGAACAACTGCACGGTGGAACCGAAGATCGAACGCGAGGCGACGACATGCTCGCCAGCCTTCATCAACCCCATGACCGTAGCCAGAATGGCGGCCATGCCGGACGCGAAAGCAACACAGCGTTCAGCACCTTCCATCGCCGCCAGACGTTCCTCAAACATGCTGACGCCGGGGTTGGTAAACCGCGCGTAGATCGGACCGGCTTCGGCACCGGAAAAACGTGCCGCCGCTTCCGCCGCGCTGCCGAAAACGAAGCTGGAAGTCAGGTACATCGCTTCCGAGTGTTCATTGAACTGGCTGCGCTGGGTGCCGGCGCGCACCGCCAGCGTATCGGGATGCAAGCCTGCCAGATTCATGATGTGACCGCCAGATTCAGGTCCATTTGCCGCGTCGCCGGCGCCGGCGTCATTGGGATTTCACCATTGCGCTGGCCTTCCAGTCTTGCCAGATACGCTTCGGTGACATCGCCGGTGACATAGCAACCGTCGAAACATGAGGCATCGAAGGTCTCGATCGTCGGATTCACCGATCGAACAGCGGCAATCAGATCGGGCAAGTCTTGGTAGATCACCGCATCGGCACCGATTTCCTGGGCGATTTCTGCATCGGTGCGGCCATTCGCCAGCAGCTCGTTGCGCGTCGGCATGTCGATGCCGTACACATTGGGGAAGCGCACCGGCGGGCTGGCGGAGGCGAAATACACGGCGGATGCGCCGGCATCGCGCGCCATCTGGATGATTTCGCGGCTGGTGGTGCCGCGCACGATGGAGTCATCCACCAGCAGCACATTCTTGTCCTTGAATTCGAGCGGCATGGCATTCAATTTCTGGCGTACCGACTTCTTGCGTGAAGCCTGGCCGGGCATGATGAAGGTGCGGCCGATGTAACGATTCTTGATGAAGCCTTCTCGATAATCCAAGCCAAGCTTGAATGCCAGTTGCAACGCGGAGGGCCGGCTGGTGTCAGGGATCGGCACCACAACGTCGATTTTCAGATGACTGAAATCGCGTTTGATCTTTTCAGCCAGAAACTCGCCCATGCGCAAGCGACTTTCGTAGATCGAGGTGCCATCCATCACCGAATCCGGCCGCGCGAAGTAAACAAATTCGAAAATGCATGGCGTAAAGCGAGCCTTCGGGGCGCAATTGCGGCTGCTTAACGCGCCGCGTGAATCGACCAGAATGGCCTCTCCGGGCGCCACGTCGCGCACCACCTGATAGCCCATCGCTTCAATGGCGACGCTTTCAGAAGCCACAATCCATTCCGGCCCCTCCGGCGTGTCCAAGCGGCCGATCACCAAAGGCCGGATGCCGTTGGGGTCGCGGAACGCCAGCAAGCCGAAGCCCGCGATCATCGCCACAACCGCATACGCGCCTTTGCAACGCCGATGCACGCCAGCGACAGCGGTAAACACATCGTCCTGCTTCAGGCGGTGGCCATGCACTGCTTCCTGCAATTCGTGCGCCAGCACATTGAGCAGCACTTCCGAATCCGAACCGGTATTCACATGGCGTAGATCGTCCATGAACAATTCCTGTTGCAGCGCTTCGGTATTGGTCAGGTTGCCGTTATGGCTCAATACAATGCCGAACGGCGAATTGACATAGAACGGCTGCGCTTCGGCCGGGCTGGCGGCGCTGCCGGCAGTTGGGTAACGGACATGTGCAATACCGATGTTGCCGACCAGATTGCGCATATCACGCGTGCGGAACACATCGCGCACCATGCCCAACTGCTTGTGCATATGGAACATGCTGCCATCCATCGTGACGATACCGGCGGCGTCTTGACCACGGTGTTGCAGCAACTGCAAACCGTCATAGAGCAACTGGTTGACGATTTGATGCGAGAAAATGCCGACGATGCCACACATGTCGAATGCCCTTAGTAACGAATCAGTGCTGCCGGAACCGGCGGCGATCAGAAGTAAAAATGCCGGACTCGAATTCCAGTTGTTTGCATTTCAGCGGACATAGCTTGGAATTCACCGCCATGTTGAACTCGATCCTCATGGTCCGAGCAACACCGGACTGAACCCCTTGGCCTTGAGTTTGGCCTGGACTTCCATCGCGCGTTCATGTTGCGGCAGAGGGCCGATGCGAACACGGTACTGATCATTGGAGCCAACCATCACCGCATTGAAACCTGCTGAGACTGCCCTGGCATGCAATTGACGTGCGTTCGATTCATTGGTGAATGCGCCCAGTTGCAGAAAATAGCCTTGCGCGGCAAAGGTGGAATCGGGCTTCAATTTGGGCTTGGGCTCGGGTTTCTGCTCAGCCTTGGCGATGGGTTTGGATTCAACTTCTGGTTTGACATCTTGTTTCACTTCCGGCTTGACCTTGCCTGCCGTTGCCGCCTTGGCGGAATCGATGGGGCTTGGTTCGATCTGGCTGGATTCAACTTTGACCTTAGCGGGAGACGGTGACGTGCCATTCCCTGCGGTCGGTTCGGCAAGCGCGGGGGCTGGTTGCTCTGCCGCTGGTGTTGTCTGCACCGGCGGCGCCAAGGCAGGCAACGTTTCAAACGGCGAATCCTGAGCTGGAATCCGGATATCAACATCCGACCCCAATGGCTTCGGTTCGCTATCGAACAACATCGGCAGGATGACCACCACGGTCAACGCAATGGCAACCGCACCCACCAGGCGCCGGCGAGCGCGGCGGCGCAATGCAAGCTCATCCTGAGTCACGACAAGTTCAGCCATTCCGTTGCAGTTCCATCTTGGGTCCAGCCATGCAGATCAAAGAGGGCTCATTGCCATCACCGCGGCCACGGTATGGAACGAACCAAAGGCAAGGATTGTATCAGCCGGCTCCGCCTGAACGCATGCTGCGCGCCACGCTTGCGCCACGCTTTCGTGTTGTATGCAGGCGCATCCCGCGTCCTTCAGCAGCTTGGCCAGACCGTCTGCATCCAAGCCACGCGGCATATCCAGGCCAGCAACATGCCAAAGCTGAATCCGCGCCTTCAAAGCCTGCGCGACAGCGACAACATCCTTGTCCGCCAGCATCGCGCACACCGCAATCACGCGTCCGCCCGGCGGCAGATCAGCCAGATTGGCGGCCAACGCGCGCGCCGCATGGGGATTGTGTGCCACATCGAGAACCTGCAGAGGCTGTCGCCCGATGATCTGAAACCGGCCTGGTTGTCGTGCCGAAGCCAGCCCCGTACGCAATGCATTCATGCTCACCGGCAATCGCAGATGCAAGGTCGACAGCGCCGCCACCGCACAGGCTGCATTCGCATATTGGTGGCGTCCAGGCATGGCCAAAGGCGGCAAGGCCGGGAATGTTCTCTGCTCCGCCTTGTCGTTGAGAACCTGGTTGACTCGGCAACTCCAGCCGACCTCGCCGACGTCGCCGAGTTCGATACGAATCCCCCCCCCGACGCGCAGCAACTGCGCACCAATTGCCTCCCCATGCGCCAACAGAGTGGACGGAGGATCCATATCACCGCAGATTGCCGGCTTGCCGGTGCGGTAAATACCGGCTTTTTCGAAGCCGATCGCCTCCCGGGTATCGCCAAGAAATTGTTGGTGATCGAGATCGACGCTGGTCACCACAGCGCAATCGGCATCCCAGACGTTGACCGCATCAAGCCGCCCACCGAGTCCAACTTCCAGTACCGCCACATCCAGGTTGGCGCGTTGAAACAGCCACATTGCCGCCAGCGTACCTTGCTCGAAGTAGGTCAACGGAACATCGCCACGCGCCTGTTCAACCACCGTCAGCGCCTGGCACAAGTCGGCATCACTCGCCTCGGCGCCAGCCAGATGCACGCGTTCGTTGTAGCGCAACAGATGCGGCGACGAATAACAACCGACGCGATAGTGGGCTGCACTCAACACCGCTTCCAGATAGGCACAGACCGAACCTTTGCCATTCGTGCCGCCCACGGTAATCAGTGGGAAGATTGGATGCAGCGCAAGCCGATCGCGCACCATCGCCACTCGATCCAGACCCAAGACGATCGCTTCCCGGTTACGCGTCTCCAGATGCCGCAACCAGGCTTCCAGCGTGGCAGGATTGCTCAATACGATATGCGCCAGCGCAGGGTCAAGTTCATGCTTACTGCAGCGGCGACTTGCGCATCAGCTGCGCGCACAGACGCGCCAGTGCAGGCTTCATTTCGCGCCGGTCGATGATCAGATCGATCGCGCCATGTTCAACCAGAAATTCGGAACGTTGAAAACCTTCCGGCAGGGTTTCGCGAACGGTCTGCTCAATCACACGCGGACCGGCAAAACCGATCAGCGCTTTCGGCTCGCCGACGATGATGTCGCCCAGCATGGCAAAACTGGCCGAGACACCACCCATGGTCGGATCGGTCAAAACGGAAATGAACGGCAGGCGATTGGCCGACAACTGGGTCAGAGCCGCCGAGGTCTTGGCCATCTGCATCAGCGAATTGAGACCTTCCTGCATGCGCGCGCCGCCACTGGCAGCAATGCAGATAAAGGGTTTCTTGCCACGAATGGAGGCCTCCACGCCGCGCACGAAGCGCTCGCCGACCACAGACCCCATCGAACCGCCCATGAAGCGGAATTCAAACGCCGCCGCCGTGACCGGCAAGTTGAGCATGCGCCCTTCCATGACTACCAGCGCATCCTGTTCTTCGGTGGCTTTGGCCGCTTCGGTCAACCGGTCCGGATAACGCCGGCTGTCCTTGAATTTGAGTGCATCGATCGGCAGGATGTTGGCGCCGATTTCATTGCGGCCGGCTTCATCGAGCAGCAAATCCAGACGCTGACGCGCACCGATGCGGTTGTGATAGCCACAGTGCGGACAGACATGCATGTTGTTGTCCAGATCGGCTGCATACAGCACCGCCTCGCAGCTCGGACACTTGCTCCACAGGCCCTCCGGCACCACCTTCTTCGCCGCATCGGACGACTCGCGCCGCTTGATCTTGGGAGGAATCAGTTTCTGGAACCAGCTCATGGTTGCGTCCTCAGTTATCCAGGGCAGCGCGTACGCCAGCCACAAAGGTTTTCACGTTATCCAGCATCGTTTCCGGCGTCGATTGTTCAATTTCCTGAACGATACGCGAACCGATCACCACCGCATCGGCCACAGCAGCCACCTGACGCGCGGTTTCCGCATCCCGGATGCCGAAACCGACGCCGACCGGCAACCCCGTCGCGGCACGAATCGCAGGCAGACGTGCGGCCACTTCGCTCATGTCGATGCTCGCAGCGCCGGTGACGCCCTTCAACGACACATAGTAAATGAAGCCGCGTGCGTGTTTCGCCACCGCATCGACACGCGCCGTCGGCGTGGTCGGCGCCAGCAGATAAATGTTGTCCAGCCCTGCCGCCGCGCACTTGGCGGCAAACTCGCCGGATTCCTCCGGCGGGTAATCCACGGTCAGCACACCATCCACGCCGGCAGCGGCAGCGGCCGAGCAGAAGCCGTCCCAGGTCATCGCCTCGATCGGATTGGCATAGCCCATCAGCACCACTGGCGTCGCGGCGTTGGTCTGGCGGAATTCGCTCACCAGGGCGAGCACATCGCGCAGACCGACACCATGCTTCAACGCCCGCTCGGAAGCGCGCTGAATGGTCGGCCCATCCGCCATCGGATCGGAAAACGGCACGCCCAATTCGAGGATGTCGGCGCCCCCCGCAACCAGCGCATGCATCAGCGGCACGGTATTTTCGGGTGCCGGATCGCCGGCGGTGATAAAGGGAATCAGGGCCTTGCGACCCTGAGATTTGAGTTGTTCGAAGG
>CAMDHJ010000175.1 GCA_945897865.1 Tepidiphilus sp. J10
CAACCTGGAATCCTCAGTTGGGATTGAATATTGTGAAATTTCAAGCAGTTGCGTTACTGATGTAGGTGCGAATTCATTCGCACACAAGCGGTTGATTTTGCGAATAAATTCGCACCTACAGTCCGGTCAACTGCGTTTTTTAGGATCAATCGTTTTTCATAGGCTCAATTCTTGTTAAGTAGAGATGACCAATTCACAGCAGCCTCCGAGAGGACTTCCCCCTTTGTAAAGGGGGATTGAGGGGGATTTTGACGGCGGTGCCTTACGCAGCGGGGTGCGAAACCGGCGCGAAAATACCAACTTCACCCGATAAGGTTCAAACATGCATGATCGCCCTCAATCGATTGCAGAAGAACGCGCCAACAGTCTGAGCCATGGCGTCGGCTTCCTGCTGGCGCTGGTTGCCGCGCCGGTGCTCATCGTTGCCGCCGCGCAGCAGGGAAACGCACTGCACATCGTCGGCGCCAGTGTCTTCGCCATCACCATGGCGATGTTGTACTTCAGCTCGACGCTCTATCACGCGCTGCCGCCGGGGCGCGCCAAACATTGTTGCGGCAAGATCGACCATGGCGCCATCTACCTGTTCATTGCCGGCAGCTACACGCCTTTCTCGCTGGGGGTGCTGAATGGCGCCTGGGGCTGGACCCTGTTTGGTTTGATCTGGGGTCTAGCTGTTGTTGGGCTGGTGCTGAAAGCTTTCGAAAAACTGTCGCATCCCCTGCTTTCCACCGGCCTCTACCTGGCGATGGGCTGGCTGGTGGTGATCGCGGCGGTTCCCTTGCTGGAGCGCGTTGCCCCCGCCGGCATCGGTTGGCTGGTTGCCGGCGGACTCGCTTACACGGTAGGCGTCTTTTTCTATTTGACTGATGCACGTTACAAATTTGGCCATTTCGTCTGGCATCTCTTCGTCATGGCGGGCACCACCTGCCATTTCTTTGCTGTGCTGTGGTACTCGGCGTAGGCGGATGAGCTTGCGGCTTGCCAGCGTTATCCGCCGGAGCCTGCCGCCCAGGAAATCACGCCCCGCGCGTTCTCCTCGCCGCAAGAAATCCGGCTTCAGGTCGAACAGCGCCTGCAAGCCGTGCGCGCCGTGCTGAATCGGGCCGATTGGGTCAGCCTCAAGGTGGATCGCGTCGATGCCGAGATCTGGCAACAGATCAACCGACCGCATCCCGATTTACGGCTGGCCGACATCCTCGACGGCATCCAGACCTTAGCCCGAAGCTATTCCGGCAAACTGGTCAGCGAGACGATGCCGGCGTCTTTTTGCCTGAGTTATCCGCCGCATGCCAAACATACGGCGGAAGGCGCGATAAAGCCGCTTTGCTAGACACGGATTGGAACGATGGCTGCGATGTGGTTGGAGATATCCAAGGCGCCAGCTGAGTGGTACGGATTATTACTTTCTTCATTTCCCCTGGAAGAGTGCAATGTACGTCTATATATTTAGTTATATCGTCACCAGATTTTTCTCACCCCTCCATGCTGCCCCGTTACCGCAATATTCTGGTTGCCTTGCTGGGGCTTTTCGTTCTCGCTTTTGTTGGCTTGGTGGTGCTGTTCCATGAGCGTGCGGATAGCTACGCGGTAGGCGAGGCGCGGAAACAAGCCCTCAATACGCTGTTGGTGCATCGCGCCACACATGCTTATGTCACCAAGACCCAGCGTCCCGAGATTTACCGTTTGCAGGGCGAAGGCAAGCTTTACCCGGACTATTTTTCCCCGCAGGTGATGTCTTTCACCTTCATCTCGCGCAGCATCAAGGATTTGCTCAACGAGGAACGCCAAAAAAATGCGATGGAGCCGATCTATTTCAAGCTCGCCTCGGCGAATCCGCGCAACCCGCTGAACCAGGCCGATCCGCGCGAAGTGGATTTGCTGCGGCGGATGAATGCCAATGAAATCAAGGAATACGAAGAAGTGGTCGAAGTGGCTGGGCAAAAATGGCTGTATCTCGCCGTGCCGATCGACCGCGCCACGCCGGGCTGCATGAAATGCCACGGTGAACCTGCCAATGCGCCGGCTGAACTGGTTGCCATGTACGGCGACAAGGCGGGATTTCATGAGCGTCTCAACGAGATCCGAGCCCTGATTTCGATCCGGGCTCCCTTGGCCGGCATCAAGCAGGCCGGCGACCAGATGGCGCATACCCTGACCCTGGTTACCTTGGTGACGCTGTCCAGCATCTATCTGGTGCTGGCCTTTCTGATCCGGCAGATCGACGGTCAGCAGCGTCGCATCCAGCAGCACAACGACGAACTGGCGCAACTGTCGATGACCGATATGCTGACCGGGGCGCTGAACCGCTATGGCCTCAAGCAGCGCAGCGACGAAATCATGAGTCGCGCGGATCGCTTCCATCATCCAGTGTCCCTGCTGATGCTCGACCTCGACAACTTCAAGCGGATCAACGACCAGTTGGGCCACCCGGCCGGCGATGCCGTACTGAAATGCTTCAGTGAAATCGTGCATGCCAATCTGCGTGGCTCGGACATTTTTGGACGCTGGGGCGGAGAAGAGTTTCTGGTGATCGCGCCGCATCTGAATCTGGGCGAAGCGATGAAGATGGCGGAAAAGTTGCGCGAGGCCATCGCAGAGGCCGAGTTCGACAACGGAATTCACCTGACTGTCAGCATCGGCGTCAGCGAATATTTCCTTGGCGAGACCGCGGCCGCTTTGATCGACCGTGCCGATCGTGCCCTCTATGCAGCCAAGGCGGCGGGGCGCAACCGGGTGGTGAGTGAAGCTGGCAAGCCGCGTGGTTAGCAGGGTGTCGAAAAACCCTGTTAGAGGCAGGCGGTTATTTGTGACGGTTCAACACCACACGTAGGAGCGCCTTCCAAGGCGCGATCGTTCGAGACTTTGCGCTTGGAAGTCGCTCCAACGGCCCCGGTAACTGTGGGCGAGAAGGGCGGGATACTTGTTGGTATCCTTCGGTCGCGGAGGATATGGGTGATCAGGCTCCGCGCCCATGGCGGCGCAACAAGCCGCAGATATTTCAAAGCAGGGGGGCGTATGTGGTTCATCGGGGCATTGCTCGGGGGAATGTTGTTCGCGGCGTTGTGGCCGGATGGCTGGGTGCTTGGGGCCATCATCGGCGCTGTCGCCGGGGTCTTGCTGCAACGCCAGCAGCGAGTCGATTCACCCGATAAGCTGGATCGGGTGCTGAGGCTGGAACAGCAGCTGAGCGTTCTGTCCGATGAGATGCGACGGGTGAGGCAACGGTTGGCCGCGCTCGAAAAGGGCGAGGCGACGGAGGGTCAGCCGACTTTCGTGACAGTCGCTCCGGAGGCGGAGTTTGAAACGCAAGCCATGGCAACGGACGCCGGCATTGTTGAATCCGCCGACCCCGTTCCAGATCTTGGTGATATTTCGCCGGAGCCGACAGAACCCGCTCGCATTCCCAGCAGACGATCCGAGCCCACGGTTGCGCGGCATGACCCGCAAAATGTACCGCCGCGCATTGTCGAATGGTTGATGGGCGGCAACCTGGTGGCGCGGATCGGGGTGGTCATCCTGTTCTTCGGCGTGGCGTTCCTGCTCAAGCATGCCTACGAGACCTACCATATGCCCATCGAACTGCGCCTGACCGGCGTGGCGCTGGGCGCGGTGGCGTTGTTGATCGTCGGCTGGCGCTTGCGCGAGAGCCGGGCGGGTTATGCGCTGGCGCTGCAGGGTGGCGGGGTGGGCTTGCTTTACCTGACCATTTTTGCGGCGTTTCGGCTGTATGCACTGTTGCCGGCACTGCCGGCGTTCGCCTTGTTGTTCGGGGTGGCGGTTTTGGCGGCGATGCTCGCCGTGCTGCAGGACGCGCTGGTGCTGGCGGTACTTGGCGCGGCGGGCGGATTCCTGGCGCCTATCCTGGCTTCCACCGGGGAAGGCAGTCATGTGCTGCTGTTCGCTTATTACGCGGTGCTCAACGCCGGCATTCTGGCGATCGCCTGGTTCAAGGCCTGGCGCGTGCTCAACCTGACCGGCTTCGGCTTCACCTTCGGCATTGCCGGGATGTGGCTGCACGCCACCTATCAACCCGAGCAATACGCCAGTACCCAGCCATTTCTGCTGCTGTTTTTCCTGATGTATGTGGCGATCGCCGTTCTGTTCGCCCGGCGTGGCGGTGACCGCAATGAGCGTGTGATGGACGGCACGCTGCTGTTCGGCGTGCCGTTGCTCAGCTTCGCGATGCAACTGAAGTTGGTGGAAGCGTTCGAATACGGCGCCGCCTGGAGCGCCTTGGCGTTGGGGCTGTTCTATCTGCTGCTAACCCGTTATCTGTTGCGCCGGGAAGCGGCCAACCTGATGCCGCAAGCCTTGCTCGCCATTGGCGTGGTGTTCGCCACTCTGGCCATTCCGCTCGCTTTCGACGGCCGCTGGACCTCAGCCGCCTGGGCCGTGGAAGGCGCCGGCATCCTCTGGGTCGGGGTGCGGCAGAAACGGCTCGCCGCCTGGATGTTCGGCGCGGCGCTGCAAATCCTCGCCGGTTTGTTCTATTCGAGCGACTTCGAGTCAGCAGTCGGCGACATGCCATTGCTCAACAGCATTTTCCTCGGTGCGCTGCTGCTTGCCCTGTCTGGCCTGTTCTGCGCCTGGATGCTGGATCGGAAGACAGCCACGGATGACGCGCGAGGCGTCGCGATCCGCCATCTGGCCGGTCTGGTGTTGTTTGCCTGGGGAGTGATCTGGTGGGCGGCGGCGGGCCTCAACGAGATCGACCAGCACGTCAAACTGGAATATGAGACGCATGCCGCGCTACTGTTTGCCGCCGCTTCCTGTCTGGGCTTCAGTTGGCTGGCACGGCGCCTGGACTGGTCAGTTGCGCGCATCCCGGCTTTGGCGCTGCTGCCGCTGATGGCGTTTGCGGCGCTGGCTGAACTGGATCAATCCATGTTTTGGACATCCTCGCGGCCGTTCGCCCGGCCGTTTGCACATCTCGGCTGGCTGGCCTGGCCCGCTGCTTTCGCGGCGCATGGGTGGCTGTTGCGGCGACATGACGCTGAGAAACCGCCGTTGCTGGAATGGTTGCATGCCGGCGGACTCTGGCTGCTCGCCGGTTTGGGCGCCTGGCAGGTTGCCTGGATGATCGATGACTGGGTCGCCGGCCAGGCAGTCTGGCCGCTGATCGCCTGGGCGCTGGTGCCCGGCGCGTTGCTGGCGCTGTCGACTATGCCGGGTTTGCGCGCACGCTGGCCACTGGATTCCTGGCCGAATGCCTATCTCGGCTGGGGCGCGCTGCCGCTGGCGGCCAGTCTGGTCGTCTGGTTCCTGTCGGCCACGCTCGGTTCCGACGCCAACCCGGCGCCGCTGCCGTATGTGCCGCTGCTGAACCCGCTTGATCTCGCCCAGGCCGGTGTTCTGCTGGTGCTGGTTGCCTGGTTTGCCGATACCCGCCGGCTGGGCCTGATGCCCATGGCGCGGCTGCCGCTTGCCACCGCATGGGCGGGCCTTGGCATTGGCGGCTTCGTTTGGGCCAATGCCGTGCTGTTGCGTACGCTGCACCATTATGCCGCTGTGCCGTTCCGGCTTGATGTGCTGCTGGCTTCCGATCTGGTGCAGGCCTCGCTGTCGCTGTTCTGGAGCCTGATCGCGCTGGTCGCCATGGTGCTGGCCACCCGTCGCGGCTGGCGCGGGCTGTGGATGGCCGGAGCTGGTCTGATGTTCGCGGTGGTGCTGAAGCTGCTGCTGGTGGATCTGTCCAATGTCGGTACCATCGAACGCATTGTCTCGTTCGTTGGCGTCGGTCTGCTGATGCTGGTGGTGGGTTACTTCGCCCCCGCCCCGCCAAAAGCCGTCGCCGTAAAGGAAATGCCATGAAAAACCTGCTTGCCATCCTGATGCTTGTGGCGCTGCCGGCCCACGCTGAAGCGCCCGGCGATTTTGCTTACGCGGCGCCAGTGGAAGCCGCCAGTCAGGAAGCGCTGCTGTGGTTGGAGTTGCCCTCGGCAGTTTACGAGGGCGCGGTGCGTGCCGATCTGGGCGACCTGCGGGTGTTCAATGCCGCCGGCGAAGTGGTGCCGCATGCTTTCCTGCCGCGCAGCGAGGGCGCCAAAGTGGTAGAGCCGCCGCTGCGGGTGCCGCTGTTTCCCCTGCGCGGTGCGGCCGCCGCAGGCTTGCAGGATGTCGACGTGCGGGTGGATCGAACCGGCATCCAGACGCGGGTCACGCTGCGCGGGCGTGAAACCGCCCCGCGAGATTCGGTGCTGCTGGGTTACCTGGCTGACCTGAGCGCGCTGGAGCGTCCAATGGGTGCTCTGTTGCCGGTGTTTGCAGCAGAGGAGGGCGATCTGGTCACCAAGCTGCGCGTCGAAGGCAGCGACGATCTGTCGCGTTGGACGCTGCTCACCGATGCCGCACCGATGCTGCGCCTGGCGTCGGGTGGAGAGAAACTGGAGCGGACGCGGGTCGAACTTGAGCCGCGCAAATTCAAGTATCTGCGCTTGTCCTGGCCGACAACCACGCCGACGCCGGAACTGGACTCGCTATCCGTCGAACTGGCGCCGCTGATGGCTGCGCCGCCGCGGGCATGGAAATCGGCGACCATGATCGCTGCGGAAAAACCGGGGGAATATGCCTTCGATCTGGGTGGCCACTTTCCGGTTGACCGGCTGCGCCTGAAACTGCCCGAGTCCAACACGGTGGGAGCAGTGCAGATACTTTCTCGAGCCAAGCCGGAGCATCCGTGGCGCCCGGTGACCTCGGGCAGTGTGTATCGCCTGCTGCGCAACGGTACCGAAGTCACCAGCCCGGATCTGGCCTTCACCACCACCCGTGCGCATTACTGGCTGGTGCGCGTCGACGCGCGCGGCGGCGGACTCGGCAGCGGGGCGCTGGGACTGGATGCAGGCTGGTTGCCGCAGCGCCTGGTGTTCACTGCCCGGGGTGCTGGCCCGTTCCAGATCGCATGGGGCAATCGCAGTGTGAGGTCCGCCGAATATCAGGTCGATACGCTGATCCCTGGCTATCGCCACGAGGTGGCACTGGACCAGTTGGCAGTACCAATCGGCGCGGCCCGCCTTGGCGTCGTGCGTGTGCTCGCGGGGGAGGCGGCAACCCGCGAACGCTATGACTGGAAACGTGTGCTGATGTGGGCGAGCCTGGTTCTGGGCGTGGCGGTGCTGGCCAGGATGGCGTTTGTGCTGACGCGCAAGATGTCCCAACCGAAACAGCCCTGAGCAGACGCGGTTGGTTTAGCCAATGTGCGCTGACGTACAGAGTGTTGCATCTGGACTGGATAACGTAGCAACCGGTGATTGGTAAGTCGAATGAAGAATTGTTCTTTGCCGCCAATCCGGTTGTTTAACCCACACAGAAAGCATTCTCATGAACAGCATTGTTTACATCGTCGGCTTGGTCGTAATCATCTTGTTCGTCCTCGGATTTTTCGGGCTTAGATAGCTATTCCCAGCTCGAGTAGGGCGGAAAAGCGGCCTTATCGCGCCTTCCGCCGCATGCAATATCCGATCAATCTACCAGGCAGTCTACCCACCAGTTTGATGGTTCTGGTCGTTGACGGCGCACCGACCGGATTGCGGTGCGTATGATCAGCGGTGTTTCATACGGCGGAAGGCGCCGGCATAAAGCCGCCGGCTTTTTCGCCCTACGCGGCGGATGACCAACGCGAACATCTGATGGAAATCCGCAGCATGTCGTAGGGCGTATATGGACTCCTCCCGATAATCAAGCGCAGATCGGGGGTTTTTTCGGGGTTGGCGGCGGCCGGATCAGAGTGAGCTGCAGAGTTGTCCA
>CAMDHJ010000176.1 GCA_945897865.1 Tepidiphilus sp. J10
ATGGTTGGTCACGATCACGATTCGCTGGAAACGGGTGCTGTGCATGTGTGGAATCCGTGTCGACGATTTCAGGCATCTGCCGGCGAGCCAAGTCTTCTTTCAGGTCGCGGCAATTCATCCATTTATCCCCGTACCTTACCCCCGCTTCAACACCGGCTTCAAATACTTCCCGGTATGGCTGGCCTTGTTCTTCGCCACCTGTTCCGGGGTGCCTTCGGCGATGATCTGGCCGCCGCCTTCGCCGCCTTCAGGGCCCAGGTCGATGACCCAGTCGGCGGTCTTGATGACGTCGAGGTTGTGTTCGATGACGACGACCGTATTTCCGTTGCCGACCAGGCGTTGCAGCACCGTGAGCAGCATGTCGATGTCGTGAAAATGCAGGCCGGTGGTGGGTTCGTCGAGGATGTAGAGGGTGCGGCCGGTGTCGCGTTTGGAGAGTTCCAGACCGAGTTTGACGCGTTGCGCTTCGCCGCCGGAGAGCGTGGTGGCGGCCTGGCCTAAACGAATATACGAAAGGCCGACGTCGATCAGCGTCTTCAGTTTGCGCGCGACGCTGGGTACGGCGTTGAAGAAGGCGTAGGCCTCTTCGACGGTCATTTGCAGGACTTCGTGGATGTTCCTGCCCTTGTATTGCACTTCCAGCGTTTCGCGGTTGTAGCGCTGGCCGTGGCAGACGTCGCACGGCACGTAGATGTCCGGCAGAAAGTGCATTTCCACCTTGATCATGCCGTCGCCCTGGCAGGCTTCGCAGCGACCGCCCTTGACGTTGAACGAGAAGCGGCCGACTTCGTAGCCGCGTTCGCGCGCCTGCACGGTGCCGGCGAACAGTTCGCGGATCGGCGTGAACAGGCCGGTGTAGGTGGCCGGGTTGGAGCGCGGCGTGCGGCCGATCGGCGCTTGGTCGACGTTGACCACCTTGTCGAAATATTCGACGCCTTCGATCGACTCGAACGGCGCCGGTTCGTGCGCCGCGCCGTTCAACTGGTTGGCGGTGATGGCGTACAACGTGTCGTTGATCAGTGTCGATTTGCCGGAACCGGAGACGCCGGTCACGCAGACGAAGATGCCGGTCGGCAATTCCAGCGTGACGTTCTTCAGATTGTTGCCACTGGCGCCGATCAGTTTCAGTACGCGGCCTTCGCGCGCCGTGCGGCGGCTTGCCGGCATCGGGATGGATTTCTGCCCGGACAGGTCTTGCCCGGTCAGTGAATTCGGGTTGGCCAGGATGTCGGCCAGCACGCCTTCGGCGACGATCTCGCCGCCATGTTCGCCGGCGCCCGGCCCCATGTCGACGATGTAGTCGGCATGGCGGATGGCGTCCTCGTCGTGTTCGACCACGATCACGGAATTGCCCAGGTCGCGCAGGTGTTTCAGCGTGCCGAGCAGGCGGTCGTTGTCGCGCTGATGCAGGCCGATGGAGGGCTCGTCGAGCACATACATGACGCCGGTCAGGCCGGAGCCGATCTGCGACGCCAGCCGGATACGCTGCGCCTCGCCGCCGGACAGCGTGTCGGCGGAACGGTCGAGGCTCAGGTAATCGAGGCCGACATCGTTGAGGAAGGTCAGCCGCGCGGAGATTTCCTTGACGATCTTGTCGGCGACCTGGGCGCGGTTGCCTTCCAGTTTCAGTTCGTCGAAAAACTTCAGCGACTGGCGAATTGGCAGCCGCGACAGGTCATGCAAGGTCCAGCCGCCGATGGTGACGTTGCGCGCCTCGATGCGCAGGCGCGAGCCGCCGCATTCCGGGCAGGGGCGGGTGGCGATGAACTTGCTCAATTCCTCGCGCAGCAGTTGCGATTCGCTGTCCTTGTAGCGGCGCTCCAGACTTGGAATGACGCCATCGAAAGTGTGTTTTCGGGTGACCTTGCGGCCACCATCGCCCAGGTAGAGAAAAGGGATTTCCTCGCGGCCGCTGCCGTGCAGGATGACTTGCTGGATGCCGGTCGGCAGGTCTTGCCAAGGGGTTTCCAGATCAAAACCGTAGTGCATCGCCAGCGATTCCAGCATCCGATAGAAGAATGCATTGCGCCGGTCCCAGCCCTTCACCGCGCCGGAAGCCAGCGACAGATGCGGGAAGGCGACCACCCGCGCCGGGTCGAAGAAGGTGATCTGGCCGAGGCCATCGCACTTCGGGCAGGCGCCCATCGGGTTGTTGAACGAGAAGATGCGCGGTTCCAGTTCATGCAGCGCGTAATCGCACACCGGGCAGGCGAACTTGGCGGAGAACAGCATTTCCCGGCCGGTATCCATCTCGACTGCCAGCGCCTTGCCGTCGGAATGGCGTAGCGCGGTCTCGAAACTTTCCGCCAGCCGCTGTTTCATGTCTGGTCGCACTTTTAGCCGATCCACTACCGCTTCGACAGTGTGCTTCTTGTTCTTCTCCAGCGATGGCAGGCTGTCGATGTCGAATACCTCGCCATCGACACGCAGGCGCACGAAACCCTGTGCGCGCAGCTCGTCGAACAGCCCGGCCTGCTCACCTTTGCGGCCGACCACCAGCGGCGCCAGGATCATCAGCTTGGTGTCCTCAGGCAACTGCAGCACCGTATCGACCATCTGCGACACCGTCTGCGCCGCGAGTTCAATGCCATGCTGCGGACAACGCGGCGTGCCGGCGCGGGCGAACAGCAGGCGCAGGTAATCGTGGATTTCGGTCACCGTGCCGACGGTGGAACGCGGGTTGTGCGATGTCGCCTTCTGCTCGATGGAAATCGCCGGCGAGAGACCTTCGATCAGGTCCACGTCCGGCTTTTCCATCAGTTGCAGGAACTGCCGCGCATAGGCGGAAAGCGATTCGACATAGCGCCGCTGGCCTTCGGCATACAGCGTATCGAACGCCAGCGAGGATTTGCCGGAGCCGGACAGCCCGGTGATCACCACCAGCTTGTGCGGCGGCAGATCGACGTTGACGTTTTTGAGGTTATGGGTGCGGGCGCCACGGACGCGGATCATGGTTGGGGCCGGTGAATCGAAACGACCGAATATACGCGTCCCGCCGCTTGCGATTCAAACCGAAATCGTTTCAGCGTTTTACTTCCGGCTGGGTGATGAAGCCGATGCGGCTCAGGCCGGCGCGCGAGGCGGCGGCCATGACTTCGGCGATGGTTTCGTAACGCGATGATTTGTCGGCGTATAGATGGATTTCCGTGGTCGGCTGGGTGGCGCCCAGATTGGCCAGACGCAGATCGATGGCGCCGGCTGGGAGCATTTCGCCATTCCAGTGAATCTTGCCGGCGGCGTCGATGGCGATCTCGACCTTGCTTGCCGCCTGTTTGCGTTGTGCATTGGCGTTGGGTAGATCCAGTTTCACTGCATGCGTCAGCAGCGGCGCGGTGATCATGAAGATCACCAGCAGCACCAGCATCACGTCGATCAGCGGAATCATGTTGATCTCAGCGCGGGGCAGGCCGCGTCCGGCCGGGCCGGGGTTGAGGAAGGCCATGTTCAGTTCTCCCGCACGCTGGCCGGCAGGGTTTGCCCGGTCACCAGATAGTGATGCAGTTCATGCGCGAAGCCATCCAGTTGCGCCAGCAACACCTGGTTGCTGCGCGAGAACACGTTGTAGGCCAGCACCGCCGGAATCGCTACAGCGAGGCCCAGCGCGGTCATGATCAGCGCTTCGCCGACCGGACCGGCGATCTGGTCGAGCGATGCCGCGCCTTGTATGCCGATTGCCGAGAGCGCGTGATGCACGCCCCAGACCGTGCCGAACAGGCCGATGAACGGCGCCACAGCAGCAACGGAGGCGAGCAGCGTCTGGCCATTGTCGAGCCGCGAGCCTTCCTCGCCGACCACCCTGTTCATGCAGCGCAGCAGCAGGGCCTCGCGGTCCGCCGCCGGGGTGTCGCGCACTTCGGCGTGCACCGAGAAGGAGGCGTCGGCGAGCCGCGCAAACGGATTGCCGGCCTCGCTGCGGGGATGAACCAGCGGTTGTGCGCTGGCCCAGAGTTCGCGGCGGAATTGGCGGCCGCGACGATGCAACTGCCAAAGCAGCAGCGATTTGCCGACAATGCCGAGCCAGGATGCCAATGACATCAGCACCAGCATGAAAAACAGGATCATGCCCAGCGTATCGGTATGGGCGAAGAAAAATTCGACCGGATTCATATCTTGCATTTCAGTTCTCCAAACTAAATGTAATCGGCACTTCCACCCAACCGGCAATGTTCCGGCCGGCTTGCCGCGCCGGGGTGAAACGCCAGCCGCGCACCGCTTCGCTGGCCGCCATATCAAGCCGTGAATAACCGCTGCTGACCTGAACTTTCAGGCTTTCGGCGCGACCGTCGACGCTGACCAGCACGCGCAGCCGCACCTGTCCGGTTTCCTGTTTGCGGCGCGACATCAAAGGGTAGGCCGGCTGTGGGTTGTCCAGATAGGCCGCCTGATAGCCTGGCGGTTCGATGCGCGCAACCGCCACTGCGGCAGGAGTGCCAGTGCGTGCAGTGGCCGGTGCAGCGGGTGGCTGTTCCACTGTTGCTGTTGTGGCAACCGCGCTGGACGGAACGGCAGGCGCTGCTGCTGCGACGCTGGTTTCAACGACACTGACCGGTGACGGCACCGGCGCCTGCACAGATGTCGGTGCCGGTGTCGGCATAGTGACGGTAACCGCAGGCGTCACCGGACTGACCGGAACGAACGTGGGAAGTGGGGTCGGTGCTGGCGCGGCAAGCTTGGGCGCGGCGGGTGGGTTGGGAGGATTGGGCGTCGGCGCAGCCGGCAGTATGCTGACCATCACCGGCACCGGTTCCGGCGGCGGTATGCGCAGTTGCGTCAACGGCACGGCCACTGCCAGATGCAGTGATCCCGCCACCGCCACGGCAATGATTTTGCGCTGCGTGCTGGATAGATTCATGCTCCAGGCCCGTGATTGAAACTTCTGAACGTTCACTGCAGGCCCAGCGCGCGGGCGATGTCCTTCCAGGCAACCAGCTTGAAGTTCTGCGGCGCGTCGGGCAATCGATTGAAGCCGTCCTGCACCACCAGCATGCCTTCGCCATACACGCCACCGAGGTTGAGCGCGGTAACTTCCAGGCCATCGGTTTCGGACACGGCATCGATGCCGGCCATGGCATTGATGCCGATGCGGAACGCGCCGCGATAGTTGAACGGCGGTAGTGCATCGAGCACCACGTAGCTGTTGTCGCCTTGACTGGATGCAATCAGATAGCTGGCACGCGCGCCGTAATACAGCGCCAGACCCTCGACATCGGCCACCAGGCGTGGCCCTACCGGCAACACCATTTGCAGCGCGGCGGGTTCAGCTTGCGCATTGGCGGGCAAGGCCCAGATGCCGTGATCCTCCTCGCCGATGAACAGGCGTCCGGCGCGGTCATCGGCGACACAGCCCTCAGGTTGGCTGGCAACGCTGAAGCGGCGTTCCGGGACGCTGACATAGGCGTTGTCACGCCATTCGATCCGGTACTGGACGAAACGCCCGTCCTTGTCGTTGGCAAACACCTCCAGGCCGCCGCTGGGTGGTTGGTAGAGGCAGGTGCCATAGATCTCGTCCAGATCGGTGGCGATGCGTGCGACATCGTGCATCGTGCCGTTGGCGTCGATCTCGAACAGCGCCAGCGCCCTTTCATCGCGCTGCGTCGCCAGCGCCAGATCGACGGTGCGACCGTTCAGACGCACCCGCTGGCGGATATCGACATTGTTGACGCGGCCAACTTCCAGCAATTGCCGGGTCTTGCCGGCCAGGTCATAGCTCAGCAAGCCTTGCTTCTTGTTGGTGGCCAGAATCAGCGATTGCGCCGGGTTAACCGGGTGAATCCAGATCGCAGGGTCATCGGCGGCATCGCCGCGCCGCGCTACTGGTTCGGTCTGGGTTTGCGGTTCGACGATCGGAAACGCCGTGCTGACCGCAGTCAGGTGAGGCGATGCAAGCCTCGAAACCAACTCGCGTCGCGGTACGCCTTCGCCATGCAAAGCGTAGGCCCAGGTGCCTATGCCTTCCTCTTCGATGAACAGCGTGTGCAGTGCGTCATCGACGCGGCAGGATTCAGCCAGCGGCGGCAGCGCCAGCTTGCGTAGCAGACGTGGCGCCGGGCCGCTCAGCAGCCACTGTTCAGCCTGGCCGTCCTCACCAATCAGGAACGCATGCTCCAATTGCTGAGCGTCGCGGTACAGGCACTGGCTTTCCAGCGAGAACGCCGGTTCCGGTAGCACGCCGCCCACTGACAGGCGGCCCAGCTTCAGGTCGATGTCGATCAGAACGGGTTGCTGGCGTGTGTCGTCGAACACCAATGCCAACGCACCGCCAGACGTGGGACGGCTGTCGAGGTGATCGGCGCGCATTGCCAGACTGGCCAACTCGCGGCCGTCGGCGGCGAGCAAGCGCAGTGCGTTTTTTTCCAGCGCCAGCCAGTGACCATCCGCCAGCGCGTTGAACTGTTCCGCGTTGACCAGACTCGGTGGGAGCATGGTCTGGCTGGCGCAGCCCATGCCAGGCATCACCATGATGCCGATACAGACCGCCAGCGTTCTAGAGGTTCTCAACATGAATGGGTGGTTCGTCCCGGCCGGGCCGGGACGAGGCTCCTGAAGTTTAAAAGTCGGTGAGCTTGAGGCTCAGCTTGTAGGTGCGGCCATACGATTCATGCTGCGCGTTGAGGTCACTCTGGCCGCTGTAGACGTAATAGTGCTCGTCACTCAGGTTGAGTGCCTCGAACGCCAGTTGCATGCGTTTGCTGATCTTGTAGCGCGCCGCGAAGTCGTAATGGGTCTGGGCATCGACATACAAGTCCTTGGCGGCATCCGTGATATCGCTGATTTCAAGCAGGTACTTCGACTTGTGGTTGGCAGCCAGACGCAGGCTCCAGGGACCGGTTTCGTAACCCAGCATCAGGTTGAACGTGACATCGGATTGGCTGGGCAAGGGAATGTCACGCGTGACCAGCGTGCCGCTGCTGAAGCTGGAGATGCTCGCGTCGGAGTCGGTGAAGGTGGCATTGGCCGAGAACAGCAAGCCATTCCACGGCGCCGGCAGATTGCGGAACGAGCGGGCATAGGCCAGTTCCAGGCCGCTGATCTTGGCCTTGCTGCCGTTGGCATAGGTAATGGCTTCGTCGAAAGCCGTCCAGGCGCCACTGCCGGCGAGATCGGTTGGGTAGACGAAATTTTCAATGTCCTTGTGGAACACATAGGCAGAAACCACGCCGGCATAGCCCAGACGACGTTCGATGCCCAGATCTAAGTTGCTCGCTGTCAGCGCTTTCAGATCCGGGTTGCCGAACTCGGCCTCGTCGCCATCGATGATGAAGCCGGGCGCCAACTGGCCGAAGGTGGGGCGCACCACGGAATTCGTCCAGGCCGCGCGAATGCTGGTGTCGTTGTCGAGGTCGCGGCGCAGATGCAAGGCCGGCAGCCAGTCGTGGTAGCTGTTCTTCTTGACGATGGACTCATAGACATCGTCACGGATGCCGGTGCCGTTGGCCTCGAACTTCGTACCTTCGTAGCGCACGCCGGCCAGAAACCGCCACAAGCCGCTGCTGAAGGTGTTCTGCAGATAAGCGGCGTTGATGTCTTCGTGCATCGTGAAGTCGTTGATGCGCGAATCTTCTTCGTTCAGATAGCCGGATTTGTCGATGCCGGCGAGAAAGGCGTTGATTGCCG
>CAMDHJ010000177.1 GCA_945897865.1 Tepidiphilus sp. J10
GCGTTCGAGTGTGGGTCTGCCGGGTTGTCTGGCAAGGCGCGACGACGCGCATGGTCGTTCCCTGCAAGGAGGAGCAACGCGGCCAGGCGGCTCGGCAGGCCCGCAATCGAACGCGTAGCGGGCTCACCCATTTGGTGAGGGTGATCGAAGGCACTAACGCTTGTATCCACGGGACATCTCAAGGGCTAAGGAGCGGTCAACAGAGGAATCTAGGTTTAACCCTAAATCCGGCAGTTGTCCGCGTTGCAGGAGCGTCCGCTTGCGGCGCGAGCGTTACAGGATCGGCCCGCAAGCGGAGCCTCCTACAGCTCTATTGAGCCCACTGCACTGGACCCCGGCGTTCGCCGGTGACGGAGTGTTTTTCGACATCCTGTTAGAGTCAGAACCCGTCAGCCCCGATCGAGCAGGGAAATCCAGTGCACCACCGGCACATCGCTGGCGGCGGCGAGGTGGGTCTGGCAGCCGATGTTGGCGCTGGCGATCAGTTCCGGCCCGCGTGCCTGCAGATTGGACAATTTGCGCGCCCGCAACTGGCCGGAGAGTTCTGGTTGCAGCACCGAATACGTGCCGGCAGAGCCGCAGCAGAGATACGATTCATCGACCGGCAGCAGTTCGAAACCGGCGCGGGTCAGGATGCCTTCGATCACGCCACGCACCTGTTGTCCGTGCTGCAGGCTGCACGGCGGATGGAAGGCGATGCGTTTCGGCGTGGCAGGATTCAAAGCGAAGACTTTCAGCGCCGACAAGTCTTCATCACGCAGTACTTCCGACAGATCGCGGGTCAGGCCGGAAACCCGCGCGGCCTTCGCGGCGTAGGCCGGGTCGTGGCGCAGATGATGGCCGTATTCCTTCACCGTGCTGCCGCAGCCGCTGGCGGTCATCACGATGGCTTCGCAACCTTGCTTGATGTACGGCCACCAGGCGTCGATGTTGCGCCGCATCGCAGCTTTGGCAGCATCCGGCGCCGCCAGATGCTGGTCGATGGCGCCGCAACAGCCGGCATTCGGCGCGGCAACCAGATCGATGCCCAGGCGGGCGAGGACGCGTCGGGCAGCGGCGTTGGTTTCCGGCGCCATCGCCGGCTGCACGCAGCCTTCCAGTACCAGCATGCGGCGGGTCAACGTTGCGCTGGCTTCGCGTGCATCGGGCGAGTCCTGAATATCGCTTTGCACCGAATGGCTGTGGGTGGGGATGCCAGCCGGCAGATGTTCGCGCAAAGCGCTTGGCAACAAGCTGCGAACGCTTTGCCCGAGTTTCAGTAGCGAGCCGAACAGCACAGGCGATTGCAACCCTTTGCGCAATCCCGCCCGCAACAGGCGTTCCGCCGCCGGGCGCGGGCTGAGGCGTTCGACGACGTCGCGGCCGATGTCGATCAAACGGCCGTATTGCACGCCGGAGGGGCACGTGGTTTCGCAATTGCGGCAGGTCAGGCAACGGTCCAGATGCAAACGGGTAACGGCGGTGACCGGCTGACCTTCCAGCATCTGCTTCATCAGGTAGATGCGGCCGCGCGGACCATCGAGTTCGTCGCCGAGCAGTTGATAGGTGGGGCAGGTGGCGTTGCAGAAGCCGCAATGCACGCAGCTGCGCAGAATCGCTTCGGCCTCCTGGCCTTGCGCGGTGTCGCGGATGAAGTCGGCGAGCGTGGTTTGCATTACAACTCCGGGTACAAACGGCCGCGATTGAACACGGCGTGCGGGTCGAGCGCATGTTTGATGCGTTGGTGCAGCGCCAGCATGGCGGCGGGTAGCGGCTGAAACACCGAGTCCGTGGCGGTGTGATTGCGAAACAACGTGGCGTGACCACCCAGCGCGCCGACCCGTTGCCGGATTGTTTTGGCGGGAAGATCCGAAGCCAGCCAGCGCTTCGCGCCCGCCCATTCGATCATTTCGTTGCCGAGCAGATTCAGTGCCGGCGCGGCGGGCGGCAGAGAAATGCGCCACAGCGGCAGAGCGGTCTGGAAGAAGGGCAATGTTTGATCGCGCGCGGCGGTCCAGATCGCCGGGTCGGCGGCCTCGCCAGCCAGCGATTCGACGGCCATTTCAACGCAACGCGTACTGGCCGAAAGGCGCAGATACAAGCGGCCATCGAGTTCCAGGCTGGCACTGACCGGCATCTCGGAAAGGCGCGACGGTTTGGTCGAGGAATCAAACACCAACGTGCGTTCACAGGCCGGGCGCGGCAGCACTTTCACCGACACTTCCAGCAGCACGCCTAGCGTGCCGAGCGCGCCAACCATCAGGCGCGAAACATCGTAGCCGGCGACGTTCTTCATCACCTGGCCGCCCAGGCGCAACACTTCGCCGCAACCGTTGAGCAGTTTGACGCCGAGTACCGCATCGCGCACCGAACCGCCCCACGGCCGGCGCGGGCCGGACAGACCGGCGGCGACCATGCCGCCGAGGGTGGTCAGTTCGGAGAAATGCGGTGGCTCGAACGGCAGCATCTGGTTGTTCGCTGCCAACGCTGCTTCGATTTCCGCAAGCGGCGTGCCGGCGCGGGCGGTGATCACCAGTTCGGTCGGTTCGTAGGCGACGATGCCGCGATGACCAGAGATATCCAGTGTTTCGCCGGCGCAGGCGCGGCCGTAGAAAGCTTTGCTGCCGCAGCCGGAAATGCATAGCGGTGTGGCATCGGATATTGCGGCGCGCACCCGTTCGACAAGTTGTTCAGTGAGATCGGATTCAAACATTGAGCGTACTGGATGCGTAGGTTGGGCAAAGCGTAGCGTGCCCAACATCTGAGCGTTGCATGTTGGGCACGCTACGCTTTGCCCAACCTACATGAAGTGAGTTCTTGATCACGTTAAAACCTCGGCAATTCCGGAAACGGCAGCGCGCCGCCGTGCACATGCATGCGGCCCATTTCGGCGCAGCGGTGCAGCGTCGGCACGGCCTTGCCGGGGTTGAGCAGACCGTCCGGATCGAACGCGGCCTTGATGGCGTGGAACTGGCTGAGTTCTTCCGGCGTGAACTGGCTGCAGGCGGCATCCAGCTTTTCGACGCCGACGCCGTGTTCGCCGGTCACCGTGCCGCCGACTTCGACGCACAGTTTCAGGATGTCGGTGCCGAAGGCTTCGGCGCGATGCAGTTCATCCGGCTGGTTGGCGTCGAACAGGATCAGCGGGTGCAGATTACCGTCGCCGGCATGGAACACGTTGGCGACGCGAAGGCCGTATTGCGTTGAAAGTTCGCCGATGCGGCCGAGCACACGCGCCAGATGCTGACGGGGAATAGTGCCGTCCATGCAGTAATAGTCCGGCGAGATGCGGCCGACGGCGGGAAACGCGCCCTTGCGGCCGGCCCAGAATTTCATCCGCTGGGCGTCGTCCTCGGCGGTGCGAACTTCGGTTGCGCCGGCGCTGAGCAGGACTTCGCGCACGGCCAGAATCTGTTCCGAGACTTCGGCGTTGGAACCGTCCAGTTCACACAGCAGGATCGCCGCCGCGTCGATCGGATAGCCGGCGTGGACGAAGTCCTCGGCGGCGCGAATCGACAGGTTGTCCATCATTTCGAGCCCGGCCGGCAGCAGGCCGGCGCCGATGATCTTGGCTACCGCCGCGCCGGCAGTTTCCACCGAGGCGAACGCCGCCAAAACCACTTGCGCGCGTTCCGGCTTGACCAGCAGTTTGACGGTGACTTCGACGACGATGCCGAGCAGGCCTTCGGAGCCGGTCATCAATGCCAGCAGGTCGTAGCCGGGGCTGTCATAGGCCTGCAAGCCTATCTCCAGCAACTCGCCGTCGATGGTCAGCACCTTCAAGGCCAGCAGGTTGTGCACGGTCAGTCCGTATTTCAGGCAATGCACGCCGCCGGAGTTTTCCGCCACGTTGCCGCCGATGGAACAGGCGATTTGTGACGACGGGTCGGGCGCGTAATACAAACCCAGATGCGCGACGGCTTCCGAAATCGCCAGGTTGCGCACGCCGGGTTGCACGCGCGCCAGACGGTTTTCTGCGTCGATCTGCAGAATCCTGTTGAACCGCGCCAGCGACAGAATCACGCCATCGGCCAACGGCAGCGCGCCACCGGACAAACCGGTACCGGCGCCGCGCGCCACGACTGGTACTTTGTGTTCTCGACAAATGCGCAAGACCGCCTGCGCCTGTTCCAGCGTCTCTGGCAGACAGACTGCCAACGGCACTTGCCGATAGGCAGAGAGGCCGTCGCACTCGTAGGGACGTAGCGCTTCGGCTTCGATCAGCAGCGCGTTGGCCGGCAACGCGGCGCGCAGGGCAGTGAGGAAGTTGGCGTTCATGCCTTGAATTATGCCGAAAGCCGTTGATACGCCGTCGCCAGCGCGGCATCGTCGCCAACGTTGCCGGGAAAAATCACCACCGGCAGTTTCGGGTAGCGCGGATGGTCGTCCGGGCAGCGGACCACCGAGCAGCCGGGCAGAATCTGGCCGAGCACGCTGGAGGTGCGCAGCGCAAGACCATCCGACAGCACATCGTTGGAGGTGATGCCACCCTTGCTGATCAGGAATCCGAGCGTGGTTGGCAGGCTGCGCACGACATCCATCAGCAAGGCGGAAACCGATTCGCCGAAGGCCAACCGAGTCGCTTGGTCGGGAAACTGGCGCTCGACGCGGCTGGTGTAGATCACCGAAGTCCAGCCCTGCGCATGGGCGTCGCGCGTCAGGGTCTGGATTTCAGTCAACAATTTCTCGCGTTCGGTCTCGATCCGGTCGACATCGACTTCCAGCGGCACGATGCCCGGCTGGTCGAGCAGGATGGCCAGTTGTGCGGTGGTTTTCTTGACATGCGAGCCGACAATCACCGCGCCGGGTTTGTTGTTCATCACATAGGCATGCATTGCCTCGGCTGCTACCGGTTGCGGCGGCAGTTTGGCCAGCGCGGTGAGCAGGCTGGCTGCGGAGCGGAACAGGAAACGCTTACCTTGGCGGGCAGCGGCGGTGAGCTGTTCTGCGAAGTGATTCAGATCGGCCTGGGTTTCAGCATCCACCACGCAACAGCGGTTGCCGTGCAAGGCCAGCAGACGCGGCAACACATCGCCACGCACGTCTTCAAGTGTGAAACGTTCAACTTCGCTTGCCTTGATCCGTCCAGCAGTTTTTTCCTCGACGTAATCCGGCAGATAGCTGTGCCGATACCCGAACACCGAATCACGTGCGAATTCGGTTTCATGTACCGGCGTCGGTACACCGTTGACGATCAGGTAATGAATGCTGTCGCGGGTAAAACGGCCACCCTCGAAGAAGGCGGGGGTCAGAAAATGGGCATCGAAGTTGCCAACCCCGCCACCCAGCTCTTCTGCCATCACATCGGTTTCCACCGGGTAATGCCCGCGCAACGTCGAGTCTGACCGGCTGACAAAGATCGTGTTGAACAGCGTGCCGCCCGCCGCCAGATCGGCTAGCGCCAGTTTGATGTTCTGACATACCTCGCGCGTCACCGCAGCCGCCCGGGTCGCATCCATGCCGCGCGTGTTGGTCAGCACGAAGAACAACGGGGCGTCGTCGAGCAGCGCTTCCTGCAGGGTGGCGGCATCCCAGCGGGTCAGCAACTGGCAGGAATGCACGGTCTGCGAGCCAGTCGGGTCGTCGTCGAGAACGATGATTTTGGTTTGGGTCATGGATGGACCGTGAAATGTGAAATGTGATGCGGCTGCGCCGCTGGTGAAATGTGAAACGTGATGCGGCTACGCCGCAGGTGAAACGTGGGGGGCGAGCTTTTCACGTTTCACCTAAGCCGCGCAGCGGCGAGTCACTTTTACGCTTCACCCCAGCAACGCCATCGCCCGTGCCGCCATCGCTTCCCCGGTCAGCCCGTTGAAGGCCATGATTTCGCCCGGGCTGGCGGTGGTTTCGCCGCGCTTCCAGGCCATCACGTCGCGGCGGGTGGCGCGGGTGCGCAGCATGATCGGCTCCAGCGGGCCGGACGGGCCGCCGGTGACGCCGATCAACGCATCCGCATCGAACAGCGCATTGAAGTGGTCGTCGTCCATGAACGCGTTGTCGGGTTCAGAGACCGTCTCCCAGGCCACATCGGTCGGACGATACAGGCGGCGCGGGTTGGCTGCGCTGACGATGCGCACCTTGTGGCCGGCGGCTTCCAGTTTGTCCTTCGCCTCGAATACCGGCAGCAGCACCATGTCGCCGGTGACCGCGAAGACAATGGTCTTGCCGCCTTTTTCAGTTTCATACAGCTTGACCGCTCCGCGTTCGATACCTTCACGCGCCTGATCCAGCGTCGTGTAAACCGGCAGCGGCGACTTCGAGGCGATGATCGCGATACCCTTGTTGTGCGTGCCGAGCGCCCAGTCGTAGGCAACCTGGATCTGGTTGGCGTCGCACGGGAACAGCGGATACATGTTGCCGTTGCGCATTTGCGCTGCGAAGTAGTTCTCGATTTCCGGACGTTGGTGAGTCCAGCCGTTGCGTCCCTGTTCCAGCGCACCGGCGGTGAACATGCAGACGAACGACGGCGTCTTGCGGCGCAGTTCGGCCATCGCCTGGGTCACGGTCTGCACGATCGGCCAGCCGTTGATGGCGAAGCTTTCATACGACAGCCAGATCGAACGCGCACCGAACAACGCCATGCCTGCGGCGAGGCCGGCGCATGCATCTTCATTGAGCGGCTCGTAGACCTGGCCGTTCGGCTCCTGGAAATACAGCGGGTCTTCCACCGGGTGACGAATCTTCAATGCGGCGTTGATGTTGGCCATCGCGCTGGCTTCGTTGCCATCGGCGTTGGTCACCACAAAGTACGGATCGCTCTGGCCGACGGCGGCAACCAGCGCGCCAAAGGCAGTGGCGGGCACCTGCTTCTCGCCCGGCTCAAAGGTGCGAATCGGCAACTCGGGCAACGGCACGATGTCGAGCACATGTTCAGTCACCACCGTCTTGGCGGCGGGGCCACCACCGGCGCGGGTGAAGTTGTCGCGCACGATCTGCCAGGCTTCCGGGCTCAGCGCGCGGCGCTGCAGGCCGGCGATGATGTGCTCTGCATCGAGCGTGTCGGCCGGGTACAGGTTGTGCGCCTTGGCGCCCACCTTGTGCACGCCGGCGCCCTTCAACTGCTTCAGGATCATCACCGTGCGCTTGCCACCCAGCGCGCTCTTGGCGGCGCTGTCGGCGGCCTGCAACACAGCGGCGGCGAAGGCCTGACGCCGATCGAACGAGAACGCGGTGCTGTCGACATAGGCACCGACCTGATCCTGGTCGTCGAAGTTCTTCGCATCGACCAGGTAGATGTTTTCAAAGCCGTGGCCTTTCCAGTACGCCGTCATTTCGGCGTTGCTCCAGGTCGTGCACATCGAATGGTGTTCCTGGCTGTAGCCGTTCCAGATCAGCACCGGCAGGAAGTTGGTCACCTTCGGGTACGCGGTGTTGAAATGCATCATCGAATTCAGGATGTACGGCTCGCCCATGCCGCCGTCGCCGATGGTCACCGGGAACAGCGTGCCAGGATGCAGCAGCGCGCCGGCCATGGCGAA
>CAMDHJ010000178.1 GCA_945897865.1 Tepidiphilus sp. J10
GGGGGCAAGATATGGACAAGATGTGGCGGTGAGAACAGAGGATGCAGATGAATACCGACATCGATGGCGTGTTGTTGGATCAGATCAATCTGGGCACGTTCGATGCGAAAACCTCGATAGGCTTTCTGCAATCAAACCCCGCTCGTGCCAGGCGTCACCCGACAGGCGGGCATATGCGGGTGGTCGTCATGGGCCAAAGGTTCAATGGTCAGACGTAAACCCCATCGCCTTCAAGATGTCGGTCAAGCTTCACAGTTCTGGGTTGCCCTTGAGGGAAAGGGTTCGATACAGCGTCTTGGCATGACCGGCATGTTGCTGTTCAAGGATGGCAATTTCCTGCAAGTCCTTGAAGGTGAGGAGTCGGTCGTGATGAAGTTGTATGACACCATCTCCCACGATCCGCGCCACTATGGGGTGAGCATCATTGACCAGGGTAATCTCGAAGCCCGCCAGTTTGGAGAATGGTCGATGGGATTCCGCAATCTTGATGACGAAGCTGTCAAATCGCTCACCGGATTCAACCAATTCATGAACAAGCCTCTTACTTTGGAGGCCTTTGGCGGAGACCAATCTGGATGTCATGACCTACTGAATCTGTTCCGGGACGGTATGTAAGTGCCATTCGTGTCGGAAACCCGATAATCAAGTGCATATGTCAATGCAGCTTCTCTGCGCTGCCGCAGCACTTTTTGTATTTCTTGCCGCTGCCGCAGGAGCAGAGATCGTTGCGGCCAATCTTGGCGTTGTCGCGGCGGTAGGTGGAAGCTTCTTTGCGGAAGGGTAGCCAGTAATCGCGAATGCCAATGACGCAGGGGCCGATGGCGTCGGCGAAATCCTGATGGCGCTCCTGCAGCAGTTCGTTTTCCTTCAGTTGCTCCCAACCTTCTTCGCTACCGTAGAGCAGCATCGGGGTGAGCAGGCCACCCCCTTCTTCTTCGGGTTCCGCCACGATCAAAGGTTGCCAACCTTCCGGGTCGAGCTGAATGGCGCGAATGAAGCCCATGCACCATTCATCCAGGATGGGAATGGTCTTGCCATCCATTTCGCCCTGGTATATCAGCGGTTCGTATTCGGTGATGTCTTCTTCCAGGTCATGAATGCGGTCGTTGTACATGCGCATAACCAGTCCGATGATGTGTTCCATCTGTTCAGCGGATTTCCATTTCAGCGGGGATTCATCGCTCGCATCCCAGATTGCCGGTAGCCATTGGTTGGGCGGGAGTGTGTTGGGGCCGATCGCGATGGCGGTGAGAAAGCCGTCGAGCATGGCGATGTCCATGCCGTCTTCCGGCATGTCTTCAGCAATCAGAAACTGGTTCAGTTCATCAAGTTCTTCGTCGGAGAGGGGCAGGTCTGGATTCATGGTTCATGCGTTCAGAACGGTTTTGTGTATGTCAAAGTGTCGCTGGCTTGTTTGACAGGAGCAACCCTGGACGGCAATCAGGCAAAAAAATCGACAAAAAAACGGGCCTCAGCCCGTTACGGAAACTGCTCCGAAATGCCTGCGGCATTCCGGAACTGTCCGGTACTGCAAATCAGCGAGCGGGAGCCGCCGGCATTGCGGGCATCGATTGCAGCAACTTCATCAGAATGGCCGGATCGATGGCCGGCATGGTGGGCATTGCGGTCGGCATGGTCATCATCTGCCCCATGCCGCCATAGGTGCGCGGGTCGGCCATGGCACCGGTCCAGTTCATATAGGTGTTGGGGTTCATCGGAGTCATCATCGTGTTGACTGCAGCCGGGCTCATCGGCGCTTGCATCCAGTTGCCATACATGGCTGGATTCAGCATCTGGGTCGCGGGCGCCCACATCTGCGGGTTTACCGGTGCCTGCATCCAGTTGCCGTACATGGCTGGGTTGGTGGCCATGCTTGCCATGGAACCGATGGTTCTCGGGTCAAGCCCGGCGCCCATCCATTTCATGGCCAGGTTGGGGTCGGTGAACTGCATGTAGTTCTGCAGTGAAGCCGGATTCATCATGCCGCTGAGCAGGCGGATATAAGTTGCCGGGTCCATGCCAGTCTGGGCGAGTGCGGCGCTGGCGGCGGGGTTGCTCATTGAGTTGGCCCAGGCCAGGAATGCCTGAGGATCCTTGAAAGCGGAAGCGTTTTGAGTCGGGTCCAGCATCTTTTGCGCCAGCGCCTCGTTGGAAGCGGGAGCCGCGTCGGCAGCGAATGCGGGGGCAGCAGCAAGCAACAGCATGGGGATCAAAGATTTCATGTGACTTCCTTTTGAACGTGAAACGTCAGAGTCTGGCGGCGCTTGCAATGCGAATGGTTGCGATGCCAGGAAAGGTCGAACTGGATGCTGAAGCCTGACGCGGGACCGAGCATGATGTCAGGCGAACGCATAGTGACAGAAGTTCAGCGAGGTGGGCTTTCCTTTTACAAGTGTCGGACATGGAACCAATCACGACTTGCTTACCCAAAGTCAAGGTCCGGCCGTTTCTGGTCGGCTGCTTGCTTATGAATGAATGGAGACCAAACATGACTCGAACCTCGATATTTTCCTTGCGTCACATTTTTGCCGCTCTGGCGGTTGCGGTGACCTTTTCCACACCCGCGCTGGCTGACTGTTGGCGTGACGGCCGTGGCATGCCGGCTGATCATCCGGCTTGTTGCCAGTATCGCCACAGCATGCAGGGTGACGATGCCTGCCCTTACATGGATAACAAGATGAAACGCCACCCCAGGCCTGCCGAGATGCAAGGCAAGTCGCTCGGTGTGATGGTGAGCAATTTGCCGAATGCGATGCTGGATGAGGCTGGATTGAGCCATGCCGTCAATGTCGAGAAGGTATTGCTGGATAGCGCAGCGGCTCAGGCCGGGATTCAGGCGGGGGACTTGATCACTGAATTCGCTGGCAGCCCGGTTTATTCGGCTGATCGCCTGCGTTGGCTGGTGCGGAAGGCCGAGCCGGGCAAGAGCATGGAAATCAAATTGATGCGCGAGCAAAAACCGGTGGTGGTCAACGCTACGTTGGTTGCGCCGGAAGCGAAGCCGAATTGCGATATGCGGCCTGGCCCGAAACCGGAAATGAAACCGGAAACCCGCACCTGAGCCTGATCCGCCGCTTGCGGGCCGCATGCAAAGCTCGCGCCGCAAGCGGACGCTCTACGACTCAAATCTCGCTAGCAGCCTCAGGACGGGGTTGCTTCCCCCTTTGCAAAGGGGGAACTCTCGCTCCGATACCTAACGCGAATTTAGCTTTGTCATTTGTTGGATTTGTCGCCTCGTTTCGGCGTCGTTCTTTTCTCCGCTTTGGCTTCCTTTGCTGGCGCTGCGGGCCTTAATGTCTCGATCTGGCCTGGTTCGGCCAGTGCTTCGCCTGGGCGCATTTCCGTGTTGGTGGCATTGGAACCTGCCGCACCGAGTTGGCCATAGAACTGGGCGATGGCCTGCACGACTTCCAGGCGTTCCGCCCAGTCGGGCGGACATTGGGCGAGTTGCCCTTGCAGCCATTGGTCGTGCTGGCTGAACGATGTGGCGGTTGATTCACCGCGATCCGCATACAAGCCGCGTCGTTTCAGCGCGGCCAGCAGTTCGGCCACCGAAACATAGTCGCGGCTCTGGCTGCTGACGGCGTCTTCCGGCTTTGGCCGTAGCCGGTAGCCAGGGTCGCCGTAGGCCTGGTAAGCGCCCCAGGTGTTGCTGCCAGGATGCTGTTGGTAGGTGGCTTTGCGTGCAATGAAGATGGCTTCGCCAAAGTTTTCACCTTGCGTCAGCTTCTCGAAGAAGGTGCTGGCGAAGGTGCAGGCGGCGGCATCGTCCACCGCCCATCCCGCCGCCACGACGCAGCGCACGCCCATTTCGATGAGTTCGCGCGACAGGCTGTAAGCCAGTTGGTTGGGCTTGCTGAGCGGGTTGCTGACGCTGCCCAGGTGGCAGCAACTGAGGAACACCAGTTCCGGCACGACTTCCATCTGGCTGACTTCCACTGCCGTGATCAGCAGGCCGTCGGACAGCACGACGCCGGAATAGGTGCGGCCATCGCGCCCGTGTGCTTCAAAGATGCCGTGAGCGCCGATCGCCAGCACGCGGTAGGGGCGCTCGAACAGGGTGTTGAGGATGTCGAGCGCGTCCTTGCCGGGCGGCGTCAATGCGATGTCGCGCCAGCCGGCATCGCGCAGTTGGCCGCTGATCGCCAGGCCTTCGGCCTCCGCACCGGGCAGGTCGGCAAGTTGTTTGGCGGGGCCGGGGAAACGCTGGTCGAAACCGGCGGTGTTCGGGTTGACGATGATGCAGGCGGTGTTGCTGCTGGCGCTGCGCACTTTTGGCCGGTAGCGGGTGGTGACCAGCTGCCGCACCATCGGAATCCGCAGCACCAGGGCTTCGCCCTCGCTTTGCAACAACTCCCAAGGCAGGTTGGCGGTGTAACCGTCGAGTACCAGCAAAAGGCGTGATTGCTCGCGCGCGGCCGCCTTGTAATCGAGCGGCACCATCAGTTGGAACAGGGTATGGCCGAGCTTGGCGTCGTAACCGGGATTGCGCCGCTGGTTGCGGATGATGCTTTCGATCAGGCCGGGCTGGCGTTGCTGCACCAGGGTTTCGGCGCGCGCGCGTTGCGACAGGGAAACGTATTTCAGCCGCTCCGGGTAATAGCGCGCTTCGACCGGCGAGGCATCGCCACCGGCGGCATCCGGCGCGGATTCGGCGGCATTGGGGTGATCACCCGGTTGATCACACGGCTCTTTGCACAAACGGCGCAAGGCGTCGGGCGGAATCGCCGATTTGCAGCGCACTTCGTAGCATTCGGGTGGGCAATAGACGTCGTCCGCGTTGGCATCAGTGACGATCAGGCGTGACCAATGCCCCATGTCGCCGAGCGCGCTCAATCGATCCAGCACGCCATCGCCCTCGATCAATGTGCTGGCGGCGTCGATCCGGCTGCCGAGTCGTTTGAGTTCGTTTTCCAGGCTGCTCGGCAATGCCCGCACGGCGTGCGCGGCGGTGATCGCGGCGTCGCGGTACAGCTCAATGAAGCACAGATCGGTCACTGCGATTTGCTGCGATTGGCGTTTGCCGACGCAGTTGCGGAACTGGCTGTTCGCTTCCAGCACGCCGCGTGTGATGGCGGCGATGGATTCGGTGACACTGATGTTGGCGGTGGAATTCCAGCCGATCAGCACGCTGTTGAGTTGCACCGGCATATCCGCCTGGATGCCGATCACATCGCGCACTTGCAGCAGGAAGCGCAACACGCCGGCGCGGACGCTTTCGCTGACCTGACGTGTGCTCAATTGGCCGGTGAACTGGCCCAGACCGACGATCACCGCGCCGGGCAGGCTGCCATGTTGCCGTTGCATCTGGTTCGGCGGCCGCAGCACGATGGCCGAGGTGCCGATTTCTGCGGCATAGGCGCTCAGCCGTTCGCGTTCGCTAAGCGCGCCGTCGAGCAGGTCGTCGAGCGCCGCCTCGGCGCCGGAAATGGCGTCGCCAATGTAATGCCCGCACAACACCGGCTGGTCAACAAAGCGCAGGTCGTCGGCGCGTACCGAGACCTTGAGTACCTGTTTGCCACGTGATGTCTTGCGTCGGCGCGGGCCGCTGCCGAGGAATGCGCGCGCGAGTTCTTCTTCTTCCGGCAGCACTGGCGGTTCGGCTTCCAGCACAAAGCTGCTTGCGACTTCGCCGCGTCGACGTGGCAGGCGGTGAAGCTGGCTGGTGACGCCGCTCTCCAGCAAGTCGATGATGGCCGGGAAATAGTCTTCCTCGTTGGCCAGGTCGCCATGTTCCACCGGCATGTACCAGCAGCGGCTGTCCAGGTCCAGGTTGCTCAGTTGGCCGGATGCCCAGGTGACCGAGCCATCGCCATCGGCGGTGAACAACAGCTTGAGTTGGCCGTTCACCCGCTGCACGCCGCACGGCGTCTTGTCGCTCTGTCCAAATACATACGCCACGCGTTCCGGATTGGCGATCTCGTTGCTCGGCAATATCTGCTGCCAGAAGCTCTCCGCCGCCGCCAGCACGGCCGGTTTCGGCACCGCGCTGGTGCCGTCGTCATACCAGCGGTCGGTGATCTGTTGTTTCAGGTTTTGCCACTCGGCAACGCTGTAATAGGCGGCGGGGGCGATGACGCCCGCTGTCTGGCCGGCATCGACAAAACCGCTTGGCCTGGGCAGCAGCGAGAGCGCGCCGGGGAAGCCGGCGACGATGTCGAGAATCTCCTGCAAGCCATGCGCGGCGTCGATCATCTCCAGCTTGCGCATTGAGTCGCTCTTGCCAAGCAGGGTGTGCACCATCAGATGCGAACCGTTGTTGGGGGTGCCAAGCATGACCAAGCGGCCGCCGGAGTTCAGCACCGTGTTCCAGGCTGCCGGGTGCAGTTGCATCAGCGAGCGCGCCACCAGGCCGCCCATGCTGTGCGCCAGCAGACGAATCGGCTGGCCGGGATTTTCGCGCGCGGCTTGCTCGATCTTGTCCTTCAGCGTCGCCGCCGCGACATCCAGCGTGCGCCGCCAGTCGTAGGGGCAACGGATCACCGCATGCGTCGCGGCGAGATGGTCGGCCAGATCGCCATAGAACATCTCGAACAGGTCTTCGGGGAAAACCTTGGCCGAGTTCGGGTCGCCGATCTTCTCCAGTTTGCCGAGCAGCAGGCTGGGCAGGTCGAACCAGATGCGGTTGCCGCTGCCGGCTTGATCCGGCCGCTTGCGGTTGATCTCGATGTGCGAACCCATGATGCCGGGGATCAGGATCACTACCGGCCGAGGTCCGACCGGACCGCCACGCAGCGCGGCAACCGGTTTGCGATCCTGCCAGGGAATCTTCTTGCCGGCGGTCAGCGGCTGGAACTGGCTGAGGCCGGTGACTGCATCCTGCGTCAACCAGACGCGCAACGCATCGCGCGTGGTCGGGTTGCTGAAGTAGCGGAAATGCGTCACCGAATCATCCTGGTCATACAGGTAGTGCGCGCCCGGCTTGAAACCGAGGCCGGCGTACATCGAGTCGGTATCCACCACCAGGTCGTTGTCGTGGCGATCGAACAAACGCCAGTCGCAGAACAGATTGGCGACGCGGCGACCAAGATTGGATATGCCGAACCCCTCGAATTCGGTATCGCCGGCGATCACCGCCATTTCTATCGCGTCGTGGCGGCGGGTGTCCGGGTGCGCCAGGAAGCGGCCGAGCGGGGAATCGGTGCGCATCGCGGCGATGCCCGGCACCATGCGCGGGTCGATCCGGCGACCGGCAATTTCCAGCACCAGACGTTTGACCACGCCGAGCGCGCTGGACGCGCCCTGGCCAAAGCGTTCACCCGCCACCGGCCCACCCAGCGCCGTCGCCGCCACGCCAACCAGCGCGCCACCGCCCCATTGCAGCAGATTCAGGAAATCCGACAGCGCCGCGTCGAGGTTGTCGGACAGAAAGCGGGTGCCGCGCGCCGGGCTGGCGACACGGACATAGCGTTGCACGCTGACATGCCCC
>CAMDHJ010000179.1 GCA_945897865.1 Tepidiphilus sp. J10
GGTGCGGTCCATTGGGTCTTTGGCATAACTCGCCACTTCCCGAATACGCGCGGCCTCATCAACGATGCGACGCGCCGATTCGACGATTTCGTGGCCGATCGGCGTCGGCGTGACGCGCTTCAACGAACGGTCGAACACGACCACGCCAAGATAATCCTCCAGCTTCTTCAAGCCGGTGGACAACGTCGATTGACTGACGAAACAGGCTTCGGCGGCCTGCCCGAAGTGGCCGCAATCAGCCAGCGCGACCAGATAACGGAGTTCTTGCAGAGTCATCACATCTCGATCCAGGTGGCAGATCGAGTCATTCTAGACAATCCATTGGATCAATGGCACGTCTTGGCCTGTAATGACACGCAGCGCAACCCTTTCAGGAAATCACCATGCTCAAACTGATCAACCAAGCCATCAGCCAGTTTGGCTGCGGCCTCGCCGGCATCGCCTGACTTTGGCTCAGGCGCAGCGGGTTCAGCGGGTAGTGCGACGAAATGCCTGTTCGGTCAGGATGCCGTCGAGCGGCACATCCCAGGGATCATTCGGTGCACGCGCGACTTCCTGCACCGAGAACGCGGCGCCTATCAGATGTGGCCGCCGCCAATGCCGCCTGTGCTTGAGGTGAGCCAGACTGGCGTCGTAATAACCGCCGCCCATACCAATGCGCCAACCCTGGCTGTCGAAGCCCAGCAAGGGCATGAAAAGCACGTCCAGTAGCTTGACTCTTACTCGACGCACGCCGCGCGGCAGATATTCGGCAATGCCGTAGTGGTTGTCGCGCCAATCTGGATGCGAAGAATCCAGGTTTTTTGCTTTGCCAACCAGACGGGTGAACCACAAAGAACGTCGCCCGGCGTTGGCCAGAGCCCGGCGCGGCACCACTGGCAGGTAACACGCAACGCCCATGCGCAGTGCAGTTTTCAGCAACGGCAGGATGTCGATCTCGTTCTTCGACGGCATGTAAAAACCGATGCGGCGGCGGTGATTGAGCAAGCGATGCCGCAAAGCCAGCCGCACCAGTTGCTTGCCGGCGGCAACACGGGCGGCAGGCGTGACCGAAGTGCGCCGAGCGCGTAATTGCTTGCGCAACGCGGCCTTGTCGACGCGCTGTTCAGCGACGGCAACATCAGCGATAACAACTTCAGGAATGGGGGTCATGCAGAGGGGTCTCCCCGCTTACGCCGTCCGGACCGCGATCTTGAACCCAGGGGTCCAAGTTCGGCCATGGGGCTACCGCTTCGGGTACATGGACGCAATGCCACGCGCACACCAGCGGACGACACCCGCGACCTTAAGCAAAAGCTTATCGGTTCAAAGAATTTACGGACCTCGCGAACGCAGCAGGGAGATTGATGGAAAACGCTGCGTGTCAGAACAGATTATCTTGAGAAGCCAGGGCCTGATCAAGCAACTTGCTCATCTGACCGAGCTGATTGCGGTATTCCCGGGTATCCGGTTCGATCGGCTTTGAACTGAGATAGTCGTGCGTGATGTTGATCGCCGCCATGATGGCAATCCGCTCAAGTCCGATGACCTTGCCGCTATCGCGAATTTCGCGCATTTTGCGATCCAGGAAGGACACGGCTTGCAACAGGCCCTCACGTTCTTCTTCCGGACAGGCAACCCGGAACTCCCTACCCATGATGGCGACATCAAGGCTTACGTTGTTGGCCATGCGTTCAACCTCAGGCTAAAGACAAATCAGGACATCAGTCGGGAATCTTGTTGTACAGCGCTTCCGTGCGGACACGCGCTGTTTCCAGCTTGTCGCTCAGATGCTTGTTATTGCTCTCCAGCGCGACCACCTGCTGGCGCAACTTCAGGGTTTCATCGCGCATGGATCGATACCGCTCCAACATCAGAGCGAGCTTGGTTTCAAGAGCGTCAAGTTCGGCTTGCATGCTCGCACTATAATTGCCCGCATTTTCCCGCGTCAACACGCGATTTTGCCAAGCTCTCGCGGTCACCTCGCCCAACATGGATAGCCGAACACTTTATCTCCGCTTGTTGACCTATGTGCGCCCGCACTGGCGCATGTTTGGGGTCGCCATTTTCACGATGGTTTTGCTGGCCGCCACGGAACCGATTCTGCCGGCGCTGATGAAACCAATGTTGGATGGAAGCTTCGTCGAAAAGGATGCGGCAATCATCAGTTGGGTTCCATTTGCACTCGTCGCACTATTTCTCGTCCGGGGCATCCTGATGTTTGCCTCCGGCTATGCCATGACCTATGTCGGGCAGCGACTGGTGATGGATTTGCGCGCCGCCATGTTCAACAAATTGCTTACCCAACCGACCGCGTTCTTCGATGATCAAGCCAAGGGGCGACTGGTTGCGACGGTTGCATTCAATGTCACCCAGGTCACCGAATCGGCGACCAGCGTCGTGACCTCCCTGGTGCGCGACTCCCTCTCCATCGTCGGGCTGATGGGCTGGCTGCTCTGGTTGAACTGGAAACTGACGTTGGTCACGCTGGCCATCGTTCCGGTTTCGGTCTGGATCTTCAAAATCGCCGGCAAACGCCTGCGCTACACCAGCCGCGAGATGCAGAAGAATGTCGGCGACATCACGCATGTGCTGGAAGAAAGCATCGGCGCGCACAAGCTGGTCAAGGTTTTCGACGGCACCCACTACGAACAGGCGCGTTTTGGCCTGGCGATCCAGCGCGCCCGCCAATTCGCCATGAAACAGACCGTAGCCGCCAACGCACATGGCCCAATCCTGCAATTGCTGGCGGCGGTGGCACTGGCGGTGATTGTCTACATCGCCACCCAGCAAGCCACGTCGAACGAAACCACGGTCGGTGGCTTTGTCTCTTACATGGTCGCCATGCTGATGTTGTCTGCCCCCATGAAACGGTTGTCCAGCGTTTTGCCTCAAATTCAGCGTGGCCTGGCCGCTGCGGAAGTGGTGTTCCAGTTGCTCGACAGCGACAGTGAACCGGATAACGGCAAGGTCAGGCTTGAGCGCGCGCACGGCGAACTGCGCTTTGATCACGTCAGCTTGTCCTACCCGGCCAAAACCAGCCCGGCAGTGGCGGACGTCGATCTGTTGATCGACGCGGGCGAGACCGTGGCGCTGGTCGGCGCTTCCGGCAGTGGTAAAACCAGCCTGGTCAACCTGCTGCCGCGCTTCTACAGCCCGACTAGCGGCCGCATTCTGCTCGACGGCATACCGCTGGAAGATATCAAACTGGCTGATCTGCGTACCAATATCGCACTCGTATCGCAAGACGTGACGCTATTCAACGACAGCGTCGCCGCCAACATCGCATACGGCCGTCTCGCCACCGCCTCGCCGGAGGCCATCCGGAACGCGGCGATAGCGGCTCATGCACTCGACTTCATCGAAGCCATGCCGGATGGGTTCGACACCTTGATTGGCGAGAACGGCGTCAAATTGTCCGGCGGTCAACGCCAACGCCTGGCGATTGCGCGAGCTTTGCTGAAAGACGCGCCGATTCTGATTCTGGATGAGGCGACCTCGGCGCTCGACACCGAATCGGAACGCTTCGTCCAGGCCGCGCTGGAAAACCTGATGCAAGGCCGCACCACGCTGGTCATCGCACACCGACTCTCGACCATCGAGAACGCCAACCGCATCGTGGTAATGGAACAAGGCCGCATCGTCGAAATCGGCAGCCATGCCGAATTGCTGGCGAAGTCAGGGGCTTATGCGCGCTTGCATCGGATGCAGTTTCACGAAGTGGCTTGACCACGAAACGCAGATGCGGAGAGCGATGCGAATAAACTTCAAGGTGTAACTATCGAATCGGGATAAGTGCAATGCGGCCAATCGAAGCGGAGGTTTTAAAACCGCTAGCAAGCAAATACATCTGGTGGAATACGCCGGAGGAGGCCGTTGGCATGCCCGAGCGCGTCATTGCACAAGTAATGAATATTGGCGATTACGCTGACGTGCAGGTGCTCGCGACGATGGTTGGCGATGAAGTGTTGCGTGAGGTTTTAACCCATGCCGAGGCAGGGCAGTTCAATGCGCGTTCCTGGACTTATTGGCATTACCGCCTTGGCCTTGCCGAGATTGACAATGTCCCGGCACTCCCGAAGCGGAAATTTGCATGAGTGCATGTGAAGGTTTCATTCTTTGGCTCATTTGGATTTGGTCGTGTGGGAGAGCCTGGTATTACGCAAAACCGCATCCTTCAAGTCGCATCTCTGGATGATTTGATGGCGACCAAGCCGCGATGCTGAAAGCGGGCGTCAGACTGGCCAACGGGCTTGCCGCCGCGCGCGAAATGTTTGGCCCGAATTTCCAGCCCAGTGAAAGCCTGAAGGCCTTGCTCTATTTCTCGGATGGCGATCTATCCAGATTGACACGGGAAGAGAAAAGCGTGCTTGTGAATGCAGTCAGTGCGGTCAGAGAACTGCCGACAAGCGTGATTGTTTCCCGCAAGCTCGCGGCAACCAACAACGCGGTTGGAAAATGCGCCAGGGCCTGAGCTGACCGGGTGCGGTGGCCTTGCCGGGTTGCTGCGGCGGCTTTCAATCAGATCGCCTGATGAAATGCCCGGCTCTTCTCGCGCACTGTTTCCACCAGCACCGACACATTTTCCGGCGGCGTGAATTGGGATATGCCGTGGCCCAGATTGAAGATATGGCCGGTACCGTGGCCATAACTGGTCAGCACCGCCTCGGCTTCCTTCGCCACGGCTTCCGGCGTGGTGAGCAGAATGTTCGGGTCCATGTTGCCTTGCAGCGCAACCTTGCCTTCCACACGGCGCCGCGCATCACCGATGTCGATCGTCCAGTCGAGGCCAACGGCATCGGCGCCGCAGGCCGCGATCTTTTCCAGCCACAAGCCGCCGCCCTTGGTGAATACGATGCGCGGCACGACATGGCCGTCACGCTCGCGCGTCAGCTCGGCCATGATGCGGGCCATGTAGGGCAGCGAGAATTCCAGGTAGGCCGCCTGCGACAGCATGCCGCCCCAGGAATCGAACACCATCACCGCCTGCGCACCGGCTTCGATCTGCGCGTTCAGGTAGTCGATGACCGCACGCGTAGTGACTTCCAGGATGTGGTGCATCAGATCCGGCCGGCCATACATCATCTTCTTGACCTCGGTGTAGCTGTCGCTGCCCTGGCCTTCGATCATGTAACAGGACAGCGTGAACGGGCTGCCAGAGAAGCCGATCAGCGGCACCGAGCCATCCAGCGCACGGCGGATTTCCGCCACCGCGTCGATCACATAACGCAGATGGTCGTGCGGATTCGGCGCCTGCAGGTTGCGGATCGCCCATTCTTCGCGCAGCGGCCGTTCGAATTTGGGGCCTTCGCCCTCGGCAAAATACAGCCCTAAACCCATCGCATCCGGCACCGTCAGGATGTCAGAGAACAGAATCGCCGCATCCAGGTTGTAGCGCGCCAGCGGTTGCAGGGTGACTTCGGTCGCCAGCGTCGGTGACTTGCACAGATTCAGGAAGCTGCCGGCGCGGGCGCGGGTGGCGCAGTACTCGGGCAGATAGCGGCCCGCCTGGCGCATCAGCCAGGTTGGCGTGTATTCAGTCGGCTGACGCATCAGGGCGCGAAGAAAGGTATCGTTTTTGAGGGCGGACATGATGGGCTCGAAAAATGAACCGCCGCATTCTACCGGAGGGGGTGCAACTTACGGGGGTTCGGACTTAAGCGCGGTGACTCGGTTTGCCGGGATAGCGCACTGCGTCGATCAGCTCGCGGGTGGCCTGATCCGGCGCGCGGCTGATCAGGCTGACCAGAACAATGGTGGCAAAGCCGGCCGCCAGGCCGAACACACCGGCGGAAATATCGCTGATGCCAAACCACTTCTGCATGCCGAAAAACTTCACACCCAACAGGTAATACAACGTCACCCCGAGGCCAACCAGCATGCCGGCAATGGCGCCGGTACGCGAAGCCCGGCGCCAGAAGATGCCAAGCACCAAGGCAGGAAAGAAACAGGCGCCGGCAATCGAGAAGGCCCAAGCCACCATCGAAAGAATCGTGTCCGGCCGCAACGACGCAACCCAGGCGGCGGCCACCGCGACGAACAACAGCAGTGCTTTCGACAGCGTGATGCGGCGGCGTGTGGAGGCGGTGGGGTTGATCATCTTGAAGTAAACATCGTGCGACAGCGCGTTGGCGATGGTCAGCAGCAAACCATCGGCGGTGGACAGTGCCGCCGCCAGGCCACCGGCGGCAACCAGGCCGGCGACGACATAAGGCAGGCCAGCGATCTCCGGCGTCGCCAGCACGATCACGTCCGGGTTCAGGGTCAGCTCCGCCAGTTGCAGGATGCCGTCACGGTTGATGTCTTCCACCGCCACCATGCCGACCTTGGCCCACGACGCCACCCAGGTCGGCAATTCAGCAATCGCAGTACCGATGACGTTGGTGTAGACCTCATATTTTGCGAATACCGCATAGGCCGGCGCGGTGAGATAGAGCAGGGAAATGAAGAACAGCGACCAGAACACCGAGTTGCGCGCCTCGCGCACCGAAGGCGTGGTGTAGAAACGCATCAGAATATGCGGCAGCGCGGCGGTGCCGACCATCAGGCACAGCGTCAGCGCGATGAAGTTCAGCCGTGCGGTATTTCGCTCCGCCTCGCTCATACCTGGAAACGCCTCGGCATGCGGGAACGACGGCTGGGCGCTCTTCTCGGCGTCCTGCAATTCGCGCTGCCAGCGTTCACGCTCGGCCATCGACGCGTCTGGCCGGGTATCCAGTTGGCGCTGCAAGTCCTGCGCTCTCTCCGTATAGGCATCGCGCACGATCTGCTGCGCCGGATCCGCCAGCAGCTCCTTCTCGCGTTCGGCCAGCTTCACCATTACCTCGCCATAAACCAGCTGCGGCACCGGCACACTGGTCACTTTGTAGGACAGGAAAACCACCGGCACCAGATAGGCGATGATCAGCACGATGTATTGCGCAACCTGGGTCCAGGTCACCGCGCGCATGCCGCCCAAAAAGGAACACACCAGAATACCGGCCAGGCCGACAAAAACACCGGTCTCGAAGGTGATGCCGAGAAAGCGGCTGGTGATGATGCCGACGCCAAATACCTGCGCCGTGACGTAGGTAAACGAAGCCAGAATCACGCCCACCACGGCGATCGTCCGCGCCACGTTGCCGCCGTAGCGCGCGGCGATGAAATCGGGAATGGTGAACTGGCCGAACTTGCGCAGGTAGGGCGCCAGCAACAGCGCCACCAGCACATAGCCGCCGGTCCAGCCCATGACGAAGGCGAGACCGTCATAGCCTTTCTGATACAGCGTGCCGGCCAAGCCGATGAACGACGCTGCGCTCATCCAGTCAGCGCCGGTTGCCATGCCGTTGTACACCGCCGGCACGCGCCGCCCGGCGACGTAATACTCATCCAC
>CAMDHJ010000180.1 GCA_945897865.1 Tepidiphilus sp. J10
CGTTCGGTGGCGAGGTCGTAATCGCGGCAATCGAGTTGCGCGATCAACGCCCCGCGTGCGATGCGCTGCCCCGGTTCCACCGCCAGTTTGACGATGCGCGCGGTCAGTTCAGCGGCGATCCGGCTTTCGTTCAGGCTGACCACCTGCGCCTGCGCGCTGCGCTCGGGATAAACCGCAATTTCGCGCAACGGCTTCGCCTCCCAGGCGTAAGCGGGGAGGGCCAGCAACAGCAACAGCAAGTGCAACATCAAAGCACGCATGGTCAGAAATCCAGCGGCCGGTAGCAGAAGACAAAGCGGCCCTGCTCGAAGTTGACGATCAACGCGCCGCCGCGATTCTCTGCATAGTCCTGCCAGCCGGGTATGGCGCAATCGACATGGCATTCGGACACGCCATTCGGCGATTCCAGATCGCGGTCTCGGTCGTAGAACGAGAGCAGCATGCCGCCGCCTTGCTTGTGCAGAACATGGTCCGCCGCCGCGTTGGCCAGTTTGAGCGATTGATCGAAGTTCAAGCCGAGTTGGTCGGCATTCAGGTGCAGGGTTTTCATGGGCGGGTTGGGGATGAAGCTGAGTCGGCGGGGGGAAATCGATGCGGATCTGAGGGGTACTATCAATTGTCGTTGGCGGAAAGCACTTCCGACGCCCAGTCCGCCAGTGTGTTCGTATCCATCAGCAAGCGGCGGGCGGTTTCATCACGCCAGCCGGCCTCCCATGCCTGGTCGTCGAGGGTGTTTTGCTGTTCGTGCAAGTGGATGGCGAAATTGAGCACAGCGCATAGTCTGAGCGATTTTTCATTCAGGTCAGCGGCAATCGTTTCGAACCCGCCGCCCAGCTCATGGTGATGTCGAATGGCGAGGACGAGTTCGTCCGATAGTCCCCAGTTTTTTGCCACCATTTGCCCCATCACGGCATGGCTGACTTGCTGGTTCGCATCGAGTGCCGGAATGTCCGGCCAGTTTGACGATGCGGCCAGCGCTTCGGCGTAAGCCGGGTAGCGCTTGCACAGCAAGGCCAGGCCACAATCGTGGAACATGCCGAGCATGAAGGCGACATCGGCGCTGATATCGCGCAGGTGGGCTTTCCTGACCGCCACGATGCACAGCGCGGCGATCTGGGCACTTCGATTCCACAAATGCTCCAGCGCTTTGGCGTGCAGCGGGTCGTTCAGTGCGGCGCGCAGGGCTTCGGTACGCAACAGTGCGCCGGTGTTGCTCATGCCAAGCAGGCTGATGGCGCGCGGCAGGGAATCGACCTTGGTCCGCAAACCGAACACCGGCGACCCGACAACGCGAAATACCGCACCGCTGAGCGCACCATCGTCGCGGATCAACGCAGCAAGTTCGTTCGGCCCGGCATCGGCGTCGCGCAGCAACGTATTCAAACGCAGCAAGGTCTCCGGCATCGGTGGAATCTTGATGCCGCTGGCCAGAATGGCCTGGATGCGGTGGTCGGTATCGTGTTCCTGGTTCATATCAATCCTGCTTGAGGTCGCCAGTTTGCCCGAGATTTTTTTCAATCGCGCGCCAAGCCGTCAGTTTTGCCAGAAAAGCCAGCGCCGCATGCGCCGGGCTGGTCGAAGGCAGGCGCTGAAAAGTGAGACAGGTCGGTTGGCGGGGTGCTTGGCCAACCGTGAGCAAGGGGGCAACGCGACGCTTGAAATGCTGTTCAGCCGCCGCGCCATTGAAATAGATCTGGCGGATTGCCGGATGTTGCTGGAAGAAAGCGGCGAAGTTGTTCACCACCACCGAATCCGGCGCGATGTCGGCATCCAGGCTGCCGGGGCGATGGCAGGATTGCAGCACATCCCAGAGCGCAATGCCGGCATCGAGCAGCGCCTGTCGTCTTTGCGGATAGGCCAGCGCAACCAGATCGACGCCCAGAATCGCCGCCATGATCGGCCAGAACTGGTTGCGTGGATGCGCGTAATACTGCTCGGCGCGCAGCGAGGCGATGCCCGGCATGCTGCCGAGGATCAGCAGCCGCGCCTGATCATTGGCAATCGGCGGAAAACCGTGTGCCGCATGGAATTGATCTGATTGCGCCGGGGGCAGGCTGGCAGCGATGGGCATGACAAGACGGTGCGGCGGGGCGTGAATGCTTCATTCTAGGAGACTGTCGGTCTTTGGTCGTCGGTAGTCCGGTAGGATGGGCCAAGCGCAGCGGGCCCATCACGCGCAACGTTCGATGGGCCTGCTGCGCTTGGCCCATCCACACCTTGGCTTTTTGGGGCAATCGGCAATCACGGATAAACCTGGCCGGATCAATAGTTTCGTGTTGCAGCATCGGGCGGAGTCATGACAAGCAAGACGCGAGCATCAAGGCTGGAGTAAATTAGCAAAATCTAATGGAGCGAAACCGAAAATGTCTGCTGAAATGATTCAACCCATACCACCCGAAGAGACTCAATCCCTGGCCCAGACGGCCTACGACAAGGCGCTGAAATACGAACTCGATTTCGGCTGTTGCCCGCAATGCGTGCTGGCGGCGGTGCAGGAAACGGTCGGCGTGATCGAAGACAGCGTGATCAAGGCCAGCCACGGTTTATCCGGAGGCGGCGGTTTGTCTGGCGTTGGCGCTTGCGGTGCACTCACCGGCGGGCTGATTGCCCTGTCGGCAAAGCGCGGGCGTGATCGCGACAAGCTGGACAAAGGCCGCTTCATCAACAATTTCAAGAAAGGCCAGGAGCTGGTCGACCGCTTCAAGGCGGAATTCGGCGGCGTTACCTGCCAGGAACTGCAACATCAGTTCACCGGCAAGACCTACGACATGTGGAAGCCCGAGGAATACAAGGCTTTCGATACCGCGCGCGGCCAGCAGTGCGCGCGGGCGACGGCAAGCGTGACCAAATGGGTTGTGGAGATGATGTAACACGCATGATCTAAAACGCGTGAGGTAAGACAGCACGCGGTCACTCTCCTGATCCAATACCCTTGACTCAAGTCATTTTTGGCGCTGGCCTTGGCGCGGTGCTCGCATGACAATCCGCCGGCCATTTCATTCAACCGCCAGTGACGTAACAAGCGACGTAATCCATGACTCAAAGAATCGGCATTCTCACCTCCGGCGGCGATACGCCCGGACTCAACGCGGCAATTCGCGGCGTCGGCAAAGCCTGTATGTCCCGCTACGGCATGCAAATCATCGGTTTTCGCGACGGTTTTCGCGGCCTGATGGAAAACCGCACCATGGTGCTGGATAGCGATACGCTGGCCGGCATCCTCACCCTTGGCGGCACCATCCTTGGCACCAGCCGCGACAAGCCGCACAAGATGCCGATCAACGGCAAAGTGGTTGACATGACCGAAACCATCGTCGCCAATTACCACGCCAACAAGCTCGATTGCCTGGTCTGCCTGGGCGGTGGCGGCACCATGAAAAATTCTCTGCGCTTGAAACAGGCCGGCCTGAATATCGTCACCCTGCCGAAAACCATCGACAACGACGTCGCATTGACCGAAACCACCTTCGGTTTTGATACCGCGCTCGGCATCGCCACCGATGCCATCGACCGCCTGCACAGCACGGCGCACAGCCATCACCGCATCATCGTGGTCGAGATCATGGGCCATCGCGCTGGCTGGCTGGCGTTGGGCGCCGGCATTGCCGGCGGTGCCGACGTGGTCCTGATTCCGGAAATTCCGTACGACGTGCAAATCGTCGCGGAAGCGATCAAGGGGCGGAAACAATCGGGTAAACCGTTCTCCATCGTCGCTGTCGCCGAAGGTGCGATCTCGAAAGAAGAATTTGCCGCGCAGCAGCTCGCAGCAGCGAAGAAAAAGGACAAGAAAGCGAAAGACCCGGAACCCGAACTGGTCTATGCCGAACGCACGTTGAAACTGGCGCGTCAGTTAGAACTGCTCACCGGCCTGGAAGCCCGCCCGACCATCCTCGGCCACCTGCAACGCGGTGGCACGCCTTCCGCCGCCGACCGCCTGCTTGCGACTCGTCTGGGCACAGCGGCGGCTGATCTGATTGCAGCAAAGAACTACGGTTTCATGATCGCCGCGCGCGGCGAATCCAGCCTGCCGGTGCCGCTGGAAGAAGTCGCCGGCCAGGTCAAAACGGTGCCGCCGGACCATCCCTGGGTGGAAAGCGCGCGCAGCGTCAAGACCAATTTCGGTGATTGAGGCTGAAACGGCGGCTGACACGTTGGCTGAAGCGATATCGATTCAGGCTGCGACAAAATGTCGCAGCTTGGTGCGCAGGGCAAGCATTAGCATCGACTGATGGATGGGCTACACGACCCGCGTGCGCCCCACAATCTTCGAGACATTGGATGACATCACAACGCAATCGACGCGGTTCCACACTGGCGGGCTGGGTGTTGGGGATGGGTGCGTTGGCGTTGCTGCTGGTTTTGCTCGATAGCGGCAGACTGGCGGCCTCGCATGCCGAGACATTGCGGCAAGGCCAGGCGCGGGTGATGAGCGATCAACTGACCGACCCGGCGCTGTTCACCGAAGCACGCTATGCCCGCCACGCCAGCCAGGCCGACCAGCATGCGGCGTTTCAGGATCACCCGATGGCGCTGGAGCATTTTCCCGCCGGTGCTATGACGCCACCCACGGTGATGCCACTCCCATGAGTTTTCTGCACAACGCCTGGCTGGAACGCCAGCGCGGTCTGATCGATTTTTCGGTGGCCAATCTTGGGCGTCGGCGCGGCCGCAATTTCGGCTTGTTCCTGGCCTATTCCCTGCTGGTTTTTCTGCTCGCTTCCGTCGTGCTGTACGGCGATGCGCTTCGTCGCGAGGCGCGACTGCTACTGGCCGATGCGCCAGAATTGGTGGTGCAGCGGCTGACCGCCGGTCGCCACGATCTGTTGCCGGCGGAATGGCTGGACAAGGTCACCGGTTTACGCGGTGTGCGTGCTGCCGAGGGGCGGCTGTGGGGTTATCACTACGACCCGGCAGCGCAAGCCAATTCCACCTTGCTGGTGCCGAACGATGCGCCGCCCGCGCCGGGCCAGGTCGAGATCGGCGCCGCGCTGGCGCGGGCCAGTGGGCTGGCGGCAGGCGATGTGCTTTCGCTGCGCAGCTTTGACGGAAAACCCTTTGCATTCAACATCAGCCGGGTGTTCGAGGCCGAATCCGAATTGGTCAGTGCCGATCTGATGCGAGTCAGCGCAACCGATTTCCGTGCCTTCTTCGGCATTGAACCCGGCCGCTACACCGACCTGGCGCTCAGCGTGTCCAACCCGCGCGAGGTGCGCAAGGTGGCGGAGAAAGTGCTCGATCGGCTGCCAGGTGCGCGTGTCGTCGCGCGTGAGGAAATGCGCCGTACCTATGAAGCAGCGTTCAACTGGCGGCAGGGGGTGCTGCTGACTTTTTTGTCTACCATCCTGCTCGCCTTCGCACTGCTGGCCTGGGACAAGGCCTCCGGCCTCTCCGCCGAGGAGCGGCGCGAGATCGGCATTCTGAAAGCAGTCGGTTGGGATACCGGCGACGTGCTGCGCATGAAGTTGTGGGAAGGCGCGCTGCTATCCGTTGCCGCCTTCCTGACCGGCTACGTGCTGGCCTGGCTGCATGTGTTCTATGCTGATGCGCCGCTGTTCACCGCCGTGTTGAAAGGCTGGTCGGTGCTGTATCCGCATTTCTCGTTGTCTCCGCAGATCGATGTGGCGCAGATCGCCACCCTGTTCTTCCTCACCGTGCTGCCCTATGTCGCCGCCACCATCGCCCCGGTCTGGCACGCGGCGACGCTGGACCCGGACGCAGTGATGCGGGAGTGAGGCCGTGCCTGCTCGCCCCAAGCATTGTGGATGCCAACTCCCCCCTTTGGAAAAGGGGGGCTGGGGGGGATTTATGAGGCATCCACATAGGCCACCGCTGTCAAATCCCCCTCAATCCCCCTTTTGCAAAGGAGGAGGGGCGGTTCATGTTGCGTCGATGCAGCCTTCTGAGGCGATGGGAGTTCCATGGTGGGCAGGGGGGTATTCGGCATGATCGAACTCGTTCAAGTCAGCAAGACCTTCAACGCTGGCCAGCCGAACGAATACACCGCCGTGCGTGAAGTCAGCTTCAGCATCGAGCCGGGCCGGGTCACCGCGCTGCGTGGGCCGAGCGGTTCCGGAAAAACTACGCTGCTTGGCCTGATCGGCGGTCTGACCCGGCCAAGCAGCGGTCGCGTGCGTCTGGATGGCCGCGACATCTCGGCCTTGCCGGAGCGTTTCCTGACCGAACTGCGGCGTGCCACCTTTGGCTTCGTATTCCAGCAGTTCCAGCTGATTCGCGGTCTGTCGGTGCTGGAGAACGTCATGCTGCCGGCCACGCCGACCGGGCGGCCGTATACCGAAGTGCGGGCGCGGGCGCTGCAATTGCTGGCTGACTTCGACCTGGCCGGACGCGCCGAAGCGAAGGCGCAATGGCTGTCCGGTGGCGAGGCGCAGCGGGTGGCCATCGCCCGCGCGCTGATCAACGACCCGAAAGTGATCCTCGCCGACGAGCCGACTGCGCATCTGGACAGCGTCTTGTCGCGCCAGATCCTGGCCATCTTCGCCGATCTGCGCGCGCAGGGGCGCAGCGTCATCCTGTCCAGCCACGATCCGCTGGTGTTCGAGTTTGGTCTGGTCGAGCGGGTGGTGGAGATACGCGATGGGCAGGTGACGGCATGATTCATTCAATCCAGATGCCGGTTCCCCCCTCTGGAAAAGTGGGCAGGGTGGATTTTTGAGACTTCCGCATAGGCCACCGTCGAAAATCCCCCTCAATCCCCCTTTTTCAAAGGGGGAGGTTGGGTTCACGCCTGCGACGGTATGACGAAATCATGATCTTCCAGCCCACCGCGCTCGCCCTGTTGCTGGCGTCCAGCCTCAATGCGCTGATGTTGCTGACCTCCGGCGTGTTCGCGTTGCATCTGTTGCGATATTGGAATCCGGCTTCCGGCTCCGAACGCCAGATCGCGCTGGAACGGCGCACCTATCTGGTGTCGACGCTGGTGGGGCTGTCGCTGTTGATCGGGTTGCCGGCGCTGGCGTTGTTCGTGCATAACGCCGATGCAATGGCGCCGTTTTTCACCGGCGCGATGTGCGCGGTGGGCAGCCTCAAGGTCAA
>CAMDHJ010000181.1 GCA_945897865.1 Tepidiphilus sp. J10
GACAGGCCGACGTCGATCAGCGTCTTCAGTTTGCGCGCCACGGTCGGCACGGCGTTGAAAAAGGCGTAGGCCTCTTCGACGGTCATCTGCAGGATTTCGTGGATGTTCATGCCCTTGTATTGCACTTCCAGCGTTTCGCGGTTGTAGCGTTGGCCGTGGCAGACGTCGCACGGTACGTAGATGTCGGGCAGGAAGTGCATTTCCACCTTGATCATGCCATCGCCCTGGCAGGCTTCGCAGCGGCCGCCCTTGACGTTGAACGAGAAGCGGCCGACTTCGTAGCCGCGTTCGCGGGCCTGCACGGTACCGGCGAACAGTTCGCGGATCGGCGTGAACAGGCCGGTGTAGGTGGCCGGGTTGGAGCGCGGCGTGCGGCCGATGGGCGCCTGATCGACGTTGACCACCTTGTCGAAATACTCGACGCCCTCGATGGACTCGAACGGCGCCGGTTCGTGCGCCGCGCCGTTCAACTGGTTGGCGGTGATGGCGTACAGCGTGTCGTTGATCAGCGTCGATTTGCCGGAACCGGACACGCCGGTGACGCAGACGAAGATGCCGGTGGGCAACGCCAGCGTGACGTTCTTCAGGTTGTTGCCGCTGGCGCCGTTCAGCTTGAGCACGCGGCCTTCGCGCGCGCTGCGGCGGGATTCCGGCATCGGGATGGATTTCTGGCCGGACAGGTATTGCCCGGTCAGCGAGGCTTCGCAAGCGAGGATGTCGGCCAGCGTACCCTTTAATGCAATCACGCCTTCGTTTGTTCCATTGATAAAACAAACAGATAGCGATATGTTTCCGTCAAGATTAAAAATTCATGAATATGACGGAAACAGGATGAAACCTCTCACCAACCAGCAGCGCCTGCAACTGGTCAACAGCGAGCAAGTATTCGAGAACTATCTTGCCGCATCGCGCCATGTCCGCTCCCATGCCTACGGTATGCGCTGGAAAAAGGTTCGCGACGTGGAATATCTGTTCCGCGAGCGGGATCGCCGGGGCAATGGTCGTCTGCTGGGGCGCCGCTCGGCGGAAACCGAAGCCACCCTGGCCGCCTTTATGGCCGGCAAGCAAGCGGCTGCGGCACGGTTTGCCGCAATCGAAGCCCAAATGGAAGAACAGGCTCGGCTCAACAAGGCACTACGCCTGGCCCGCGTGCCCAGGGTCATTGCCCGCATCCTGCGGGAAATCGACCGCGCCGAACTGGCCGACTCCTTCTCGGTGCTCGGCACCCAAGCCCTACATGCCTACGAGAGCCTGGCCGGCGTGCAATATCTGTCGGAACTGCTGGCCTCGGGCGATATCGACCTGCTCTACGACACCCGCCGCAAGTTGACGGTGGTGGCGGACAAGCTGGACGGGGAAGGGCTGTTGGGGCTGCTAAAGAAGGCCGATCGCAGCTTTGAATGCATCCGAAAACGCGGCTTCCGTGCGGCCAATGCCGGCCAATTCATAGTCGACCTGATCATCGCGCCGCGAGGCATGCGCCAGGCCGAACCCGTCACATTCTCCGATAACGACCTGGTCGCGTCGGTAGTCCCCGGTCTGCAATGGCTGCTCAACGCGCCCAAAGTGATGACCACTGTGATCGATGAAGATGGCCGCCCCGCACAAATGCGCGTCCCGGATCCCAGAGCCTTCGCACTGCACAAAGCCTGGCTATCCCGGCAACCCGACCGCGAGCCCGTGAAAAAGCCGCGAGACCTGGCACAGGCCCGGGCAGTGGCGGCCACCGTCCGCGAGTACCTGCCACACATGCCCTTCGCGGAAGCCATCACCGCCCTGCACGGCGATGTACGGGCGATGATGGGGCTGCTGGAAGGGGAGACCTGATCGCCCCTCAGCCAGCAAGACGAAATATTCGTCGCCCTCGATGGACTCGAACGGCGCCGGTTCGTGCGCCGCGCCACCACCTACAAGCAGCCGAACGGGACGCCGACCAATTTCTCGTCCAACATGCGTGGGCGTTCATCATTGTTGATGACGATGCCGCAAACACAATCGCGCTCTTCGACGAAATCCCGGATGGCGCGGAGTGATCGGCTATCGACGTGCTGGGTGTATTTGATTTCGATGGGTACGAGACCAAACTCGCCTTCCAGCACCAGATCAACCTCGGCGCCCGCGCCGGTGCGGTAGTGATAGGCCTGATACGCGATGCCCTGGGCATCCAGTCCGCGCAGCACCGTTTCGATGACGGCGCCTTCCCATGAAGCCCCCCTTTTCGGGTGCGCGCGCAGGGTATCGGCATCCGCGATATGCAACAGGTAATGCAGCAGACCGCTGTCGCGCAGGTAGCCCTTGGGGTGTTTAACCACACGTTTGATTGCGTTCTTCTCGTAGGCCGGCAAGTGCCGCCAAATAAAGGTGCCGTCGGCAATGCGGAAATAATCTCGCGCGGTCGGCTGAGAGACGCCCAGACCCCGCGCCACGTCGGCGTAGTTGATGACCGTGCCGGAAAGCTGAGCCAGCATGGCGGCGAACAAACGGAATCTTTCGCGATCCAGTCCGGGAAACAGCCGGGGAAGGTCACGGTCCAGATAGGTTTGCAGGTAGTTCTGCATCCAGAGCTTGCCGAAGCGCGGCTGGTTCTTCAACCAGGGTTCCGGGTAACCGCCGCGCAACCAGTAATCATGGGTTTGGCCGAGGTCCAATCGCAGGGGTAGGTCAAGGTAATCTCGAGCAGTTTGCCGATTGGCGAGTCGGTCGAAAAAGCCCGAGGGCGGCAATTGATGAGCCTCCGCCGCGCTGAAGGGTGACAGTTCGACAATGGCCACCCGCCCGGCCAGACTTTCCGAGATGGCATTGAGAAGATCGGGGGAACTGGAGCCGGTAATGACAAAACGCCCGACACGCCCCCGCTCACTGTCGATAGCCACCCGCAGGGCCGGAAACAAGCTGGGCTGGAGCTGGCACTCGTCCAGCGCAACCTGATTCGGATTGAGCCGAAAGAACAGATCGGGATCGCGCAGGATGACATCTCGGTCGGCCAGCTTTTCCAGATCATGGATGAGCCAACCATCAGGCAGTTGGCTCAATAAAGTGGTCTTCCCGCACTGCCGGACCCCGACGATGGCGACGCACGGAAACAACCCAAGCAACTCTTCAAGAAGGCGATATGCATGTCGATTCATGCGCGCATTATCAAAGTCAGGGTTTGAATGTGCAATATGATAATCGGGCAGAACGAGAGGGGGAAGGCGCTTCGCTTTTCCGCTCTGCGCGGGCAATTTCGTAATGTGAGCCTGGCGCGTTTGATTGCGTACTAGCGGTCAGCTATCCGTGGTGTGACCCGATTACGCTTGATTACGTTTTATTAGTGCATAAATACCAGTGTGATTTGCGCTGAGTCTAAGCGCATGAAGGTTGGCCGGCTACGATTTTCCATTCGCGATATCGGCGATTTCGATCTCCGCGAGGCCATCGAAGTTAGATCTCAGCTTCAATGCTTCCATCATCTCGCACGCTGGCAAGGCACGAAAAGAAGACAGTATCAAAGGTCTCGTGATACTCCTTGACTATCCCCACAAGCTCCCAGCTATGTTCGCGGAGTATGAACGCAGGGCCGCCACTCATCCCCCCGAAGACATTCATGGCTAAGTGCTCCGAAGTACCAAACGATTGGAGCCACCTGTCACGTTCGAAATGAGTCGCAAACTGCCGTTCACTTGAACTGCTTACAGGCGATGCCCCAGAACTCCATGTACCAAATACTAAGTCTTGGAATGACTCGATCGTTCTAAGCGCACCGGGAAATCCACCAAATGCCACATATTCGCCCTCGGTTGGTCTAGAGGGTGGCCAAGCATCCGGTGCGAAAAAGTTGGTTCCAATTTCCTTTCCGGTGAGGATATCGGGAAGCTGGTGTTCTTGAATTTTCAGTGTTGCGATATCTCGGTAACTACTTTGATCTATTAGCTGTGCCGCGATATCGATCTTGGCATCGCCTATTTGAAAGATGACGTTTGGGTCTACCGCCTGCCGCTCTTGGGCTTCACGGACGATGTGGTCGCAAGTAATGGCAACGTAGCCTACTTTGAGCAAAACGAAGGTCGCAGTGCCACTGTTGATTTTTGCCGGCGTACCTGGGACTGGTCTTGGACCAATGATCGCTGCCTTCGCGAACCGCAATGGGAATTTGGCTGCAAACTCACTCAGGGCAGAAAATTCCGACTCGGTGAGCATCCGGCGGATCACAGGGTTATGACTCATGAAAGGTCCGACAGCAGTTCAGGCAGTATCTTCTTCTGTGCTTTTTCCGCATTCATCATAACCATCGCGCTCAGTGCTTTGACTGCCTGCCCCCTCGAACCAAACATCATTGCCAGGACATTGACAATGGGTTCGATGGCGTAGGTTCCTTTCCCAGACAATGCATCCTCAACTGCCTTATTGATGCGTTCAACATCTGTGTAGGCATCTTTTTCGAGCTGTTTATACCCAGGATCGCCCATACCTACACCATCAATTTCTTCTGTTGCCATTCGCACGATCATCGCGTGGATGATGGTGTTCCATACCATGGCGTGAACGCGCATTTCAGTCATGCGCGCAGCGTATCGCATAGATGCATACACGGAGGCGCAACAGTTCCAGTTCAGAGACCTGCCGTTCCCTTCAAGCGGGCCGAACAAGCTTGTCTTCTCGGCATAGCTTTTGTGCGCTTCGATAGCGATATCCAGTTCGCTGATGTGAATGCCAAACTCGTACTTATCGGTCTTCTGGTTATGCGGGCGCGACTCAGCGCCTTTTTCTGTTGGCGATACAGGCACATTGCGATGGGTTTTAGGAGGGGTTAAGTCAGGCTTTTTGTTTAGGAAAGCACCAAATCCCTGCCAAGAGCCAAGGCCGACGAACAAGAGCACGGCAGAAATTAGGAGGGAAATTGGCCAACCGCGACTGTCATCAAATCCGTATTCGCTAATTTCGTAGAGTTGGATCACCGCAATTACTACCCCGACGCCGATCAGTACGGCCCGTTGATATTTGTTCATTGGCGCGAACCTCCTGAGGCATAACCGACATAAATCATGGGAAGTGGGCCAGGCTCAAATTCTTCTTATTTGTACTGGCTACTTTGGCCCGCGTGCTTCATGCGGCGCGGGCATGTTGCACCTCAAATGGAAACGCTCCATTGGCCCGTGCATCCAGCAATACGAGTTCAACGGTGGAGCCGTCCGCCGCATAGCTCACATGTGTATGCCAGTCTTGCGACACTTCGCGCACGATAGGTTTGTCGGATAAATGGACGACCAGAATGTCATCTACATCGTAATAGGTAGTACGCATATTGCCTCCTCAAAGCACCTCGAAATGGTGCATCACCGTCTTTACCACCAGCGCATCTTCCAGAACCAGAACTGCGCACAATAGATTGTCATCGCGTGCAGGGAATTCTTTGAAAACCCACAGGTGGGTGTCATCCGCGTAACGGGTTTCTCCCGTGTCGATCACTTCCAGCAATATCTCTTCCGAGATGCCGCGCTCATCCATGCGCTGTCTGGCATGGTAGGTCACGATCACGGGGCGCTGGAAACGGGTGCTGTTCATGAGTTGATTGAAATGATCAGACCCTGGAAGTAGATCCGGGGTGCGATGCGGTTTTTGCTGGATTCCTACATGCCACATCCGGGCTCGGCGCTTGGTTGCTGGATGGCGGTTCAGTGCCAGTCAGCTGCGCCAATTCGCGGGCACGTTGCGCGGCTCTTCGCATGGCCTGGAGGGATAGCGCTTGGTCGCGGCTTTTGGATTGATCTATGGGTTTCGGATTCATGCGTTGAGTCCCCAATCGAGAACGAGTGGTTCAGTGCCTGAATTGTCATACAGCGCCCATTCATCGACCAAGGGTTTGTATATGCGATGGAAATGATCGATGCCGCTGGCGAATCGCCGCCGGATGACGGCTTCAGGAATATTGTGCCCGCCTTGTCGAACCCGCATGGCGACTCGCTTGATGGCGTCTTCGGGGCTGGGCAGGGTCAGGAAGAACAGTTCCACTCGGTAGCCCAGAACTTGCCACTCGGGAATGTGTCTGGCGTAGCCCCTGCCTGACAAGGTGGTCTCAAACGCGAAGCTGTTGCGGCGACGGACATGTTCCGCGATCTGTTCGAGCATGATCCGCCCCGCCCGCACCGCAGCCGCTTCCGGGGCGAATGGTGACAGCCCCGCCGCGATCAAGTCGGCATTGACGAAGGTTGGGCAGGCGGCTTCGTTGGGCAGGAATTCGCGGGCGAAGGTGGTTTTCCCGGCGCCATTCGGCCCCGCGATGATGATGATCTTGGGCATGCCTACCCGCGTTTCAACACCGGCTTCAAATACTTCCCGGTATGGCTCGCCTTGTTCTTCGCGATCTGTTCCGGTGTGCCTTCGGCGATGATTTTCCCGCCGCCTTCGCCGCCTTCCGGTCCCAGGTCGAAGACCCAGTCGGCAGTTTTGATGACATCCAGGTTGTGTTCGATGACGACGACGGTGTTGCCGTTGCCGACCAGGCGTTGCAGCACCGTGAGCAGCATGTCGATGTCGTGGAAGTGCAGGCCGGTGGTGGGTTCGTCGAGGATGTAGAGCGTTCTGCCGGTGTCGCGTTTGGACAGTTCCAGGCCCAGTTTGACGCGTTGAGCTTCGCCGCCGGACAGCGTGGTGGCGGCCTGGCCTAATCGAATGTACGAAAGGCCGACGTCGATCAGCGTCTTCAGTTTGCGCGCCACGGTCGGCACGGCGTTGAAGAAGGCGTAGGCCTCTTCGACGGTCATTTGCAGCACTTCGTGGATGTTCTTGCCCTTGTATTGCACTTCCAGCGTTTCGCGGTTGTAGCGCTGGCCGTGGCAGACGTCGCACGGCACGTAGATGTCGGGCAGAAAGTGCATTTCCACCTTGATCATGCCGTCGCCCTGGCAGGCTTCGCAGCGGCCGCCCTTGACGTTGAACGAGAAGCGGCCGACTTCGTAGCCGCGTTCGCGCGCCTGCACGGTGCCGGCGAACAGTTCGCGGATCGGCGTGAACAGGCC
>CAMDHJ010000182.1 GCA_945897865.1 Tepidiphilus sp. J10
GCCAGGCGCGGCAGGTCGAACTGGCGCAGGCGCTCGTCGAGCAGTTCGGCTTCGATGCCCTGGTTGATGTAGGTCTGGAAGTAATCGGCATAGCGGGCGTTCATCTCATGCTGGCCGACTTCCTCGCCCAACACTTCGCGGCGGATGGAATGCATCAGCAGGCGCGAGGTGACGTAGTTGTATTCCGGGTCTTTCTCTATCAGCGAACGCGCCGACAGGATCAGCGAGCGGCGCACTTCGTCCATCGGCACGCCGTCGTAGATGTCGCGCAGCGTGGCTTGCAGGATGGCTTGCGGGTTGGTTTCTTTCAGGCCTTCGCAGGCGACGGTGATGACCTCGGTCAGATGGCCCAGATCGAGAGGGCGGCGCTCACCGTTTTCCAGGCAGTACAGCGCGTGATCCGTGACTTGCTGCTGCTTTTGCTTGGCGCGCTCGTCGTTGCGCTTCTCGCGATACAGCACATAGGCGCGCGCGACTTCATGCTCGCCGGAGCGCATCAGCGCCAGTTCGACCTGATCCTGGATGTCTTCGATATGGAAGGTGCCGCCGTGGGGCTGGCGACGAATCAAGGCGCTGACGACATTGCCGGTGAGGTTTTCCACCACGTCGCGGATGCGCGCGCTGGCGGCCGCCTGACCGCCGTTGACGGCGATGAACGCCTTGGTCAGCGCAATGGCGATCTTGTTCGGCTCGAAGGCGACCACGGCGCCGTTGCGGCGGATGATCTTGTGGTCGGGGTAGGAAGGGGCATGCACTGCGTTCGCAGGCGAGACATCGGTGATCAAGATGGTGCTTGTGGGTGTCTGGATATCGGTGGAAAGCTGCATGGGTGCGTCTCCTTCAGTTCAGCTTCAGTGTCGGCGCGGGGGAGCGGCTACTCGGCACTGGTTTATTAGAAAACACTAAATCTAGTGTATTTGTGACTTGCTGGCGCTAATTCTAGTGTCGAAGACGGCTTCGTCAACTGCTTTCTTATGCACAAAATGTCCACATGGTTGTCCACAGAGTTGTCTACAGGCAGAGATATTGGGGCACATCAACGGCAGGGCTGGGTGGTGTCCTGGCGGGACAAGTTATCCACAGCATGTCGGATCGTCGGGAGGGACGAAGGGTGGGTAGGCGCCGTCGCCTTTTTGCCCGACATTGCTTCATTAATCCGGTCAGTCAGGCGCGGTATCATTGCCGCTATTTTTTGCACTGCGCCAAACCCCATGCGTAATTCCGCTGTTCTCCTCATCGCCTGCCCAGACAAGAAGGGACTGGTTGCTGCCATCGCCAATTTCCTGCTGCAACACAACGCCAACATCCTGCATGCCGATCAGCATCAGGACAGCACCGCCGGCCTGTTTCTGATGCGGGTGGAATGGGCGCTGGAAGGTTTTGAGTTGGGCCTGCACAAGTTCGATGAAGCGTTTGCGCCGATTGCCGAAGCGAATGCGATGAAATGGACGTTGTCGCTATCCAGCGTCAAACCGCGCATGGCGATCTTCGTCTCAAAATACGACCATTGTTTGGCGGATCTGCTGTATCGCCACCACGCCGGCGAACTGTATTGCGACATTCCGCTGATCATCAGCAATCATCCGGACACCCACTGGCTAGCCGAGGCGTACAAAATCCCGTTCCGGCATATCGCGGTGAACAAGGAGAACAAGCCCGACGCCGAGGCGCAGCAACGTGCGCTTCTGGATGCACACCACGTTGATTTCGTCGTCCTGGCGCGTTACATGCAGGTGTTGTCACCCGAATTCATGAGCCATTACCCAAATCGCATCATCAATATCCACCATTCATTTCTGCCAGCTTTCCACGGCGCCAAGCCGTATCAACGCGCCTTCGAACGTGGTGTCAAATTGATCGGCGCCACCAGCCATTACGTCACGGAAGTGCTGGATGATGGCCCGATCATCGAACAGGACGTCACCCGCATTTCACATCGCGACGAACTGGATAATCTGGTGCAGAAGGGCGCGGACCTGGAGAAAGTGGTGTTGTCGCGCGCGGTGCGCTGGCATATCGATAATCGCATTCTGGTTTATGGCAACAAGACCGTGGTATTTGATTGAGGGGCAAGGGGCAAGGGGCAAGGGGCAGGGCATGGGACACGTGGCAAGTTGTCACGAGCGCATAACCAAACGGAGATTTACATGAAAACCATCCTGATCACTGGCGGTGCAGGCTACATTGGCTCGCATGCCTGCATCGAATTTCTCAACGCCGGCTACGACATCGTCGTCCTCGACAACCTGTGCAACAGCAGTCCCGAATCAATGCAACGGGTGCGTGAACTGACTGGCCAGGATTTCCCGTTCATCGAAGGCGACATTCGTGACCGAGGCACGCTGGATAGCCTGTTTCGTGAGCACGACATTGATGCGGTGATCCATTTCGCGGGCTTGAAGGCAGTGGGTGAGTCGGTGGAAAAACCGCTGATGTATTACGACAACAACATCGCCGGCAGCGTCACCCTGTTCGAAGCCATGCAGGCGGCGGGCGTGAAGACCATTGTGTTCAGTTCTTCCGCTACGGTTTACGGCGACCCGGCCAGTGTGCCGATCCGCGAGGATTTTCCGGTTGGTGGCACCACCAATCCCTACGGCACCAGCAAGCTGTTCATCGAAAAGATTCTGCAGGACGTGGCCATTTCAGACCCGGCCTGGCATATCGGCCTGCTGCGCTATTTCAATCCGGTCGGCGCGCACAAGAGTGGCCGCATTGGCGAAGACCCGCGCGGCATCCCGAACAACCTGATGCCCTATATTTCGCAGGTGGCGGTGGGCCGGCGCGAATACCTGAATGTCTGGGGCGACGATTACCCGACCCCGGATGGTACCGGCGTGCGCGACTACATCCATGTCGTTGATCTGGTGTTAGGCCACGTCAAAGCGGTGGAAAAGCTGGCCGAAGCGCCTGGCGTGCGGATCTGGAACCTGGGTACCGGCCAGGGCTTCAGCGTGATCGACATGGCGCGCGCTTTCGAGATCGCCAGCGAACGGCCGGTGCCCTACAAGATCGGCCCGCGCCGCGTTGGTGATATCGCCCAGTGCTATGCCGACCCGTCATTGGCGGCAAAGGAATTGGGTTGGCATGCGACACACGATCTGGTGGACATGTGCGAGGACACCTGGCGCTGGCAGTCGATGAATCCGAACGGCTACGGTGATTGAGGGCGAGTAGGGTGCGCCGCGCGCACCATTTATTGTTGATCGGTGCGCATGGTGCACCCAACGGAAAAAAGGACAAAACATGATTCTGGTCACCGGCGGCGCCGGCTTCATCGGCGCGAACTTCGTCATTGACTGGCTGGCGCAACACAGCGAGCCTGTCATCAACCTCGACAAACTTACCTACGCAGGCAATCTGGAGAATCTCGCCAGTCTGCAGGGTGACAGTCGGCATATCTTCGTCCAGGGCGATATCGGCGACCGGGTCTTGGTCGGCAAACTGCTGGCCGAACATCAGCCGCGCGCCATCGTCAACTTCGCCGCCGAGTCGCATGTCGACCGCTCCATCCACGGCCCGGAAGATTTCATCCAGACCAACATCGTCGGCACTTTCCACCTGTTGGAAGAAGTGCGCGGCTACTGGAATGGGATGAGCGATGCCGACAAGGCTGCGTTCCGTTTTCTGCACGTCTCCACAGACGAGGTTTACGGTTCGCTCGGCAAGGAAGACGCACCGTTCACCGAGGAAACCCCGTTCGCTCCGAACAGCCCATATTCCGCCAGCAAGGCCAGCTCCGATCATCTGGTGCGCGCTTATCACCACACCTACGGCCTGCCGGTGCTGACCACCAACTGCTCGAACAACTACGGCCCCTACCAGTTCCCCGAGAAACTGATCCCGCTGATGATCCTCAACGCCACGCGCAGTAAAGCGCTGCCGATCTACGGCGACGGCATGAACGTGCGCGACTGGTTGTACGTCTCCGACCACTGTGCGGCTATCCGCGTGGTGCTGGAAAACGGTCGGGTCGGCGAGACCTACAACATCGGTGGCTGGAACGAGATGCCCAACCTCGACATCGTGCACCGCGTCTGCGGTCTGCTCGACGAGTTCCAACCGAATCCCGAAGGCCCCGCCACACGCCTGATCACCTACGTCAAGGACCGTCCCGGCCACGACCGCCGCTACGCCATCGACGCGACCAAAATCCATCGCGAGCTGGGCTGGAAACCGGCGGAAACCTTTGAGACTGGCATCCGCAAGACCGTGCAGTGGTATCTCGACAACATGGGTTGGGTGGAGAATGTGGCGAGTGGGGCGTATCGGGAGTGGACGGACAAGCAGTACGGCTGAACGCTTTTTGTCATTTCTTCGTCTGTGTATATCCAGATTTTTCCAACGGTAATGCCACTTTTCTGGAATGGCCGTCTTAACGGCAGAAGTTGAAATTAACCAATTTCGAGTTTCAAACTGAGGTTAAAGACGTCCACATGAAACCATCGCAAGTTCTAGAGTCGCACCGGGAAGCCATTCGACATGTGGTGGAATCTCACAGAGCGCAAAACGCACGTGTTTTTGGCTCTGTTGTTCATGGCAGCGACACCGATACCAGCGACCTGGACATTTTGGTTGATCCAACTCCGGAAACTACACTTTTCGATATTGGTGCAATTCGCCATGAATTGTTGCAACTCCTTGGCATCCCGGTTGATGTGCTGACTCCGAAGGCCCTGCCTGAAAAATTCCGAGCAACTGTGCTTGCAGAGGCTTTGCCTGTATGACTCGTGATCAGCAAAGACTGACTGATTACTTGGGGCATATCCTTGAGGCCATTGAGCGAATCGAACGCTATACCGAGGACATGGTTGAGGTTGCCTTTCTTGAAAATCCAATGGTGCAGGATGCGGTGATCCGCAACTTTGAGATCATCGGTGAGGCGAGCCACAACATTGATATCCATCACCCTGCGTTCGTCTCTGCGCACCCGGCGTTACCTTTGGCCTATGCCTATCAAATGCGCAATGCCGTGGCACATGGTTATTTCAAAGTGGACATGGAAATTGTCTGGAAGACGATCCATAGCGATTTGTCGGAGCTTTACCAACAGGTGAGTTCTGCGTTAATGGACTTGTTGCCGAAGAATTAAAATTTTGAGATGGAGAATTTTGTATGACCCGCAAAGGCATCATCCTTGCCGGAGGTTCCGGCACCCGCCTGTACCCGGCCACGCTGGCAGTCTCCAAACAACTGCTGCCGATCTACGACAAGCCGATGATCTACCACCCGCTGACCACGCTGATGCTGGCTGGTATTCGCGACATTTTGATCATCTCGACGCCGCAGGACACGCCGCGCTTCGAGCAACTGCTGGGTGATGGCAGCCAGTGGGGCATCAATCTGCAATACGCCGTGCAGCCCAGCCCGGACGGTCTCGCGCAAGCTTTCATCATTGGCGCTGATTTCGTCGGCAATGCGCCCTCTGCTCTGGTGCTGGGTGACAACATCTTCTACGGCCATGAACTGGCGCACGACTTGCGCATTGCCAGCGATTCGACACACGGTGCTACGGTGTTCGCCTACCGTGTCAATGATCCGGAACGCTATGGCGTAGTCGAATTCGATCAGGCTGGACACGCCATCAGCCTGGAAGAAAAACCGAAACAGCCAAAGTCGAACTACGCCGTCACCGGCCTCTATTTCTACGACAACCGAGTGGTCGACGTGGCGAAGAACATGAAGCCTTCACCGCGCGGCGAGCTGGAGATCACCGACGTCAACAAACAGTATCTGGCCTGGGATGAACTCAATGTCTCGATCATGGGTCGCGGCCATGCCTGGCTGGATACCGGCACACACGAATCGTTGCTGGAAGCCAGTCTGTTCATCCAGACCATTGAAAACCGGCAGGGTTTGAAGATTGCCTGCCCGGAAGAAATTGCCTATCGCCAGGGCTATATCGACGCCGAACAGGTGACCAGGTTGGCGGAACCCCTGAAGAAAAATGCGTATGGACGGTATTTGTTGGGGATGTTGAGCGAGAAGGTGTTTTGATGAAAATCATGCAAACTGCAATTCCCGAAGTCCTGCTGCTGGAACCCAAAGTCTTCGGCGATGCACGCGGCTTCTTCACCGAAAGCTGGAACAAACAGACCTTCGCCGATCTGGGCTTGAACCTCGACTTCGTGCAGGACAACCATTCCCGCTCCGCGCGCGGTGTGTTACGCGGCATTCACTATCAAATCAAGCAACCGCAGGGCAAATTGGTGCGCGTGGTAGCCGGCAGTGTGTTCGACATTGCCGTTGATCTGCGCAAGAGCTCGCCTCATTTCGGCAAGTGGGTCGGCTACGAACTTTCCGCGGAAAACCACCGCATGCTGTGGGTGCCGCCCGGCTTCGGCCACGCTTTCCTGGTGCTGTCGGAAAGCGCGGACTTTCTCTACAAGACCACGAATTACTACGCGCCGGAATGGGATCGGGGCGTGCGCTGGGATGATCCCGCCATCGGCATCGAATGGCCGTTGGACGTATTGCAAGGCGCAGCACCGCAGCTTTCGGCCAAGGATCAGGCGCAACCGCTGCTGAAAGACGCCGAGGTGTTTGAATGACCGCCCGCTCCCGCATTCTGCTCACCGGCAGCCGTGGCCAGGTCGGCTGGGAATTGGCGCGCAGCCTGTCGACGCTGGGCGAAGTAGTGACGCTGGATTCCAGCCAACTCGATTTGACCGATGTCGCCGCCATCCGCCGGTCGGTGGCTGAGATCAAGCCGCGCATCATCGTCAATCCGGCCGCGCATACCGCCGTCGACAAGGCAGAAAGCGAAAGCGATCGTGCGTATGCGCTGAACGCCACCGCCCCGGGCGTGCTGGCTGAGGAAGCGGAAAAGCTGGGTGCGCAGCTGGTGCATTACTCCACCGACTATGTGTTCGACGGCAGCGGCGAACAAACCCGGGTTGAAGCCGATGCGACCGGGCCGCTCAACGTCTACGGCGCCAGCAAGCTGGCCGGCGAACAGGCGATCCAGGCCAATTGCCGGCGGCATCTGAT